>JAJPHB010000024.1 GCA_021325525.1 Alphaproteobacteria bacterium
TACGGCTGCCGCGAGAGCCTCGTCGACGGCATCAAGCGGGCGACTGACGTCATGATGGCCGGGAAGGTCGCCGTCGTCTGCGGCTTCGGCGATGTCGGCAAGGGCTCGGCGGCGAGCCTCAGGAGCCAGGGCGCCCGCGTCATGGTGACCGAGATCGACCCGATCTGCGCGCTGCAGGCGGCGATGGAGGGATATCAGGTGACGACGATGGAGGATGCCGCGCCGCTGGGGGACATCTTCGTCACCGCCACCGGCAACGTCGACGTCATCACCCTCGACCACATGCGGCAGATGAAGGATCGCGCGATCGTCTGCAACATCGGTCATTTCGACAGCGAGATTCAGATCGCGGCCTTGCGCAACTACAAATGGGAGGAGGTGAAGCCGCAGGTCGACGAGGTCATTTTCCCCGACGGCAAGCGCCTCATCGTCCTTGCCAAGGGCCGCCTCGTCAATCTTGGCTGCGCCACGGGCCATCCCTCCTTCGTCATGAGCGCCTCCTTCACCAACCAGGTGCTGGCGCAGATCGAGCTCTGGACCAATCACGGCAAATACGAGAACAAGGTCTACGTCCTGCCGAAGCATCTCGACGAGAAGGTCGCGGCGCTCCACCTCGAGAAGCTGGGGGTCAAGCTGACGAAGCTGAGCGCGGCGCAGGCGAAGTATCTCGGCGTTGCCGAACGCGGACCCTACAAGCCCGACCATTACCGCTATTGAGCCGGTGCCCGCGGGAGCGATCAGCCGAGCGGGGTGGCGCAGACGACTGGGGAAGGGGAGCCGGCGGAAGTTGAAACGACGCGCGATTGGCGGCTGTGACAGGATGGCCGCCGAACGGCGCAGAGCGTATGCTGGCGGCAAGAGCGGCGTTGGATCGAGGCTCGTGCGAATGCGGTCGATGACTGGCATCGGCTTTGCCGGCGCGGTGGCGCTGTGCCCGTGGCCGGCGCTTGCCGCCGACGGGACGCCGCCGGCCGTGGTCTCGACCGCAATCCTGGCGCTGGCGCTGCTTGCCGCCATTGCCGTCTTCATCGTCCTGCGGCGCCGCCTCGCGGCAGGCCGCGCCGCCATGGCCCGGCTCGCCGCCGCGGCGGCGGAGGCCGAGGCGATGCTGGATGCCGGACCTTTCGCCTGCTTCCGCTGGCGCGCCGCGGATGACAGCGAGAGCTACCGGCCGGGAGCCGTCGCGGCCCTGGAATTCGCCGCGGTCCCCCGCTTTTCCGACTTGCTCGACCGCCTCGAACCCGCTGCCGCCGCGGCTCTCCGCGAGGCGGTGGCCCGCTTGCGGGGCGAGGGGCTCGCTTTTGTGCTGGACGCTGCTCTCGCCTCGGGCGGCCATCTCGATCTCATCGGACGGCGGCTGCGGGACGAGAGCGGCCGGGTTCTCGGCGATGTCGTCTGGGTCGGCGACGCCGCCCCGCGGGCGGCCGCCAGGAGAGAGGCGGAGGCTCTGCGGCGCGAGCGCGACCACCTGCGCGCCATGCTCGATGCCGTGCCGCTGCCGATCTGGCGCCGCGCCGCGACCGACCTCGCCCTGCTCGATTGCAACCGCGCCTATGCGGCGGCGCTCGATTCGACGCCGGCCATCACCGTGGCCGAGGCGCGCGAGCTCGGCGCCGGCGTCCTGCCGGGCCGCGGCCGGGGCCTCGCGGAACGGGCGCGGCGGACGCGGACCGCGCAATCCGAGAGCCACCACATCGTCATCAACGGCTCGCGCCGCCTCGTCGAATTCACCGAGCAGCCGCTTGCCGAGGACGGCGACATCGTCGGTTATGCGCGCGACTTCACCGATTTGGAGAACGTTCAGGCGGAGCTGGCGCGCCATATCGCCGCCCATGCCGAGGTGCTGGAGAACGTCGCGACGGCGGTCGCCATCTATGGCCCGGACACGCGGCTGAAATTCTTCAACACCGCCTTCGGCACGCTGTGGCGCCTCGAAGAGGAATGGCTGACGACGGAGCCCACCCTGGGCGAGGTGCTGGAGCGCCTGCGCGAGCGGCGGCGCATTCCGGAATATGCCGATTTCCGTGCCTTCAAGAAGCAGCAGCTCGCCATGTTCACCTCCCTCATCGAGCCCGAGGAGGAGCTGCTGCATCTGCCGGACGACCGGACGCTGCGCCTCGTCGTCTCGCCGCATCCCTTCGGCGGCCTCACCTTCGTCTATGAGGACGTAACCGACAAGCTGGCCCTCGAGCGCTCCTACAACACTCTCATCGAGGTGCAGCGCGAGACGCTCGACAATCTTTACGAGGCGATCGCCGTCTTCGGCAGCGACGGCCGCCTCAAGCTCTCGAACCCGGCTTACGGCCAGATCTGGCAGCTCTCGCCCGAGGATCTGCAGGGCGAGCCGCATGTCGGCGAGATCGTCGAGAAGACGCGCGCCTTCTTCGATGACGGCCGGGACTGGGCCGAGCGCAAGGCGCGCATCATTGCCCGCGTCGCCGCGCAGACCTTGTCGAGCGGCACCCTCGAACGCCGCGACGGCTCGACCTTGCGCGTCGCCTCGGTGCCGCTGCCCGACGGCAACGTGCTCCTCAGCTACCTCGACGTCACCGATTCGACGCGCGTCGAGCGCGCGCTGCGCGAGCGCAACGAGGCGCTGGAGACGGCGGGCCGCCTGAAAAGCGAATTCATCGCCAACGTCTCCTACGAGCTGCGGACGCCGTTGAACGCCATCATCGGCTTCGCCGAGATCCTGACGAAGCAGTATTTCGGCGAGCTCAACCCGCGCCAGCTCGACTACAGCAAGGGCATCCTCGACAGCTCGCACCGCCTTCTCTCGCTGATCAACGACATTCTGGATCTGGCGACCATCGAGGCCGGCTACATGATGCTCGAATCGGACCGCATCGACCTTCACAGCCTCATGACCAGCATGCTGTCGCTGACGGGCGAGCGGGCGCGCAAGCAGAACCTCAACCTCGAATTCGATTGTCCCGCCGATCTCGGCACCATCACCGCGGATGAGCGGCGCCTCAAGCAGGCGCTCTTCAACCTCATCTCGAACGCCATCAAATTCACGCCGCCCGGCGGCACCATCCGCCTCGCCGCCCGCCGCGAGGCCGAGGAGGTGGCGCTCGTCGTCTCCGACAATGGCGTCGGCATCCCGAGCGAGCACCAGGCGCGCGTCTTCGAGAAATTCGAGCGCGGCAATCCGCAGGCGCGGCAATCGGGGGCGGGGCTCGGCCTCTCCCTCGTCAAGAGCTTCATCGAGCTGCATGGCGGGCGGGTCGAGATGGAGTCCGCCCAGGGCAAAGGCACGACGGTGACGCTCTACCTGCCGGCGGCAGCCCCGGCGCGCGAAGATGCGTCACCCAGCGCCTCGCAGCGCGCGCAAGCGTCCTGAAGGCGGCCGCTCAACCCAAGCTCGGCACGCCCGTCGTCGTCGAGTATTCGAAATGCAGCGCCTCGCCGGGGTGGACCAGGGGGTAGATCGCGTGCGCCGCCATCGCCGCTTCGGCGAATCCCGCGAGGATGAGCTTCAGCTTGCCGGGATATGTCGCGATGTCGCCGATGGCGAAGATGCCGGGAACGGAAGTGGCGCCGGTCGCCGGATCGACGGCAATATGGTTGCGCTCGAGATTGAGGCCCCAGCCGGCGATCGGGCCGAGGCTCATGGCGAGCCCGAAGAAAGCGAGCAGCGCGTCTGCCGGGAGGCGCCGCGTCTCGCCCGCCATATCGGCGACGACGACATGGCTCAGCGCGCCGCCGCTGCCTTCGACCCCGTGGAGCTGGTAGGGCACGACGAGGTCGATTGTCCCCTCTTCCGCCAGGCGCTGCAGGCGCGCCGCCGATTCCGGAGCGGCGCGGAACTTGGCGCGGCGGTGGACGACGATGACGCGCTCGGCGACCCCGGCGAGGGAAAGCGCCCAATCGACCGCCGAATCGCCGCCGCCGGCGATGACGACGCGCTTGCCGCGGAAGTCTTCGCGCCGCTTCACCAGATAGAAGACGCTCTTGCCTTCGAACTCGGCGATTCCCGGCAAAGGCGGGCGATTGGGCCCGAAAGCGCCGACGCCGGCGGCGATGATGACGGCGCGGGTCGTGAGCCGCGTCCCGGCGGCGGTGGCAAGGCGAAAGCCTCCATCCGCCACGCGCGCCAACTCCACCACCTCCGAGCCGAGGTGGAAGGCGGGCTGGAAGGGCGCGACCTGTTCCGACAGCCGCTCGATCAGCTCCGCCGCCGCGATCCGCGGATAGGCCGGGATGTCGTAGATCGGCTTTTCCGGGTAGAGCGCGACGCATTGTCCGCCCACCGCATCGAGGGCGTCGAGCACGGCGCAGCGCATCTTCAGCATGCCGCATTCGAAGACGGCGAAGAGGCCGACGGGTCCCGCGCCGATGATCGCGACTTCGGTGCTGCTCGTCATTGTCCCCCGCTCGCGCCTCCTGCGCGCGGCGGTAAGATGATCGCGCCATGCCCGCTTGGCAACCGCCGATGCGTTCGGTCGAACGACGGGGCGCGGCCGCGTTCCGCACGCCCGGGCTTCGGCATTGCAAGGGAATTCCGCCTTTCCTCTCCTGCGTGTGCACGCTAGTCTTCGCGTTGGCCGAGGCAGTCCGCCGACCGCGCGCAGCGGGTGGCCGCGCGGCGGACCGGCCGGCACATTCTTCGGAGGTGGTGATGTCGTCGCCGCAACGCTCGCCCGAGATCGACTTCAAGGCGGTCTTCGAATCGGCGCCGGGACTGATCCTGGTGTTGACGCCGGAGCTGCGCGTCGCGGTGGCGAGCGAGGCCTATCTGCGCGCCATCCGGCGTCCGCGCGAGGCGATCGTCGGGCGCGCTCTCGCCGAGATCTTCCCCGATGACCCCGAGGAGCCGGGCGGCGCCTGGGGGCGGAACCTGCGGGCTTCGCTCGACCGCGTCAATCAGACCCGCCAGGCCGACGCCATGGAGGTGCAGAGATACGATCTTCGCCGCCCCGAGGACGGCACCCTCGACGAGCGCCACTGGAGCGCGGTGAACGCGCCGGTCTTCGACGCCGCGGGCAAGATCGCTTACATCGTCCACCATGTCGAGGACGTGACCGTGGCGCAGCGGCGGGAGCGCGCGCTGCAGCGGGCGAATGAGGAGCTGCGCGCCGCCAGCGAGAAGCTCGCCACGTCGCAGGCCGCGCTCTACCAGGCGCAGAAGATGGAGGCCGTCGGCCAATTGACGGGCGGCGTCGCCCATGATTTCAACAACCTCCTCACCGTCATCATCGGCAATGTCGATCTCCTCGAGAGCGAGGCCGGGCGCGATCAGCAGATGCTGAAGCTGATCGCCACCATCCGCCGCTCGGCCGAGCGCGGCGCGCGCCTGACGACGCAGCTTCTCGCCTTCTCGCGGCGGCAGACTTTGCGGCCGGAGGCGTGCAACCTCAATTCGCTGATCATCGACCTCGACGTCTTGATCAAGCGCGCCCTCGGCGAGGCGATCGAGGTGCGCACCAGCTTCAATCCCGGCCTCTGGCCGGTCAATGTCGACGCCGCCCAGTTCGAGGCCTCGATCCTCAACCTCGTCGTCAACGCGCGCGATGCGATGCCGGAGGGCGGCAACTTCACCATCGAGACGCACAACACCACTCTCGATGCCGAAGCCGCGCGCCTCGCCGATGTGCGCCCGGGCCAGTTCGTCATGCTCTCCTTCTCCGATACCGGGGCGGGCATGACGCCCGAAGTGTTGGAGCGCGCTTTCGAGCCCTTCTACACGACGAAGGAGGTCGGCAAGGGCAGTGGTCTCGGATTGAGCCAGCTCTACGGCTTCGTCCGCCAGAGCGGCGGGCATGCCACGATCGAAAGCGCGCCGGGGCGGGGAACGACGGTGCGCATCTACCTGCCGGTGGCGATGCGGCAGCCGGCGCCCGCCCAGCCGGCGGCGAAGCCGGCAACAAAGCTCAGGGGCTCGGAGACGGTACTCGTCGTCGAGGACGACCCCGATGTCCTCGACGTCGCGGTCGCGACCTTGGGCGATCTCGGCTACCGCATCCTCGTCGCCCATGACGGGATCGAGGCGCTGCACATCCTGGCGCGGGACGAACCCATCGACCTGCTCTTCACCGACGTTGTCATGCCGCATGGCGTGAGCGGCATCCAGCTCGCGCGCCAGGCGCGCAAGCTGCGCCAGGACATCAAGGTGCTGCTCACCTCGGGCTATACCGTGCACACGGTGTCGCCTGAATACGGCGCCGAAAGGGAGTTCCCGATCATCGGCAAGCCCTATCGTCAGGCCGAGCTCGCCGAGCAGGTGCGCCGCGCGCTCGGCCGCGCGCCGCAAGCGGGCGGCTGAGCCGAGGCGATTGTCGGGCGCGACGCGAACGGGTTACAAGAGCCTCGTGGCTGCCGCATCGAATGTCACCGAAGGCTGGGTCGATCTCTCCGACGAGGCGGCGACCGCGCGGCTCGCCGGCAGGGTGGCGCGCGAGGCGCGGCGGGGAGACGCGATCGCGCTCAGCGGCGAGCTCGGTGCGGGCAAGACCAGCTTCGCCCGCGCCTTCATCCGTGCCTGCGGCGCGCCCGAGGAAGTCCCGAGTCCGAGCTTCACTCTCGTGCAGACCTACGACACGCCGCGCGGCGCCGTCTCGCATTTCGATCTCTACCGCTTGTCCCGCCCGGAGGAGATCGAGGAGCTGGGGCTCGACGAGGCCTTGGCCGAGGGCATCGTCCTCATCGAATGGCCCGACCGTCTGGCCGGGTTTGCCCCACCGGACCGGCTCGACATCGCTTTGCTGCCCGGCGCGGCACCCGAGGCGCGCCGGGCGCGGCTGCGCGGCGATCGCTCCTGGTCGGCGCGCCTCCCGCGGATTCTCGCGGCATGAGTGACCGCGCCGCGCTCATCGCCGCGTTCCTGCGGCGCGCGGGCTGGGGCGATGCCGAGCGGCGAATCCTTGCCGGCGATGCCTCTTTCCGCCATTACGACCGCCTCCGCCGCGGAAGCGAGAGCGCGGTTCTCATGGACGCGCCGCCGCCGCAGGAGGATGTGCGGCCCTTTCTCGCCGTCGCTGCCATCCTGCACCGGCTCGGCCTCAGCGCGCCGCGCATCCTGGCGCGCGACGAGGCGGCAGGGCTGCTCCTGCTCGAGGATCTGGGGGATGCCACCTATACGCGCCTTCTCGGCGAAGGCGCCGACGAGGCGGCGCTCTATGCGCTCGCCGTCGACGTCCTCATCTATCTCCATCGCCGTTTCGATCCGGCCGCCGCAACCCTGCCGCCCTACGACGAGGGCCGGCTGCTCTTCGAGGCGTCGCTGCTCGTCGACTGGTTCCTTCCGGAGGTGACGGGCGCGCCGGTGCCGGAGGCGATCCGCGAGGAATATCTGGCGGCGTGGCGCCGCGTCCTCCCCGCGGCCGCGATGCCTACCCCGACGCTGGTCCTGCGCGATTACCATGTCGACAACCTGCTCCGCCTCGATGGCCGCCCGGGCGTTGCCGCCTGCGGCCTCCTCGATTTCCAGGACGCCGTTATCGGCCCGGCGAGCTACGATCTCGTCTCGCTTCTCGAAGACGCGCGGCGCGACGTTTCACCGGCCCTCGCCGAGGCGATGATCGCGCGTTATCTCGCAGCTTTTCCGGGCACCGACCGCGCGGCGTTCCTCGCCTCCTATGCGGTGCTCGGCGCGCAGCGCAACTGCAAGATCGTCGGCATCTTCACCCGCCTCTGGCGGCGCGACGGCAAGTCCGGCTATCTGAAGCACATTCCCCGCGTCTGGCGCCTCATCGCCGAGGATATCCGCCATCCGGCGCTGGCGCCGGTCGCGCATTGGCTCGACCGCCAGATCCCGCCGGCGCTGCGCCGAGAGCCCTCGCGGCAGGACGCGGCATGATGCCTCCAAGAACCGCGATGGTGCTGGCGGCCGGGCTCGGCACGCGGATGCGCCCGATCACCGATTCGATCCCGAAGCCGCTCGTCCGCATCCGCGGCCGCACCCTGCTCGACCATGCGCTCGACCGGCTCGAGGCGCAGGGCGTCGAGACCGTCGTCGTCAATACGCACTACAAGGGCGAGCAGATCGCCGCCCACCTCGCCGCCCGGCCGAGGCCGCGCATCATTCTTTCCGAGGAAAGCGAGCTTCTGGAGACAGGCGGCGGCGTCTTCAAGGCGCTGCCGCGGCTCGGCGAGCGCTTCTATGTCGTCAACAGCGACGTCTTCTGGCTGAACGGCAAGGTGCCGGCCCTCGAACGCCTGGCGCGGGCCTGGCGCGAGGACGAGATGGACGCGCTGCTGCTGTTGCAGAGGACGACCACCGCAATCGGCTACGAGGGGAGCGGCGACTATCTGCTCGACCCGCTCGGTGTGCCGCGGCGGCGCGGCGAGCGCGAGATCGCGCCCTTCCTCTTCGCCGGCGTCCAGATTCTGCACGCGCGGCTCTTCGCCGGCGCGGCCAGCCTGCCGGCGAAGTTTTCGCTGCTCCGCCTTTACGACAATGCCCAGGAAGCGGGACGCCTGCGCGCCATCGTCCATGACGGCGAGTGGTACCATATCGGCACGCCGGCGGGCCTCGCGATGGCCGACAAGCGGCTGGCGATCAACCGCGTCGAGCGCTGAGGGCCTCGGCGGGCGGCAGGGATGCGGCCTTCGCTCTACACCATTCCGGGCCACCTGCCGTTTCTGGACGCGCTCGTCGCGGGCCTCCTCGCCGAGAGCGCGGGCGATCCTCTTTCCCTTTCGCGCGCGCTCATCCTGCTGCCGACGCGCCGCGCCTGCCGCGCCCTGCGCGAAGCCTTCCTGCGCGCGTCCGAGGGAAGAGCGCTGCTCCTGCCGCAAATGCGACCCGTCGGCGATCTCGGCGAGGACGAGCTCGACTTCGCCGCGGCCGCCGCTGCGAGCGCGGCGGATGCGGCCGACATTCCGCCGGCCATACCCGAGCTGCGCCGGCGGCTGCTCTTGACGCGGCTCGTCCTCGCCTGGGGAGAGCGGATCGGACCTGCGGCGCTGCTGCCCGGCCAGGCGGCGATGCTGGCGCGCGAGCTGGCGCGCTTCCTCGACGAGGTGCAGAGCGAAAACGGCGATCTCGGCGGCCTCGCCGCGCTGGTGCCCGATGACTATGCCGAGCACTGGCAGCTCGTGCTGCGCTTTCTCGACATCCTCGTCGCGCGCTGGCCGGCCATTCTCGGAGCCGAAGGCTGCCTCGATCCGGCGGCGCGGCGCAATGCGGCGCTGGCGGCGCAGGCCGAGGCCTGGCGGCGCGATCCGCCGCAGCGTCGGATCGTCGCGGCAGGAATCGGCGGCGCCCTGCCGGCCGTTGCGGAGCTTCTCGCCGTCATCGCCCGGCTGCCGCGCGGCGCCGTCGTGCTGCCCGGCCTCGACCCGCTGATCGAGGCGTCGAGCTGGGCCGCCATCGCCGACGATCCGACCCACCCCCATCATGTGGCGGCGGGCTTCCTCGCCCGCCTCGAAGCGTCGCCAGCCGATCTGCGGCCATGGCCGGCGACGCCTCCCGGCGGCGGCCGCCCGGAGCGCTCGCGGCTCGTCGCCGAAATCATGCGGCCGGCGGCGGAGACGCATCGCTGGCGCGAGATCGCGGCGCTGCCGCGCGCGGCGCTTGCCGGCCTGGCGCGGCTCGATTGCGACGGCCCGCAGGAGGAGGCGGGCGCGATTGCGCTGCTGCTGCGCGAGCGCCTCGAACGCCCGGGTGAGACGGCGGCGCTCATCACCCCGGACCGCGATCTCGCGCGCCGCGTCGCCGCCGAGCTGCGGCGCTGGGGCATCGAAATCGACGATTCGGCCGGCCTGCCGCTGAACCGCACGCCGCCCGGCGTCTTTCTCCGCCTCGTCGCCGAGCTCGCCGCCTCGCAATGCGCGCCGGTGCCTTTGCTCGCGGCGCTGAAGCACCCGCTGGCCGCCTGCGGCATGGCGCCCGAGGCGTTTCGCGCCGAGGTGCGCCGCCTCGAGCTCGCCGTGCTGCGCGGGCCGCGTCCGGCGCCGGGCTTCGCCGGACTCGCCGCGGCGCTGGGCGATGCCGCGCCGGCGCTGCGGCGACTGCCGGAACGCCTCGCCCGCGGCCTCGATCCGCTTCTGACCGCGCTCGCCGCTGCGGAGACGAGCCTCGCCGCGCTGGTGCGCGCGCATGTCGCGGCGGCGGAATGGCTTGCAGCCGGCGATGGCGAAGAGGGCGCGGCACGGCTCTGGCGCGAGGAGGCCGGCGAGGCGGCGGCGCGCTTCATCGCCGAGCTGCTCGCGGCGGCGGACGACTTTCCCGCCATTCGCGGCGCCGATTATCCGGCGCTCTTCGAGGCGCTGCTCGCGGGTCCAGTGGTGCGGCCGAATTACGGCCGCCATCCGCGGCTCAGCATTTGGGGCCTCCTCGAAGCGCGGCTCCAGCACGCGGATCTCATGATCCTGGGCGGGCTCAATGAAGGGACCTGGCCGGCCGAGCTCGCCGCCGACCCCTGGCTCTCGCGGCCCATGCGGCGGCAATTCGGCCTGCCGGCGCCCGAGCGGCAGGTCGGCGTCGCGGCGCTCGACTTCGCTCAGGCAATGGGCGCGCGCGAGGTGGTGCTGACGCGCGCCTCGCGGGTTGAGGGGGCGCCGACGGTGCCGTCGCGCTGGCTGCTGCGCCTCGAGACGGTGCTCCGCGCTGCCGGCGCCGCGATTGCCTCCGAGCTTCCCAGCGTCGCCGCCTTGCAGTCGCGCCTCGATGAGCCGGAGCGGCGCATCGCCATCGGACCGCCCGAGCCGCGGCCGCCGGTCTCGGCGCGGCCGCGACGGCTCTCGGTGACGCAGATCGAGACGTGGATGCGCGATCCTTACGGCATTTACGCGCGCCATGTCTTGAAGCTGCAGGCGCTCGATCCGATCGACGCCGATCCCGGCGCGGCCGAGCGCGGCGAGCTCATTCACCGCGCCCTCGAACGCTTCATCCGCGCGCATCCGGCGGCGCTGCCGGCCGATGCCGAGCGGGCGCTCATCGAGATCGGGCGCGAGACCTTCGGCGCGGCGCTGTCGCGCCCAGGCGTCTGGGCCTTCTGGTGGCCGCGCTTCTGCCGGATCGCGCGCTGGTTCGTGGCAGAGGAGGGGCGGCGCCGGACGACGCTCGCCGAAAGCCGTGGCGAGGTCGAAGGCGCGCTCACCCTCGCGGGTCCCGGCGGGCCCTTCATGCTGACCGGCAAGGCCGACCGCATCGATCGCATCCGCGACGGCACGCTCGTCATTCTCGACTACAAGACGGGCGGCGTGCCCAAGCCGAACGAGGTCGAGCGCGGCTTCGCTCCCCAACTGCCGCTCGAAGCGGCGATCGCCCGGGCGGGCGGCTTCGGGGGTGGCGCGGCGCGGGTCGCGGCGCTCGCCTATTGGCGCCTCTCCGGGGGCGAGCCGCCGGGCGAGGTGAAGTGGATCGCCGACGATCCGGCGGCGGTCGACGCCTTGGCGGATGGCGCCATCGCCGGCCTCGAGCGGCTGATCGCCCGTTTCGACGATCCGGCGACGCCCTATCGGGCGTGGCCGCGGCCCGAATGGGCGCCGCGCTTCACCGATTACGCGCATCTGGCGCGGGTGAAGGAATGGAGCCTATCCGGCGGAGAGGCGGAGTGACCGACCCGGCAGCGCAAGCGGGCGAGCGGCAGCGTCGTGCTTCCGACGGCGCGTTTTCGGTCTGGGTCGCGGCCTCGGCCGGGACCGGCAAGACCAAGGTCCTGACGGACCGCGTCCTCAACCTGCTGCTCGGCGGCAGCCCGCCCGAGCGCATTCTCTGCCTCACCTTTACGAAGGCCGCCGCCGCCGAGATGGCGATCCGCATCAATGAACGGCTCGCCCGGTGGGCGACGGCCGAAGAGGGCGCGCTCGCGCAGGACCTGGTGGCGCTCACCGGCGCGCTGCCCGACGCGGCGCTGCTGCGGCATGCGCGGCGCCTTTTCGCCCGCGTGCTCGACACGCCGGGCGGGCTCAAGATCGCGACGATCCACGCTTTCTGTCAGTCGCTCCTGCGCCGGTTTCCGATCGAGGCGGGGGTGGCGCCGCATTTCGAGGTGCTCGACGAGCGCAATGCCGACGAGCTTCTCGGCGAGGCGCGCGAGGCGGTGCTCGCCGCAGCGCGCGCCGGCGCGCCGGGCCTCGCCGACGCGCTCGCCGAGGCGACGCGCTACCTGCCGGAAGAAGGGTTCGCCGAGCTGCTGGCGATGCTGACCCTCGAACGGGCCCGGCTTGCGCGCTGCGGGATCGACAGCATCGCCCGCTTCGAGGCGCGCCTCCATGCGCTGCTCGGCGTCCGGCCCGGCGCCACCGCCGGGAGCATTCTCGCCGACGCCGCGGCGCCAGGGGCTTGCGACGAGGCGGCGCTGCGGGACGCCGCGGCGGCGCTGCTCGCCAGTGGCGCCGTCTCCGATCGCAACCGCGGCGCGCGCATCGCCGCGTGGCTCGCCGATCCCGAGGGACGGGTCGACGGCTTTCCCGATTACGCGCTCGCCTTCCTGACCAGCGACGGCGCCATTCGCGACCGCCATATCACCAAGGCGGCGGCTGTGGCGGCGCCCGGAGCCGCGGCGGTGCTGCTCGCCGAGGCGCGGCGCGTCGCCGAGACCTTTGCCGCGCGCAGCGCCTGCGCGCTCCTCCACGCCTCGGCGGCGATGGCGCGCCTTGCCGACGCGCTGCTCGGCGCCTATGCCGCGAAGAAGGCGCTCCACGCCGCGCTCGATTACGACGACCTCATCCTCAAGACGCGCGAGCTGCTGAATGCGCCCGGAGTCGCCGCCTGGGTGCTCTTCAAGCTCGATGGCGGCCTCGACCACATCCTCGTCGACGAGGCGCAGGACACCAACCCCGAGCAATGGCAGGTCATCGCGGCCCTCGCCGAGGAATTCTTCAGCGGCCGCGGCGCCCGCGAGGCGCATCGCACCGTCTTTGCCGTCGGCGACGCCAAGCAGTCGATCTACTCCTTCCAGCGCGCCGACCCGCTCGAATTCCTGCGCATGCGCGAGCATTTCGCCGCACGCGTCGCGGCCGCCGCCGATCCGCCCGGCGATATCCGCTGGCGGACGGTCGATCTCGACATCTCCTTCCGCTCGACCGAGACGGTGCTCCGCGCCGTCGATGCCGTCTTCGCGCAGCCTGAAGCAGCGGCCGGCGTGGCGCTCGACGGCGGCGCCATTCACCATGCCGCGCAACGGCTCGGCCATGCGGGACGGGTCGAGCTCTGGCCGGCGGTCGCTCCCGATCCGGTGGGCGAGCTGCCGGCCTGGCAGCCGCCGCTGGAACAGCAGCGCGTGCGGGCACCGGCGACGCGCCTTGCGGAGGCGATCGCGGCTCGCATCCGAGGCTGGCTCGATGAGGGCGAGATGCTGCCGGCGCGCGGCCGGCGTCTGCGCGCCGGCGACGTCATGGTGCTGGTCCGCCGGCGCGGCCCCTTTGTCGGCGCGCTGGTGCGGGCGCTGAAGCAGCGACGCATTGCCGTCGCCGGCGCCGACCGCATGCGGCTTGCCGAGCAGCTCGTCGTCGAGGATCTGACCGCGCTCGGCCAATTTCTGCTGCTGCCCGAAGATGACCTGACGCTCGCTGCCGTGCTGAAAGGCCCGCTTTTCGCGGTGACGGAGGAGATGCTGTTCACGCTCGCCCATGGCCGCGGCACGCGCAGCCTCTGGAGCGAGCTGCGGCGGCGGGCGGACGAGCATCCGGCGCTGCGCGCCGCCGCCGACGCGCTCTCCGAGCTTCTGGCGCGCGTCGATTTCGCGGCGCCTTACGAGCTTTTCGCTGAGATTCTCGGGGCGCGCGGCGGCAGGCGGGCGATCTTGGCCCGGCTCGGCGCCGAAGCGGGCGATCCGCTCGACGAGTTCCTGGCGCAGGCGCTCGCCTACGAGCGCGCGCATATCCCGTCGCTGCAGGGTTTCCTCCACTGGCTTCAAAGCGGCGAGACCGAGGTGAAGCGCGACCTCGACCAGCGCGGGCGCGACGAGGTGCGCATTCTCACGGTGCACGGCGCGAAGGGGCTGCAGGCGCCGATCGTCTTCCTGCCCGACACCATGCAGGTGCCGAAGCAGACGCCGCGCCTTCTGTGGGCACGGGACGGCGAAGGCGAGCTGCCGCTCTGGTCGGCGCGGCGCGAGCTCGAAGCGCCCGCGGCCGAGGCGGCGCGGCAGGAGGCGCTGCGCCGGCGCGAGGAGGAATATCGCCGCCTCCTCTATGTCGCGATGACGCGCGCCGAGGATCGGCTCTATGTCTGCGGCTGGCAGACGCGCAAGGCGCCGCCGGCCGGCTGCTGGTACAACCTCGTCGCCAAGGGGCTTTCCGGCGTCGCCGAGAAATGCGCGCACGATTTCAGCACACTCATCGGTGCCGATGGCTGGTCCGGGCCGGGGCTGCGGCTCGACAGCCCACAGCGCGTGCCGGCGAAGGACGACAATGCGGCGGCGCTCGATGTGCGCATGGCGGCGGAGCTGCCGGACTGGGTGCGGCGCCCGCCGCCGCCAGAGCCGATGCCGCCGAAGCCGCTCGCGCCGTCGCGCCCCGATATGGCCGAGCCGGCGGCGCGTTCGCCCCTCGACGGCGAAAATGGCGCGCGCGGCGCCGGCTTCCGCCGCGGCCTCCTCGTCCATCGCCTCCTGCAGATGCTGCCCGAGCTGCCGCCGCCCTCGCGTCTTGCCGCGGCGCAGCAATTCCTCGCCAGGCCCGTCCACGGTCTCGGCGAAGACGAGCAGCGCGCGCTTGCCGAGGAAACTCTGGCAATCCTCGGCGACCCTGCCTTCGCACCGCTCTTCGGCCCCGATTCGCAGGCCGAGGCGCCGGTCGTCGGCCTCTTCGGCGGCTACGCCCTGTCAGGCCAGATCGATCGCCTCGTCGTCGGGGCGCGCGAGGTGCTCATCGTCGACTACAAGACTTTGCGCCCGCCGCCCGCCGCGCTTGCCGGCGTGCCGCCGCTCTATCTGCGCCAGCTCGCCGCCTACCGCGCCGCGATCGCGACGATCTATCCCGCGAAGAGCGTGCGCTGCGCCCTGCTGTGGACGGACGGGCCGCGCCTCATGGAAGTGCCCTCCGAGCTCCTCGATGCGGCGATCGCGAAGGGCGTTGGCGCCTAAAGCCGCAGCTCTGCGATGAGGCGGAAGCCGAAAGCGAGCATGGCCGTGCCCGCAGCCCGTTCGATCCAGCCCTTCATCCGCCGGAAGAAGGCCTGCACCGGGCGCGTCGAGAAGACGAGCGCGACGAGGGTGAACCAGGCCGCCTCGTCGACGGCGACGATCGCCAGCGCCGCGACGCGCACCCAGCCCGGGGTGCCCGGAGCGAAGAACAGCAGGAAGATGCTCCCGAAGAAGACAATCACCTTGGGATTGGCGAGGTTGGTGGCGAGGCCGAGCCGCCAGGCGCGCCCCATCCCCATGCCGCCGCTGCTCGGGCAATCCGTCGTCACGGGCGCGCCGGCATGGCGCCACGCCTCGATGCCGAGCCAGGCGAGGTAGAGCCCGCCGGCGAGCTTCAGGACGTCGTAGAGCCAAGCCGCCTTGGCCAGCACGACCTGCATGCCGAGGCTCGCGAGCGCCGCCCAGAGAAGAGCGCCCGTCGCGAGGCCGAACGCCGCGGCGACGGCCGTTCGGCGCGACTGGGCGACCGAGATGCGCGTCAGCATGACGAAGGCCGGGCCGGGGCTGATCGCGGCAATCAGATGCACGCTGGCAAAGCCGAGAAGGGCGAGGAGATGGGACATCGACGCGCCACTACTTGCGCGGTCCGTAGAAGAGAACCCAGACGGCGAAGTCGTCCGAGAAATCCTCGAAGCGATGCTCGGCATGTGCGGCGGCGAAGAGGAGATCGCCCGGGCCGAACGGCGTCACGCGACCATCGACGCGGAACTTTCCCGTCCCGGCCGCGACGACGTAGAACTCGTCCTGATCGTGCGGCGTCTGCGGATCATGGCCTTGCGGCGCATAGAAGCGGATCTCGACATCGGCCTTGCGCAGAATCTCGGCCGAACGCCGGCCTTCTGGGATCGGCAGCGTCCGCGCCGCCGCAACGGTCAGGATGGTCTCGGGCATGGCACCGCTCGCAAGTGAGGGAGCCGGGAGAGTAGCCGGAGCGCAGGCCCGATCGAAGTACCAGTTTCCGGCGCCCCGCCTGGGCCGGATCGCGGCCTCAGAGCAGCCCGGCCGCGATATTGATGGTGAGCGCCAGGATGACGGTGTTGAAGAAGAACGAGACGACGCCGTGAACGAGGGTGAGGCGCCGCATGGCGCGCGAGGTCACCTGCACATCCGAGACTTGGCAGGTCATGCCGACGACGAAGGCGAAATAGAGGAAGTCCCAGTAGTCGGGGCGATCCTCGCCGGGAAAGGCGAGCCCGCCCACTGCGCCGTCCGGGCTGGCCGCTGCGGCCTCCGCTGCCCCAGGCGCGTCGTAGAAGCCGTGCGCGTAATGGATCGCATACATGCTATGGCAGAGCAGCCAGGAGAGGAGAATGGTGAGGCCGCCCAGCGCCATCTTGACCGCCGCGAGGCCGCTCGCGGCGTCCTTGGCCTCGCGCAGCACGAAGAAGATCGCGACCATGCTGGCGAGGGCGGCGCCGACCACCGCCGCGAGAATGACCCAGGCATTCTCGTCCTCGCGCCGCGCGCGGAAGCCGATGCTCCTCGGCGTCGCCCGCGCCATCATCGCGCCGAGGAGGCCGAGGAGGGCGAGAATGCCGACATTCCAGGCGATGACGAAGCGCGTCGGCGCGCCGAGCGCGCTCGGCAGGAGCAGATAGAGCACGGCTCCGGCCAGGCTCGCCGCCAGGAGGCGCGGACGCGAGGCAGGCAGGCGGCGGCGGAAGCGGCTCAAACTGGCGGCGAGGCTCATGGTCGGTCCCGGCGAAAGCCGTCACGCGAGGCCGCGTAGGAGTAGCACAATTGAAGGCGGCGGGGAGGTGCGCTAAGCCTCCTTGGCATCTCGGGCGTTGGAGTCTCGTGTCCCCTTGCCGAGCGTCCCACCATGAACGACGTCCCACCGCCGCCACGGCCGCATCGCGTCGGTCCGGTCGAGCCCGATCTTCTCGGCTCGGCAATTTTCATCTTTTCCGAGCATCTGCGCCGCCTCGAAGCAGAGGCGGCCGCCGAGGGCGAGGAGGCGGAGGAGCCGCCGCAGATCGAGACTCGCGTCGTCCTCGATCTCCTGGCCGAGGAGCTCGGAACCGATGTAGCGACGACGCTCAACCTCTATATGCGCGTCACCGCGCTCTTCCGCCTGCTCGCCGCCAGCCCGTCGCTGGCGCGACTTGCCGTCGACCCCGCTGATCCGGGCGGCGCGCTCAGCGAGGACGCGCTCGTCGCGGCGGCCCGGCTCGATCTCTACGTCGAGCGCCGCGGCGCCGAGGGGCGCGCCGAATTCGATCCGCGCGCGTTTCGCGAGGCGCTGGCGTCCGATCCGGACTGATCTCGCCGCTCAGGGAGCGGCGGCCGAGCACAGGAAGGCGAGGCACGACACGCCGGCGCGCCGCGGCCCTACCGATGCGCCGAAGCATAGCGGATCGTGGCGGAAACGAGCGCCGGGCGCTCGGCTCCGACGAAGCGCAGGGCGACGAGATACTCGGCGAGCGGCAGGGGCGCCAGACCCAGCGCCGCCAGCCAGACCAGGACGGCGACGCGCGAAGCCGGCATGTCCGGTGAGTGCCGCGCCGCGCGCCACGCTTTCGCGAGAAGGCGCATGACGGTGTCGCTCGCGACAGGATGCGTTTGCGGCCGCAGCTTCAGCGAAGCCATGCGGTATTGCAGGTGGAAGAGGCCGCGATCGTGCAGATCCTCCGGCAAGTCGATGCCCATCGCCGCAGCGTGACGGCGGAAGAAGGCGACGCGTTTTTGATCGACGACGATGTATTCGGCGAAGCGCTCCGGGCGCAGCGATGATTGCGCCCACATGTTGCGGCCGTGCATGCGGTAGAAGCTGAGCGGCCGCGCCAGCGTCTCGACATCACCGTAAAGCGGCGCCACGGCATTGATGGGGCCGTCCGGTCCGTGGCGGAAGCAATCGGTCGGCAGCGGCATGAGCCGCGAGAGGAACGCGCGCGCATAGGCGCATCCCGAGGTCGGGGGGCACGCATAGAGGCCGCAGCTCAAGGCCTCGGCGCGCACGCCGGCCGGCGTCCGCGCGAACGGGAAGCGCGGAAAGATTTCGCCGAACGGCCGGCCCTCGGCGTCGATCGGCTGCATTTGCCATTGCAGCGCCGAGAGTCCCGGTCGCCAGGCCGCGACGACGGCCGCCGCCGCGTTCGGCCGCAGCAGGTCATCCGAATCGAGAAAAATGACGATGTCGCCGCGGGCAGCGGCGAAACCGGCATAAGCAGCGGCGGTCTCGCCGGCATTGGCCTGGAAGACGCGGCGAATGCGATCGCCGAAGCCGGCGATGATGTCGCGCGAACGGTCGGTCGAGCCGTCATCGACGACCACGACCTCGAGCGGCGCGTAGCTCTGCGCCAGCGCGCTCGCGATGGCATTGCCGACGAAGCGTTCGTAATTGAAGCTCGTGACGACGATGCTGACCACGGGATTCGATCCCGCTGCCATCCCCAGCCTTCCTTCCGCGGACTTCTCGGTCTTCCCGGCCCTTGCTCAGCCTGAGAACGCCGCGACGATCGACAGGCCGTAGAGCCCGATCGCGAGTCCGCAAGCGAGCATCACCTTCAGCGTCCACGGGTCCATGCCGGGTAAACGCATGACGCGTGATTTTGTCCCGCCGGCGCGCGGCGAGGCCCGGCGAAGCGAAAACGCACGAAAATCCGCTTCCCGCAGGCGAAAACGGCACAGCATCATCTTGCATTTGCCGATGCGGCGTGATTCTCTGTTTGGTGGAATGTCATCCTCGGGGGGTTCACCCATGCCAGCAAAGAAACCTGCGAAACCCGCCGCCGCGAAAGCGGCGACGCCGACGACCGTCACCTTGAAGCATTTGGCCGCGTCGATCGCTGAAGGTCACGAAGTGCCGAAGAAGCAAGCCGAGGCGATGCTCAGCGATATGGTGGGCCTCGTCGTCAAGCATCTGAAGAAGGGCAGCCGCATCCGCATTGGCGGGCTCGGCATTCTTCAGGTGAGAAAGCGCGCCGCGCGCATGGGCCGCAATCCGGCGACCGGCGAGGCGATCAAGATCAAGGCGAGCAAGAAGGTCGCGTTCCGCCCGGCGAAAGAGCTGAAGGAAGCGGTCTGAGCTTCTCCCTGCCGCCGATGCCGGCAGGAATTCAATGCGTGCGAGACTAGTCTAGATCGAGTCCTTCTTACCCTGATCTTCGCCGAGAGTCTCAGCCCTCCCTCGGGCCCTCCCTGCCCTCCCGCGCCTGCGGGGGACGTTCGCGAGCGGCACGGGGGAGGGTTCGAAGGGGGCGGAGAAGCGTTCGGGAACGGCAAGCGAGAGAGGGATCTCGGAGCCGGCGCGACGCTGCCGAGCCCTGAGGAGCGTTGCTTCCCTCGGGTGTGAGGCTCCTACGCGAACCGGCGGAAGCGCGCGTCGCCGTCGCGCTCGATCTGGCGGACGAGGTCGACCTCCCAACTCAAATAATCCCGCATCGCCTGCTCGACGCCGCGGCTGCGGTCATAGGGCCGGTGGAAGACGTCGATCGGCTCGTCGAGCATCGCCTCCTCGCCCTCGGCAAAGGGCAGGCCGGCGCAGCGCCACGCCGCCGTCCCGCCGGCGAGCACCTTGACCGGCCGCTCGGCGATGCGCTCCAGATCGGCCGCGGCGAGCTGCCCCAGGGCGCCGTCGGGCGATGTCGTGACGAGCATCTTGGCGCGGGGCAGCCGCTCCTTCACGGCGGGAAGGCGCGAGCGGATCGCGAAAGAGGCGCCAGGAATATGGCCCTTGCGGTAGTCGAGGCTGGTGGCGAAATCGATGACGGCGGCGTCGCCCTGCGCCAGCAGCGCCGACAGCTCCTGCGGCGAGAGGCTGGCCGTCCTGCGGTCGATGCCGAGCACGCGGAGCCGCTCCGCTCCGGTCTCGGTGAAGGCATCGGGAAAGCTGCCTTCCAGCACGAACACCTCGTCCCAGCCCATCTGGATGAGCCAGGACGCCGTCATTATCGCGCGCACGCCGTCATCGTCGAGTAGGACGAGCCGGGCATTGCGCGTTCCGACATAGGTGTCGGTCGCCTGGACGAGCTGGCCGCCCGGCGCCGAGCGCGCGCCCGGGAGATGGCCGGCCGCGAATTCCTCCGGCGTGCGCACATCGAGAAGATAAAGGCTGCGCCGCTCCCGCTCCGCGGCAAAGCGCGCGAGCGCGGCGCGGTCGACCCGCCTCACGCCGAAGCGCCGGGCGACGCGGTCCGCCGCTTCGCGCGCTTTCGCCTTCCCCGCTTCGGAGGGGGGCGGCGCCGAGCGCGCTTGGCCGTGCTCGAGGGCAAGGCCGGCGAGGTGCCAGCCCATCGTCCCGTCCTTCAGCGCCACGACCTTGTTCGGAATGCCGGCATTGATGAGCGATTGCGCGCCGATGATGCTGCGCGTCCGGCCGGCGCAATTGACGACGACCAGGGTCTTGGGGTCGGGCGCCATGTCGTGGACGCGCCAGACGAGCTCGGCGCCCGGGCAGTCGACGCCCGTCGGGATGTTCATGACCTGGTATTCGCTCAGCGGCCGGCTGTCGAGGATCACCATGTCCTCGCCGGCATCGAGCTTCGCCTTCACCTCCGCCGCGGTGAGGCGGGGCGTCTCGTCATGGTGCTCGATGAACTCGCCGAAGGCCTTGCTCGGCACGTTGACGCCGCTGAAGAGCTCGTATCCCGCCTGCCGCCAGCTCTCGATGCCGCCGGCGAGCACGGCGAGGTTGCGGTAGCCCAATTTCATGAGGCGCGTCGCCGCGCGCTGCGCCAGGCTCTCATCGCCGTCGCACAGCACGAGCCGCGCACCGCGCCGCGGCACCAGCGCGTCGATGCGCAGTTCGAGGCGCGAGAGCGGGATGCAGCAGGCGAAGAAAAGATGGCTGCGACCGAATTCCCCTTCCTCGCGCACATCGACGAGCGCCAGCTCCTCGCCGTCGTTCAGCATCGCCTTGAGCTCGGCGGCGGAGACGAGCGCCGTCGCGATGTTGGGATTGGCCGGGAAGACCTGGGCGGCGCCGCCCGTCGAGGTCGCGAACTGAATGCGCTCCGGCAGATTCTCGAGGCTCATCCCGTACATGTGGAGGTGCAGCGCGGGGCCCGGGCTCGTCACCTCGATGGTGTGGAAATCGTCGGGCAGGAAGGCGATGGCGTTGCCGCGGCGGACGGTGAGTTCGCCGGTGCGGCGGATCGTGCCCCGGCCCGGTGCCGAATGGTCGTCGGTGCGCTCGTAGAAGACATTGTGCTCGTCGCCGCGAACGCCGGCGATGACCGCCCATGTCGTGTGGTTGTGCGGCGGCTGTGCCTTGCCCGGCACGCCCGCCGAGGCATAGAGCGCGAAGCGCTGATCCGCATCCTCGGCGAGGCGATAGAGGGCGCCCGCCCCGTTCCTGACCGGGAAATGCGCCGCCGGGAAGAGCTCGTCCTGCTCGGCGAGCGCGATGAGGGCCGTCTTCATCGCGGCGAGCGCCGCCCGCGTCACGCCCTGCGCCCGCTCGATGCCGCGTATCGTCTCGACGGTCGCGGCGACGGCCTCGGCGCGGCGGGTCATGATGGACATGGCGGATGCTCCTTCTCGCGGGCGGGAGGGCGAGTATAGGACCCGCGATGGTCGATTCAACCAATGGTGCGAGACCCCTGATCTTGAACCAAATGTACAATATCATACATATTGCGCAAATGGATCGCGGTTCCGAACTCGCCTTCACGCCCGAGATGTGCCGCGCGGGTCGGGCGCTCGCGGGATTGAGTCAGGCGACGCTCGCGCGGCGCGCCGGCGTGGCGCGGCTGACCGTCGCCGATTTCGAGAGGGCGGCGCGCAAGCCGATCGCCGCCAATCTCGCCGCAATCCGCTCGGTGCTCGAGGAGGCGGGCGTGGCTTTCCGGGCCGGCGGGGCGGTCTTGCGGGACGCGGCGAGCGGGAGCGGCGACGACCGGCGGCTTGCGAGCGTGCTGCGAGCTCTGCAGGCGAGCACCACGAAGCTTCGGCGGCTCGGCGTCCGCCACCTCTCCATCTTCGGCTCGACGGCGCGCGGCACGGCGCGCCCGGACAGTGACGTCGATCTGCTCGTTGAGCTCGATCCGCGCCGAGGGCTCGACCTCCTCGACTATGCCGGAATCGTCGGCGAGCTTCAGAAACTCGTTTCCCATCCGGTCGATGTGGCGCTGCGCTCCAAGCTGAAGCCCCACATCGCCCGCGCGGCGCTCGCCGATCAGATTCATGTCTTCTAGCGATCCGGCGCGTCGCCTGCGCGACATCCTGGAGAACATCCGCCGGATCAGGGCCTATCTTGCCGGAATGACCGCCGAAGATTTCGCCGCCGATGAGAAGACGCAGGACGCCGTCGAGCGGTGTCTCTCGCGCATTTCCGAAGCGGCGCGCATGATCGGGCCGGCGCTGGACGCGAAATATCCGGAGATCGAATTCCCGAAGCTGCGGCAGCTCGGCAGCGTCCTGCGCCACGATTACGACGACATCGATTGCGAACTGCTGTGGCGCGCCGTCACAGGTCGGCTCGATGCCTTGGAGGCTGCCTGCCGAAGCGAACTGGGCGAGCAGCGACCATCGCGCCGTTCGATAAGGCCGCGAGTATGACCTCTGGGTGCCCGCTTTCGCGAGCGTGACGATGCTGGAGTTGGGTGCTCAATGTTCTTCGTCTCGTCGACCCCGCGGAAGCGGGGACCCAGCTGCGCCGTCGCACCATGCGGACAGCAGACATCTTTCTTCTCACCCGCCCTCCGGCCCCGGCGGCACCGGACCGCTCGGCGGCAGGGCGCCGTCGGCGTCGTGCTGCTCGTCACCGCGCAGCGGCGGCGAGAAGATGCTGACGAGGTGGAGGTCGGAGAGGGCGCGCAGACGGTGACGGTCGCGCGGCCCGACATTGTAGGCGCTGCCCGCCTCGAGCCGCCACGACTTGCCGGTCGCGAGCTCGGTCACCTCGGCGGTGCCGGCGAGAATGTGGTTCGCTTCCCAATGGTGCTTGTACCAGAGCACGGCCTCGGCGCCGGCCTCGAGATGGACGTCGGAGAAGCCGAACCCGACCTCGTCCGCTTGCGTCAGCATGCGCAGCGTGCGTGCCTTGCCGCCGGCGACGACCATCTCCTTGCCGGCGGCGCGCATCTCTTGCGCGCGCTTCACGAACATGCGCTTCGCGGTCTTCGGCACCGGTCCGCTCGCGGCATAGGCGCCATCCGCGTCGTGGCGCTCGTCGCCTTTCAGTGCCGGGCAGAAGACGCTGATGTGATGGTCGTCCTCGGTGATGCGGAAGCGGTGCCGGTCGTTGGGCCCGACGACGTAAAGAACGCCGGGTTCGAGCGTCCAGCCCTCGCCGCTCGTCAGATCCGTCACCTCGCCGCGGCCGGAGACGATGTAATTGGCCTCCCAGTGATGCTTGTACCAGAGCACCGTGTCGGCGCCGGCCGCGACGCGATTCTCGTTATAGGAAAAGCCCATGCCGTCGGCAGCAGTGAGGAAGCGTGCCGAGCGCGTCGTGCCGCCCACCAGCGACTTCACCATTCCGGCCGCCTGCCGGTCGTCAAAGGTTCGGATGAACATGGCACCCGCCTCCCTGCATCGGAGATCAGAAGAACGCTTCAGCGCGGAGGACGCCGTGGTTTGCGCAAAGGGCGCGAAGCATCTTATCGCGCCGCGGCCTCCGCGCTGACTCTATGACCTCAGCGCTGAAGTCTACCTTTACCCATGACGCTCTCAATCGACCGACTGCGCGAGGATCATGCTGAGCTCGCAAAGCGGGCGGCCGGTCTCGCCTGCCCAACCGTTGAAGAGGTCCTGCACTCTCGCGCGGTCGGCCTTGCTCTTGGGCGGGGCGGCGACGGCGCCCCAGTGCTGCAGCGCCGCCACCACCGAGGGCGATAGGATGAAGGTGTCCTTGCCGGCCATGCGCAGGAACATCGGGCCGGAATTGCCGCCCATCTGCTGGAAGCGCGTCGCGAGGTCGTCCCAGAGGGCGACGATGCGCTCCCCCGGCCATTCGGCGAGGTAGGCGCCGAAGGAGCCCTGCTCGGCGGCGATGGCGCAGAAGGCGGCGGCGTTCTGATGCGTCGCACGCAGCTTGCCGAGGTGGCGGATGAGGCGCGCGTCCTTGAGCAGCGCCTCGATCTCCTCGTCGTTCATCGCGCGGACGCGCTGCGGCACGAAGCCATGGAACGCTTCCTCGAAGGCCGGCCATTTCGCATCGACGAGGCTGTGCTTCAGCCCGGCGCGGAAGATGCGGAGCGCCATCAGCGAGAAATAGCGGTCGTCGGCGATGGCGCGCAGCTCGGCGGCGCTCTTCGCCGCCGGCAGCTTCGCGGCGAGCGCCGCCGCTCCGCCGTTGCGCGCCTCGGCCCTGGCGAGGATCGGCCCGAAAGCGACCATGCGTCTCCGCTCCCGTCAGCGCTTGTAGACGATGAAGCCCTTCACCGCGTCGAGGAAGGCCTGCGGCTCGTCGGCGCGGATCGAGTGGCTGCTCTCCTCGAAGATGCGCAGCTCGGCGCGCGGGATGAGGCGGGCGATCTCCTCGGAGAATTCGGGCGGGCAGATCCAGTCGTGGCGGCCGGCGAGGACGAGCGTGGGCGCCGTGATGCGCGGCAGCTCGGGGCGGAGGTCGAAGGCGCGCAGAAAGCCGCCGAAGGCGCGGTTCAGCGCCTCGGGATTGTAGATGGTGCGCGCCGTCGCGGCGGCGGCCGCCGCGGCGTCGTGCTTGCGGCTGTAGAGCGGCCCCATCACGGCATAGTAATGGCGAAGCTCCTCCTCGTCGCGAAAGGCGCCGGCCCAGAGCGTCTCGCAGAGCTGGCGCTGCTCCGCCGTGCCGCGCTCGGCGACGATCTCTTTCGCCCGCTCGATGAAGCCCGAATGCGCCGCGGTGACGACGAGGATCAGATGCGAAACGGCATCGGGATATCGCGCCGCATGCGCCATCGCCACCATGCCGCCATAGGAGGTGCCGATGCTGACGATCGGGCCGAGCCCGAGATGCCGGCGGAGCGCCTCCATGTCCTCGACATTCTCGTCGAGTGTATAGCGGGCGGGATCGCCGCGCCCCGAACGGCCCTGGCCGCGATGGTCGAAATAGACGAGCTGCATTCGCTCCGCGAGCGGCGCCAGAGCCGGCTTGAAGCTGCTGTGATCGCCGCCCGGCCCGCCATGGATGACGAAGGCGACGGGCCGCTCGCGCATGCGGGCGCCGTCGGGGACGAGGCCGGCGCCCTCGATGTCGAAATGAATCTCGGTATCCCGGATCCGCGCCCGCATCGCGCAACCCTCCATCGAGCCTCGAGGACGACGTGGCTCGAACCTTAACCGAAGCGCCGGCCGCGGCAAATCCGCCGCGAAGTTTCCTGCCGTGGTGCCCGGTTTTGCGCTAATCTGGAGCGCAGTCGCAGCGGGGCGGGGGGCTGGGCCGATGCAGGGCAAGGGTCTTTACTGGATGTCGACGCTGCTCGCCGGGGCGAGCATCGCGCTCGTCATCGTCGACGGCACCCTGTTCCTCGGCAACCAATCGGCGCAGGCCGTCGTCAACCAGCGCCAGCAATTCATCAACCAGAGCGTCCAGCTCGGGCGCGTCAATGAAGCGCTCGTCCGCGCGCTCGCGGCCGCGGCGGAAACCAACAAGGACGAACAGCTCCGCCAGGTGCTGGCGCAGCACGGCATCACTTATACCGTCCAGCCCCGCCCGGCCGCCGCCGGCGGCGCTCCCGCTGCGCCGGCGCCGCCGGCCGCGGGGAGCAAGAACTGATCCGGGGTGAGGGCTTGCCCATGACAGACCGCGACCGCTTCATGCTGCCGCTCGGGCTCCTCGTTGTCGCCGTCTTCCTCATGGTCGCCTTTCAGACCGTGCAGCTCGTGCGCGAGCGGAGCAACCTCGCGGCCATCCATGCGGCCCAGGAGGCGAGCATCCAGGAGGGGGCGAAGCTGCGTCAGCAGCTCGAGGCGCTGGCCGGCGAGACGGCGAAGCTCGCCGAAGCGGGCGATTCCGGCGCCAAGGCGGTGGTCGAGGAGCTGCGCCGCCAGGGCGTCAATCTCAAGCCGCCGGCGAAGTGAGATCGCACTCCGAGAGGAAGGGCGAGTCCGCGGAGAAGCAGAACCGGCGTGGTCGGGCCGGGGCGTATCCTCAGCCGTGCTGCCCGACGATCGCCTGCGCCTCGTGCAGGCGGTCGAAGCATTGCGCCTCATTCCCGAGCGCCTCCGTGGCGCGGGCCTCGTGCAGTTTTTCGAGGAGGCGCGTCTTCTGATCCGCCGTCAGCGGATGGCGGGGCGGCAGCTTCGGAAAATCGGCCAGCGCGCCGCTGCTGCCATGAGGCGCCGCATGCATGCCGGGCCGTCCCGCCGGCGTCGCGGTGAAGCTGCCGGGCGGAGGCGTCGGCGGCAGCTTGGGTACGGAGAGGCCCGCCGTCTGGCTGCCGGCCATGAGATCGGAGGCCGGCAAATCGTATTCGACGACGAGACCGTCGATCTGCTGGAGGCAATCGGCGGCGAAGGCGGTCGCCGGCAGCCCCATGAGCAGCAGCAGGGCGAGCGATGACGCGGTCCTCAACATGGCTCCTCCGAACTCGGCTGCGGCGGTCTCGGCCGGCGCACGCTCCAGGATAGCCCCGCCGGCCGTCCAGTCCAGCCCGTTGCGGCGCGATCAGAAGGCGTAGTCGATCCCCGAGAAGACGGCGGTACCCTCACTGCCGTAGCCGATGTCCACATAGCCGACGATGAAGGGGCTGGCGAGGGCGCGCACGCCGAGCCCTTCGACAGTGTGAAGGTGGCTCACCGGGTTGTCGTTCAGATTATGGAAAACCCGCCCCGTATCGATGAAGGGCGCCAGCTCCAAGGTGACGCGCGTCGAGAAGAGATCGAGGTCGAAGACATGGCTGCGCAGCTCGATGCTGGCCGAGAAGGAGTTGCGGTCGATGAAGCGGTCGCTGCCGAAGCCGCGCAGCAGCTGGCGGTCGCCGATGACGCTGCGGTCGCCGCCGAGGCTGCTCTGCGCCCAGAACGGGGCCGTGTCGCCGGGCATGTAACGGAGCGCCGCATGCCCGGCGAGGATGAAGCGCTCGCCGAGGGGGATGAAGCGGCGCGCATCGAGGCCGAAGAAGGAATAGGTGACGGAGCTGAGGAGATCGCGGTCGGCATGGCCGACGAAGCCGACGATCTCGCCGCCGCGCGTCGGGATGGCGGCCGAATCGCGGGTGTCGTAGGCGATGAAGAGGCGGTTCAGGAGCTCGTGCTCGTCGCCGAGGCCGGAAAGCTGCGGAAAGCGCGCCTCGATCGAGGGCAGGTGCCCGAAGGTGCCGCGCTCGATCTGGATGACGCGCGGACGCAGGTCGTAGCCGATCTGGAGATGGGGATCGAGATTCCAGCCGAAGACGGCGTCGACATATTCCTGCTCGTTGGTGTAGTTGGTCTCATCGCCGAGCGGCGAATGGTTGCCGAAGCCGAAGAAGCGCTCGGTGGCGCTGCGGTCATAGATGACGCTGCCGGACAGCGACAGGGGCGACTGGCGCGTCAGGCCGGCCGCGTAGGTGACGTCGAGCTCGCGCTCGATGCGCTGCTTCGCGCCGACGACGACATGCCATTGGCGGTCGTCGGACGGGTAGGAAAACATGCGGAAATGACCGCCATAGCGGAGCCCCGGCGTATAGATGATGTCGGGGGCGATGATCCGGCTGATATGCCCTTCGGGGTTCGTCGAGAGGAAGACGGGAAGGAGCCCGAAGGTCGTGCCGCTGTTCGGGTCGGTGCCGATCTCGGGAATCGGGATGAAGGGCGAGGTGCGCGGATCGAAAATGCGCGAAAAGGAGAAGCCGCCCTCCGTCTTGTCCGAGGACGCGGGCTGACCATGCGCGGTTTTGCCCGTCGCGAGCGCGAGGAAGGCGCAGAGAAGCAGAGCCGGCAAAAACCGCATGGGCTGACCGTCGCGATCGTCTCGACCGCGCCGACTATATCGCGTTTGCCACCGGGAAGAACGCCGCTTGCCGGCCTGCGGCGAATTCGCCGCGCAATCCGACGCCGCGACTCGCCTCCGCCAACCAGAGCGCAAGCCTTCGGCCGGGGTTGGAAAAATCCGACACTGTCTTTCGCCGCCGCCTCCGAGAGGCAGGGCTGCGCCTATTTCGTCTCGGCGATGTGGACGCCCTGCCAGTCGGGAGGCGGCGGGTTCTGCTCGAAGGCGGCGATGCGCCCGGCATAGAGCTCGTAGAGGCGGGCAAGGCGCGGCGCCGTTCTGCGGCATTCCTGGAGCGCCGCGCGCGCCTCATCCCATCGCCGCGCCCGGTAGGCGGCGATCATCGCCGCATGCCGCTCGCGGAGCGCCGCGAACTCCGGCGCCGAGGCCAGCTCCGGGCCGCCCATGAGGGCGAAGATGCGCGCCGCCTCGGCGCGGCCCTTGACGGCGATGAGGTCGAGCTCGAGCGTGGCGAAATCGGTCACGTGGCGCTCTGTCTCGCCGCCGATCACGGCGGTCACGCCGTAGGTCTTCGATTGCGATTCGAGGCGCGAGGCGAGGTTGACGGCATCGCCCAGCACGGAATAGTCGAAGCGCAGCTCCGAACCCATATTGCCGACGATGCAATCGCCGGTGTTGATGCCGATGCCGATCGCGAGATCAGTCGTGAGAATGCGGCCCGGCGCGCCCGCGGCCTCCGCCGCTTCGGCCGCCAGCGCCGCGTTCAGCTTCTCCAGCGCCCGCATCATGCCGAGCGCGCCGAGGCAGGCGTTGCGGGCGTGGTCGGGATCGGGGAGCGGCGCGTTCCAGAACGCCATGATGCAGTCGCCGATATATTTGTCGATGGTGCCGCGCTGCGCCAGGATGGTGTCGGTCATCGGCGTCATGTAGCGGTTGATGAGCCGCGTCAGGCTCTGCGGATCGTCCTTGTAGCGCTCCGAGATCGCCGTGAAATTGCGGATATCGCAGAAGAGAAAGGTCATGGTGCGGTGCTCGCCGCCGAGCTTCAGCTTCGTGGGATCGGCGGCGAGCTGCTCGACGAGAGCGGGCGAGAGATATTGGGCGAAGGCGCTGCGGATGAGGCGGCGCTCGTTCTCCTCGCGGCGGTAATTGGCGTAGACGAGATAGGTGTAGAGCACGGCGGCGGTGACGAGCGCGAAGGAGCCGTCGAGCATCACGGCGTGGCGCACGTAGAGGAAGACCGCGCCGAGCACGACGCCCGCCGCGGCGAGGCCGAGCACGAGGAGCGTCCAGCGCGCGCCCGTCAGCGGCACGAGGACGATCATGAGGAGCCCGATCGCGGCGATGAAGATAAGCTCGGCGCCGTCGGCCCAGGAGGGTCGGGAAATGTAGCTGCCGCCCAGGATCGTCTCGAGGAGCTGCGCATGCACTTCGACGCCGGGCAGCGCCGGGTCGAGCGGCGTCGCCTTGATGTCGATGAGCCCCGCGGCCGAAGTGCCGACAAGGACGAGCTTGCCGCGAATGCGGGCGGGATCGGCGGCGCCGGCGAGGACATCCTTCGCCGAGACATAGAGGCCCCGCTCATGCCGCGCGAAATGCACCCAGACGCGGCCGGCGGCGTCAGTCGGGATGCGGTTGTCGCCGACAAGCAGCTCCTCGATTCCGAGATCGCCGGTCCGCACGGCGACGCTCTCG
Source organism: Alphaproteobacteria bacterium (assembly GCA_021325525.1). Taxonomy (GTDB): domain Bacteria; phylum Pseudomonadota; class Alphaproteobacteria; order ATCC43930; family CGMCC-115725; genus URHD0088. The sequence goes on from JAJPHB010000024.1 coordinate 29,533, forward strand.
CCGGTGAGGACGCGCAGCATGTCGAAGGCGAGCGCCGGGAAGAGCGCGCCGCGAATGGAGAAGACGAGCGGCACGCGCCGCACGATGCCGTCGAATTCGGGCCGGATCGTCTCCATCCCCACTCCCGCCGCGGCGGCGTCGAGCGCGGGGAGGGGCCGGAGAATGCCGGGATAGGGATCGAGATAGGCTCGCGCGTCGCGCCCGATCCGGACGAGCGCCGCCTTCGGCGTTGCCGCCTTTTCACTGCTGCCGGCCGTCCCGTTGAGGGCGGTCGCGCCGAGCACGACGCGGCTGCGGCGGAGCGCGGCGGCGAAGACCTCGTCATTGCTCGGCAGCCGCGCCAGCGCCGCGCGCGACGCCGGATCGAGGCCGGGCAGCGCGGCAGCTATGAGGGCGGGCGAGGTGCGGTCGGCCTCGGCAAAGAAGACGTCGAAGCCGATGATGGCGGCGCCGAGGCCAGCCAGCCGGTCGACAAGATCGGCGAGAATGGTCCGCGGCCACGGCCACTGTCCGATCGCGGCGAGGCTCGCATCGTCGATGTCGACGATCGCGACCGGCTCCTCCTGCGCCGTGCGAGGGAAGAGCTCCTGCAGGAGGTCGAAACCGCGCAGGCGCAGCGATTCGACCGGCGCCGGATCGGAGGCGCGAATTGCGAGCGCCGCCGCGAGGATGAGAAGAGCGATGAGCCGACCCTGCCGCAGGCCCCGTGCGAGGCGTGCCGCGCTCGAACGCAAGAACCCGATCGCCACCGCAGCCGCTAGGCTGCCCGCAGGCGCCGCCGCGCCCAGAGGAAGCCGATGAGCCCCGTCGCGAGCGCGGCCAGGCTCGCCGGCTCGGCGATCGGGACCACGCCCTCGCCGAGGAGGCTCCATTCATACTGGTCGCCTTGCAGGTCGGTGATGAAGAGCTCGGCCGCGTAGAGGAGGTCGGTATCGCCGAGCGCGGGCGCGAAGAAGATCGTGCCGCCGGTGTCGTCCGGCGTGAAGCTGAAGGCGTCGCCGCCGACCACGTTCTTGAAGGCGAAGCCGGCGAGAACAAGCGGCGTCGCCTTGCCGGCGGGAATGAGGATGCGCACGCTCTTGCGGCTGCCTTGGGTCACCTGCTCGAAGTCGATCTTGGCGACGAAGATCGGCCCCGACGGAGTGTTGCCGCCGGGATTTCCGTTCCCGCCCGGATTTCCGTTCCCGCCCGGATTTCCGTTCCCGGCGGGATTGCCGTTGCCGCTCGGGGGGCAATTGCCGGTGCAGCTCGCAGGCTGCTGAGGACCCGAATTGCCGCCATTTCCCGGCGGGACGAATTGCGGCGCGAGCGGCAGGCCGAAGGGCGTCGAGAACGGGTTCGAGAGGCTTGGCTGGAAGGAAGGGAAGCCGCCGAGATCGGGCGGCCCGCCGAAACCGCCGAAGGGTGGGGAAAAGCCGGTCTCGCCATTGCCGCCGCGCTGGCCGATGCCGGCTCCGCCGGCATGCGGGTCGATATCGCCCGGCTCGTTCGCCCGGATCATCACGGTCATGTTCCATAGCACCGATTGCAGGTCGGCGGCGAGGGGGCCGGGCTCGGTCGGGTCGTCCTGGTTGCCATCGGCGTCGGGCGGCAGGATCGTCGTCGCCTCGCCCGGCTTCAATTTGACGCTCTTGCCTTTGAGGTTCGAGACGACGATGGCGCCGCGCGACAGGGCGACCGTGGTGAGGCCGCTATCGGCGATGATCCATTCGAGGGTCGTGCCGCGGATGCCGATGGTCGCGACCGGCGTCTCGATATGGTAGGCTGAATGCGGCAAGCTTCCGCTGGTCCAGCGGAAGACGCCGAGGAGCGCCTTCACCGCGACGGCGCTCTTGCCGGGATCGGGGTCGAAGACCAGCTTCGTCAGGCGCAGGCGGCTGTTCTCGCCCATTTCGAGATTGGTGCCGTCCTTGAAGATGATGCGGGTCGCGCTTTGCGGCCCGGTGACGACCTCCTCGTCCTGGAAAACCTCCGAATCGACATAGAGCGTGCGCTCTTCGGTCTCGGTGATGCCCGAGACCTTGCGGACCACGGTTTGCGTGCTGCCGACGAGGGCGAGAGCGGAGGCCGGTCCGCTCGCGAGAATCGCCAGGGCCAGCGCCACGGCGCCGGGGAAGCATCGCTGAATGCGGCAGGATGCGATCGGCACGACGGTAATTCCTAGCCCGGCGGTAAATAAAAAACGGCTAAAATCCGCCGCGAACTAATCTTTATGAGAGAAAGAGCCAGCTTGCAATCGCCCTTGTGACTTCCCTGTGACCTCGATCACAGGAGCCCGCCGGGCAAGGGCGAGGTCCCGCGCCCGCAAAGCCGTCTCCGGAGTGGAGCACGGCCGGATTTAAAAAATGTCAATTTTTAGCCGCGGCAACGGCTTCGGCTGCTGCAAGACCGCTCAGATAGGCACCATGGGCGGTCGAGAAGAAGCCCGGCGCGCAGGCTTCCCCGGCGAAAAAGAGGCGGCCGTCGATCGGCGCCGCCAGCTTCTCCCGGTCGTCGGCATGGCCGGGAAGAGCGAAGGAATAGGAGCCGAGCGCCCATGGATCGACGGCCCAGGCCGAGCTCGCGATCCGGCGAAGGCGCTTCGCGAACGCGCTGCCGAAGAGTCCGGCGAGCTCGTCACGGGCGAATTGCGCCATGGCGCCGGGGCCCTCCGCTTCGAGCCGGCGCGCCAGCGCGCCGCCGAAATAGGCGGCGATCATGGGCCGGCCGTGCGGGCGAAGCTGGTAGCCGCCGGTCGCGACTCGTTTTGTCGAGCCGAGGATGTGGCTGTCGGGCGGCAGCTCGGGCGCGGGGCCGTCGAGCGCGAGGAAGAGCTTGTCGGCAAGCCCGAGCGGGAGGCCATGGGCGGCCTCCATCTTGGCTGAGGGCAGCGGCGGCGTGAAGGCGATCGTCTCGCGGGCGATGAGGGTGGGCGGGACGGTCACCAGGACGGCGGCCGCTTCGACGGTGCCGCTCGGCGTCTCGAGGCGGATCGTCCTTCCTCGGTGGTCGATGCGGTGGACCGGGGTCGACAGCCGGATCGGCAAACCCGCGGCGAGGCGCTCGATGAGGCGGCCATAGCCCTCGAGAACGCGCCAATTGACGCCGCTATCCTCGTAGCGCGCATAATCCTGCACCGAGAGGCGGTCGAGCTCGACCCCGTTCGCCCAGGTGCTGATCGCATCGAGGAGCGCGTTCCACCGGTTCCCGGGTTCGAGAAGATCGGCGGCGGCGTGGTCGGTGCCTTTGCGCGCCGCCGCTGCCACACGCTCCTGAAAGGCCGCCCGCGCCTTCTGCCAGTCGGCGCTCTCCGCTGCGCTCGCGCCCGTGCGGATGAGGCGCTCGCCCCAATCGGGCAGCTTCTCGACGACGGTGAAGCCCTCGGCGCGGGCGAGCCGGGTCAGCGGGTTACGGTCGGCCGAATGCAGCCACTCGCAGCCGAGATCGACGGGATAGCCGCCTGCCGGCGCCACCGTGAAGGCGCGGCCGCCGAGGCGGTCGCGCGCTTCGAGGACGATCGTCTCGAGCCGGCGCTCGGCGAGGCGCCGCGCGGCGCCGATGCCGGCCGCGCCGGCGCCGATGATGGCGACGTCGTAGACGCTCACATCAGAGGCGGGCGGCGGCTCTGCCAATCCGTCGCCTGCTCGTAGGCCCAGCCGATGCGGAGCGCCGTCGCCTCGTCATAGCCCTTGCAGACGATGTGGAGCGAAGTCGGCAGGCCGCCTCGCGTGAAGCCGTTCGGCACCGCGAGGGCGCAGAGGTCGAGGAAATTGACCATGCGGGTGAAGATGGCGGGCGTCCCCGCCTGGTCGACTTCGGCGACGGGAACCGCCGTCGTCGCCGTCGTCGGCGTCAGCAGCGCATCGACGCTGGCGAGCGGCGCCGCGAATTCGCGCTTCATCGCCTCGCGGTCGCGCAGCGCGTGGAGATAGTCGCGCGCAGCGAGGCCCTTGCCGAGCCAGATTCGTGGCCGCACCGCTTCGTCGATCGGCAGATCCAGGCGGTCGACGAGGTCGCCGACATAGGAATAGCCCTCGGCGCCGATGATGCGCCCGGTCAGCGCGGCGAAATCGGCAAAGCGGCGCGGCAGGGGCAGCTCGACGATGGCGGCGCCGAGCCGCGCCAGCGCCTCGACCGAGGCGTCATAGGCTGCCAGCACCTCGGCATCGAGTCCCTCGCGCTCGCTCTTCGCCAACACGGCGAGGCGAAGCCCGGCGACGCCGCGGCGGAGGCTCGGCATCGGGTCGTCCGGGGCGCGGCGCAGCGTCAGCGGGTCGAGCGGATCGGGCCCTTGCAGGAGGTTGAAGAGGATGGCTGCATCCTCGACCGAGCGTGTCATCGGCCCCGGCGTGTCGAGCGTCGCCGCGAGCGGCAGCACGCCATAGGTGCTGATCCGGCCGATTGTCGTCTTCAGGCCGACGATGCCGCACCAGGAGGCGGGGAGCCGCACCGAGCCGCCGGTATCGGTGCCGATGGCGCAAGGAGCAAGGCGCGCCGCGACGGCGACGCCCGAGCCGCTGCTCGACCCGCCGGGCGTTCGCGCCACCTCCGGGTCCCACGGGTTCCAAGGCGTTCCCATATGCTGGTTCGTGCCCCAGCCGCCCATGGCGAATTCGACGGTGTGCGTCTTGCCGATGACGATCATGCCCGCGGCGATGAGCTTGCGGGCGAGCGTCGCCGTCACCGCCGAGACGCGGTCCTTCCACACTTTCGAGCCGCCGGTCGTGATACGCCCTTCGAGATCGACGAGGTCCTTGAGGGCGATCGGGATGCCGTGCAGCGGCCCGACGCTCTGACCCACGCGGATCGCCTTCTCCGCCGCCTCGGCGGCGAGCCGCGTCTCGTCGCCATAGACGGCGGTGAAGGCATGCAGCTTCGGGTCGAGCCGGGCGATGCGCGCCAGCAGCGCCTCGGCGAGATCGACCGGCGACAGCCGCCGCGCCTGGATCGCCGCGGAGAGGGCGTGAAGGGGCAGCTCAGCGAGGTCGTCATCGGGCGCGGTCATTGGGCGAAATCCTCCATGCGTGGCGCCGCCATCCTGCCGCATGGAGGAGAGAGGCGAAAGCGCTCTGGTGCTCCGGCGCAGTTACGTTTGACGATAGTAACCTATCCCGTTGCTATTCATCGATCATCAGAAGCTTCGCGGACAAGCGCACAGCAGCGATCTTCACGGGCCGGAACGCCAAACGCATGCCGGCCGATATCGCCAAGCGCGCGAGGGCGAAGCTTTTGATGATCGATGCTGCGAGGTCGCTCGCCGATCTCCGAGCGCCTCCTGTGAACCAACTGGAAGCACTCGCAGGCGATCGGGAAGGGCAGCATTCGATCCGCGTCAACGATCAACGGCGCCTCTGCTTTCGCTGGCGCGACGGTGACGCGCATGATGTCGAGCTTGTCGATTATCATTCGGGGTAAGGAGCGGGCCTATGCCGATTTCTCGCCAGGATCTGGACGCGAGGCGCGTCGGCCTCGCTGATGTCACAGCTGCCGGGCGAATTCCGCCTATCCATCCCGGCGAGATTTTGCGCGCCGAGTTCCTTGATCCGCTCGGCATCACGCCCTACCGCCTGGCGAAGGACATCGGCGTGCCGCTCACCCGTGTCGTGGCGATCCTTGCCGGGGATCGGTCGTTCACGGCCGAGACGGCGCTGCGCCTTGGCCGGTATTTCAGCATGTCGGCTGAATTCTGGCTCGGGCTTCAGGAGCGCTATGATCTCGACAAGGCGAGAGAGGCCCTCGGACCGCGCCTCGCCGCAGTCAAACCGCGGGCGGCGTGAGGCTACTCACAGTGCCGATCACCCGATCGGCCGGCGTGCCTTCAAGGCGGCGCTGAGGGTGCCTTCGTCGAGATAGTCGAGCTCGCCGCCGACCGGGACGCCATGGGCAAGGCGCGTCACGGCGACGCCAGTCGGAGCGAGGCGGTCCATGAGGTAGTGCGCCGTCGTCTGGCCCTCGACGGTGGCGTTCAAGGCGATGATGACCTCGCGCCCGCCCGCCGCGACGCGGCGCAGCAGCCCCTCGATATTGAGCTCCTCGGGGCCGATGCCGTCGAGCGCCGAGAGCGTGCCGCCGAGCACGTGATAGCGCCCGCGGAAGGCGCCCGTCCGTTCGATCGCCCAGAGATCGGCGACGTCCTCGACGACGCAGATGAGGCCGTCCTCGCGCCGCGGATCGGCGCAGATGGCGCAGGGATCGGCGGTGTCGAGATTGCCGCAGAGGCGGCAGGGGCGAATGCGCTCGGCCGCCGCGCCGAGCGCCGCCGCCAGCGGCTGCAGGAGGCTCTCGCGCCGCTTCAGAAGAAAGAGCGCGGCACGCCGCCCCGACCGCGGCCCCAGGCCCGGCAGCTTCGCCAAGAGCTGGATGAGGCGGTCGATCTCGGTCATGACCAGAAGACAGAGGACAGGCGACAGACGACAGAAAGAGCCGCGAGATCCTCGATGAATCGCGATCTTCTCATCTGTCCACTGTCTTCTGTCGGCTGTCCTCCGTCAGAACGGCAGCTTCAGCCCGCCCGGCAGCTTCAGCCCGCCGGTCAGCTTCGCCATCTCCTCCTGGAGATGCGTTTCGAGCCGCCCCTTGGCGTCGTTGAAGGCGGCGACGATGAGGTCCTCCAGCACCTCGACCTCGTTGGGGTCGACGAGCGATTTGTCGATGGCGATCTTCTTCAGCTCGCCCTTGCCGCCGATCGTCACCTTGACGAGGCCGCCGCCGGCGGCGCCGCTCATCTCGACTTGCTCGAGCTGCGCCTGCATCTCGGCCATCTTGGCCTGCATCTGCTGCGCCTGCTTCATCATCTGGCCGAGATTTTTCATGACCCTTCGTCCTCTCCTTCGCTGATCCCCTCGGCCGCCCCCTCGCTGCCCTCCGGGACCGACAGCTCGCGCACGGCCTCGATGCGGGCGCCGGGGAAGGCGTCGAGCACGGCGCGCACGGTCGGATGCTCCTCGGCGGCATCGCGCAGCGCGCGGCCGCGCGCTTCGGCCTGCTCCTTGAGGCTGGGCTCGCCCTCTGCCGTCGAAACGCTGACGACCCAGCGCGTCTGCGTCCACTCGCCGAGGAGCTGGCCCAAGCGATTCGGCAAATCCCGCGGCGCCGCCTCGGCAAGGCGCAGCTCGATCCGGCCCGGCTCGAAATGGACGAGGTGGCAATGCGCCCAGAGATGCGAGCGCAGCAGCGCCTCGCGGTGCTGGGCGAAGAGCTCGACCACTTCCCGGAAGCTTTGCGGCAGCGCCGGCGTCCCCTCGGCAGGAGCGGGCGCGGCGACGGCGACCGGCGCGGAGGCCGTGGCCGGCTGCGCTGCCCGCGCCAAGCGCGGTCCCGCCGGTGCCGTTCCGTCGAGCATCGCCGGGCGCGGCGACGGGGCCGGAGCGACGGCGGCCGGCGGCGACGCCATGCCGGCCGGCACCGGCCGCCCGCTCTCCATCGCCTTGACGAGCTCGGCCGGCGGCGGCAGGTCGGCGACATAGGCGAGGCGCACCAGCACCATCTCGGCCGCCTGCAGCGGCGAGGGCGCGATCTGCGCTTCGCCGAGGCCCTTCAGCAGCATCTGCCAGCACCGCGCCAGCACAGGCATGCCGAGCTTCTGCGCCAGCGGCAGGGCGCGGGCGCGGTCGCTCTCGATCATCGGATCGCCCTCGCCGGCGCTGGGCGCGAGTTTGAGGCGCGTCAGGAAATGAGAGAGCTCCAGCAGATCCTGGAGCACCATCACGGGATCGGCGCCGCCTTCATACAGCTTCGCCATGACGGCGAGCGCGCGCGCCGCATCGCCGCCCAGCACGGCTTCGAGGAGATCGAAGAGGAGGCCGCGATCGGCGATGCCGAGCATGTCGCGCACCGTCGCCTCGGTGATCGTGCCCGCGCCCAGCGCGATCGCCTGGTCGAGCAGGGAGAGGCCGTCGCGCACCGAGCCGTCGGCGGCGCGCGCGATGAGGGCAATGGCGGCGGCCTCGGCGGCGATGCCTTCGGCGGCGGCGATGCGGTCGTAATGGCGCGTCAGCTCCTCGATGCCGACGCGGCGCAGCGAGAAGCGCTGACAGCGCGACAGCACTGTCACCGGCACCTTGGTGATCTCGGTCGTGGCGAAGATGAATTTGACGTCGGGCGGCGGCTCCTCCAGCGTCTTCAAAAGCGCGTTGAACGCCGCCTTCGACAGCATATGCACTTCGTCGATGATGTAGACCTTGAAGCGCGCCGAAACCGGTTTGTAGCGGATGCCGTCGGTGAGGTCGCGGATGTTGTCGACGCCGGTGCGCGAAGCGGCGTCCATCTCGATGACGTCGACATGCCGGTCCTCGGTGATGGCGCGGCAATGCTCGCAGGTGCCGCAAGGCGCGATGGTGGGGCCGCCCGTGCCGTCCGGGCCGATGCAGTTCAAGGCGCGCGCCATGATGCGCGCCGTCGTCGTCTTGCCGACGCCGCGCACGCCCGTCAGGATGAAGGAATGCGCGATCCGCCCCGTGGCGATGGCGTTCGAGAGCGTCCGCACCATCGCCTCCTGCCCGATCAGCTCCGCGAAAGTCGAGGGCCGGTATTTGCGGGCGAGGACGCGGTAGGCGGTCGCGGGCTCTGGCATGCTCCGAGGGCGGCAGGAGGTGGGAGGCTGGACGGACGACCCAGGCCGAAACTCGTTACGGCTGCTTCCTTCCGGACCTGACCGGGTTGGCGAGGGACCTGCCCGCCGCCAGCCTCCCGATGCCACTATATCAGGTCTGCCCCGCGCCGAGGCAAGGAGGAAGGGGGCAAGGACGGAGTAACGGGGCAAGACGCAATCGGAAATTTGAGGCGTCTTTGCGAGCCGAAGGCGAAGCAATCCAGAACCGTGCGGCGGCGGGATTGCTTCGCTGACGCTCGCAAACGACGACTCCAAAAAAAGTTCGTCCGCAAAATCTGGCGTCCGACACCCCCCGGCTACGGTCGGAGTCGCCCCCGCAGTCGTTCTCAATCTTTTCTCGAACGATTCCCTCATTTCGGCTTTGGTTTGTAGCAAAGGCTTGTTCGTGGCACTGTGGCGGCGAGTTCGGTAGGACATTTTCGATTTCCGGTAGCGCCCTATCCAACTCAAGCCAAGAGGTGTTCGTTGGGAAGTAAGACGGATCACCATTGGTGAAAGCGATCGCATCTATTACTTCTTCACTACTATGCTGTTGCAGGGTAATAACGAAGGAGTGTTCGATCGGTTTATCGCCTCAATAAAGCTGATGCCACGAGAGGTGAGTTCACCAAAACGTCTCGCAACCCCGGAGAGGGTTACGGGAACGGAACATCCTGTCCCCCCTGAGCCGACCTCTGATCAGGTAGCCAAACGTCAGATTTTGATCACTACCGCGCCAGCCACCATGCGCCGATGAGGATGGTCAGCACCGTCACCGGCGCGCCGAGGCGGAAATAGGTCCAGAAACCGATCTCGACCCGCGCCTGCCGCGCCCGCTCGACGACGATGAGGTTGGCGACCGAGCCGAGGATGGTGAAATTGCCGGCGAGGGTCGAGGCCATGGCGAGGGCGAGCCAGGCCGTGCGCTGGTCGGCGAGAGGCGCGATGAAGGGCTTCAGCACCAGCACCGCCGGCACGTTGCTGACGAGGTTCGAGAGGATGGCGGCGACGAGGCTCAGCACCGGCACGCTGGCAAGGCGGAGGCGCGCCGCGGCGGCGAGGAGGTCGCCCGAGAGCGCCGCCTTCTCGATGCCGGCGACGACGATAAAGAGTCCGGCGAAGAGCAGGAGGAGCGACCAATCGACCTCGCGGTAGACGCGTGCCGGCTTGAGGCGGCGCGTCAGGAGCAGCAGCGCGCCGGCGACGATCGCGACCTTGGCGGGGGGCGCCACCAGGAAGAAGGCGGCGACCATGGCGGCGGTGACCGCGACGGCCTTGCGCGCGAGCGGCCGATTGGCGCGGACCGGAATCGGCTCGGCAAGGGAGAGCGGCGGGCCGAACATCTCCTTGCGGTAGGTGGCGGCGATGAGGAGGAAAACGATGACGAGGCCGGCGAGCGAGACCGGCGCCAGCGCCGCGAGGAAGCGGCCATAGGCGATGTGCGAGAAGCTGCCGATCATGATGTTCTGCGGATTGCCGGTGATCGTCGCCGCGCTGCCGATATTGGAGGCCATGGCGACGGCGAGGAGATAGGGCACCGGATTGCGCCGCAGCGCGCGCAGCAGCTCGAGGACGAGCGGCGTCAGCACGAGGCAGATCGTGTCGTTGACGAGAAAGGCCGAGAAGAAGCCGGAGACGAGAATCGTCGCCGCCAGCAGCGTGACGGGGCGCCGGGCGCGCCGGGCCACGGCCGCGGCGACGAGCGCGAAGAAGCCGGAGAGGCGCAGATTGGCGACGACGATCATCGTGCCGAGCAGCAGGACGATGGTGTCGAGGTCAATCGCGCGATAAGCCTCGTCGAGGCCGATGACGCCGGTCGCCACCATGAGGCTGGCGCCGATGAGCGCCGCCCCGGCGCGGTCGAGGCGGAACCCCGGCAGCCGGCCGAGGGCGATGACGAGATAGGTGGCGGCGAAAATGAGGACCGCGGCCGCGCGCTGAAGATCCTCGGCGCTCACGGCGCGGCTGCCGCCGCCGCGGACAGGGCAGGGGCGGAAGGGAGGGGTGGCGTTTCGGCCGTCACGGCTTCGGGCATGGCGATGAGGAAGAGAAGGCTCGCCGCGAGACCTGTCGCCGCGAGCGCGAGGAAGGCGGCATCATAACCGACGCCTGCCGTGATCACACCCGCGAGATTCGGGCCGAGGGTGGCGCCGACGCCCTGCAGGGCTTCGCTTGCCGATGCCGCGGCAGCTATGCGAGTCTCGGGCGCGATGGAGCTTCGCAATTTCTATGCCTTCGCCGAGATCGATCGGGCCGGGCAGTTTCGGCGCGATGCGGCCTGGATCGAAGCGCGCGTCGCCGAGCCGGGCGCGCGCTTCGTGCCGGTCTGGCGCAACCACAATCTCGTCGTCGCGGCGGCGCCCGCGCCGCGCGCGGCCTTTCTCGCACGGGACGAGATCGACGGCGCCGCCGGGCCGATGGTGCTGCTCGGCCTTGCCGCGGGTGCCGCGCTCATCGCCATCGACCTCTCTGCACATGACGAGCCGCTCGCCGCTATCCGTCCCGCCGCGCCCGTCGAGTTCACCGATCTGCGCCGCGTCGGCACGCTTCTCGACCGGCACGAAGGATCGGTCCTGGCCTATGCCCGCGCCATGATGTGGTGGCATGCGCGCCATCGTTTCTGCGGCGTCTGCGGCGCCGCCACCGAGAGCATCGATGCAGGGCATGTCCGGCGCTGCACGAACGCCGCCTGCGGCGCCCAGCATTTCCCACGCACCGACCCCGCCGTCATCATGCTGGTGACGGATGGCGAGCGAGCGCTGCTCGGCCGTCAGCGCGCCTGGCCCAAGGGCCAGCACTCGACCCTCGCCGGCTTCGTCGAGCCGGGCGAGAGCCTCGAAGCCGCGGTGGCGCGCGAGGTCTTCGAGGAGACGGGCATCCGCGTCGGCGAGGTGCGCTATCACTCCTCGCAGCCCTGGCCCTTCCCGTCCTCGATCATGCTGGGATTCACGGCGCAGGCGCTCTCCACCGACATCACCGTCGATCCGAATGAGCTCGAGGACGCGCGCTGGTTCGAGCGGCGCTGGATCCTCGGCCATGCCGATGACGAGGAATTCCGCCTGCCGCGCCGCGATTCGATCGCCCGCCGCCTCATCGAGGATTGGCTCGGCCGCTGAGGCAGCGCCAGCCGCGCTTGAGATCAGGTCGGCGTTGTCCCGTGTCAGAAGGCCGTCGGCAGTCCCGCTGCCTTCAAAACGCCGTTCGCCGTGTGGCGAATCACGATACCCGTCGGGACGGTGAAGTTCCGATCGGTGATCCGGCTATACCAGATTTCATGACTGCCCTTGCCCGTGCGCGGACAAAGTAACATCCCGCGCCGGTCAGCAGCGCTTTCAATTCACGATCGAATGTGGCGGGCACTCAGCTTCGCAGCCGAATCGTTTCGGTTCTCTCCGCCGTGACATGGATGGGAAGCTCGCGATCTGCCGGCTACGCGCAGTTCAGCTCCAGCAGCTCGGGGATGACGGCCAAAGCGCGCTCGATCAGCGCCGCGAATGTGGGCGCTTCGGTGACGAGGCCCGGAATGTCGCCGCTATCGCCCACCATTGGCCGGTCTCGGCATCCCAGTGGGCATGAACTGCGAGAGCACGCTTCATCATGCACTCCCCGCCGTGGCGATGGCCCCGCGGATCATCGTCCTTGCGGCCGAACACGGTTCAATATGGTCAGTTCCGGTCGAAGCTGAGATCCGACGCCGCTCCAGCCTTGTCGTTCCAAGATCACGGCGCCAATCTCATCGGAGAGCGCGAAGGGATGGTCGCTACTTTTGCGCGAAATCCCTTGTGAGATCAAGAAATTTCGGACGATCGTTGTTTTGGATTAGATGCGACGAGTGCCTCATCATCTTCAGGAAAACTAAGTAGAATGGATTAAGAATGCCTGTTCAACCGGGAAGGAATCATAGGTGACGGACGACGCCTCGAAAGATATGCACATCGACGCGGCGTTGCGGCGCGATCTGATCAGATCGGGTCTTGCCGGCCTCGGGCTGGTGATAGGATCGCTTCTTTCCGGCTGCACCAGCGCCATCGGCGCGCATGAGGCGGCGTCGGCCGGCAACGACAGGGCCATGCTCGCCAATGCGCATGCGCTCGAAGACGAAGCCGTCGCCGCTTACGAGGCGGCGCTCCAATCGGGCCTATTGTCCGCGGAGGAGCGCGACCTCGCCCTCCGCTTCCAGTCCGACCACCGCAAGCACGCGGCGGCGATCGCCGCGTCGGCAGCGGAAGGCGCGGCGAGCGCGGCCGCCGGCACGCCGGCCGCGCGCCGCGCCGAGGCGGTCTCGCTGACGAGCCGCGAGGACGCGCTGCGCTTCCTCCTCGACATCGAGAAGGGCCTGGCGCTCGCTTATCTCGGCTGGGTGCCGGCCTATTTCGACCGCGATCTCGCCAAGGGCGCCGCCGGCATTCTCGGCGTCGAGACGATGCATTGGGCGCTCCTTCGCCGCGCGCTCGGCGAGGAACCGGTTCCGGCGGCGATCCTCGGCTGAGGCGCCGCCTCAATCCATCTCGCCCTGCGTTGCTTCGCGGCGGAAGGGATGGCCCGGATAGACGCCGAGGATGCGGACCTCGCGCGAGAAGAAGCGCAGCTCCTCGAGGGCGAGGCGCACCGGACGGTCCTCGGGATGGCCCTCGACATCGGCGTAGAATTGCGTCGCCGTGAAGGCGCCGCCCAGCATGTAGCTTTCGAGCTTCGTCATGTTGACGCCGTTGGTGGCGAAGCCGCCCAGCGCCTTGTAGAGCGCCGCCGGCACGTTGCGGACGCGGAAGACGAAGCTGGTGACGACGAGCGCGCCGTCGTCATTGGCCGGCTCGCGCGCCTGCGGCGACATGATGAGAAAGCGCGTCGTGTTGTGCTCGGCGTCCTCGATGTTCTGCCGCAAGGACTGCAGGCCGTAGATGCGGCCGGCGAGCTCGGAGCCGATCGCGGCGACGCTCCTGTCGCCGCCCCGCGCCACTTCGGCCGCGGCGCCGGCGGTGTCGCCGGCGACGATCGGCGTCAGCTTCAGTTCGCGGATGAGGCTGCGGCACTGCGAGAGGGCGTGGACGTGGCTCTTCACGGCTTTGAGATCGCCGATCGCGGCGCCGGGGAGCGCCAGCAGATGGTGCTCGACGCGAGCGAAATGCTCGCCGATGATATGCAGCCCCGAATCGGGCAGCAGATGGTGAATGTCGGCGACGCGACCCGCTACCGAATTCTCGACGGGCAGCATGGCCAATGCGGCGCGGCCTTCGCGCACGGCGAGGATCGCCTCCTCGAAATTCCGGCACGGCAAGGTCGTCATCGCCGGGAAGACTTGCCGGCAGGCGAGATCCGAATAGGCGCCGTGCGCGCCCTGGAAGGCGATCGTCTGCGCGGGATCGGATGTCATCGGCTGCGCCGTGCGCCGCGAGAGGTGAAGGGCCGGGCTCGGTTCACGGGAGAAAAGCGCTGCAAAATCAGGGCGCCAGCATCGCGCGGGCACGTTCGAGATCGGCCGGAGTATCGACACCGAGCGGAACGGTGTCAACGAGCACCACCTCGATCCGCATTCCGGCCTCGAGGGCGCGGAGCTGCTCCAGCTTTTCGCGCTGTTCGAGCGGGCCAGGCGGCAGGCTCACATAGCGCTCGAGCGCGGCGCGGCGATAGGCGTAGAGGCCGATATGGTGGTAGAGCGGGCCGGGACCGCTCGGCACCGGGGCGCGGCTAAAGTAAAGTGCGCGCGCGGCGCTGCCCGGCGCCGCTCCCTCGGCGAAGGAGGCGACCGCCTTCACCACTTGCGGTGCTGTCCGCTCCTCCTCGCGCCGAATGATGGCAGCCAAGGTCGCGATGTCGACGGCGGGGTCGGAGAAGGGCCGCAGCACCGTCTTGAGGATGGCAGGGTCGAGCGTCGGCAGGTCGCCCTGCACATTGAGGATGATGTCGTGGCGCCGCTTGGGGTCGATCCGCGTCAGCGCCTCGTGGATGCGGAGCGTGCCGTTCTGATGCGCGGGATCGGTCAGCATGGCTTTGCCGCCTTCGCCTTCGATGGCGGCGGCGATGACGGGCTCGGCGCAGGCGACGACGACCGGCCCCGCGCCGGCGGCGACGGCTCTGCGCCAGACATGGACAATCATCGGCGCGCCGTGGATGTCGGCGAGCGGCTTGTTCGGGAGCCGCGTCGAGGCGAGGCGGGCCGGAATGAGGACGATCGGGTTGTGCCGGCTCTCCGTCTGATCCGCCATGCGCGCGAGGCTCCGCTCTTCCCCCACCCTGCCCCTCCCCCGCAAGGGGGAGGAAGTCTAGTACCCCTTCGCGCAGAACCCCTCCCCCCCTTGCGGGGGAGGGCAGGGGAGGGGCCGCCTTGCGGCGTTATGCCGCATGCCGCGTCCGGCGCTGGCGCCGGGCGCGACGAAGTTGCGCTGGCGCATGAACCACATTTCGTTTGAGTTGTCAGCGAAAATTGGCTTTATCTCCTGCCGTCCGGCGCGGCGGCTCGACGTGGCGCGGGGGGCGCTTCTCAAAGGGTCGAGGGAATGCACAGTCTTGAGGGCAACAAGATCATCGCCTCGGTGCTGGTGGCGGGCATCGTCGCCATGGTGACGGGGATCATCGCGAGCGCCTTGGTGCATCCGCGCCCGCTCGCCAAGAACGCCTATGAGGTGGCGATCACCGAGACGCCCGCCTCGGGCGCGGCGGCCAACGAGCAGAAAGGGCCGGAGCCGGTCGACAAGCTCATGGCCTCCGCCGATCCCAAGGTCGGCGAAGAGATCGCCAAGAAATGCCAGCAGTGCCACACCTTCGACAAGGGCGGCGCCAACAAGATCGGCCCCAACCTCTACGGCGTCTTCGGCGAGGATATCGGCCAGGGCAAGGGCTACCAATTCTCCGACGCGCTCAAGAACAAGCACGGCAAGTGGGACGTGGCCTCGCTGAACGAGTGGCTGTGGAAGCCGCAGTCCTTTGCGAAGGGCACCAAGATGACCTTCGCCGGCCTGCCGAAGGCGAAGGACCGCGCCGATGTCATCGCCTATCTCGAATCGCTGAAATGAGCGGACGCAGCGGACGGGAATGACATCGCCCGTCGGCGCCGAGCATCTCGCCTTCGCCGACCGGCTCGCCGATGCGGCGGCGGCGATCAGCCGGCGCTATTTCCGCCAGCGTCTCGCCGTCGATGACAAGGCGGATGCGAGCCCCGTCACCATCGCTGACCGCGAGGCCGAGGCGGCGATGCGGACCCTCATCGAATCGCAGTATCCGAAGCACGGTATTCTCGGCGAGGAGCACGGCGCCGTGCGCGCCGGCGCCGATCTCGTCTGGGTCCTCGATCCGATCGACGGCACCAAATCCTTCATCTCCGGTGTGCCGCTCTTCGGCACCTTGATCGCGCTCGTGCATGAGGGGCGTCCGGTGCTCGGCGTCATCGACCAGCCGGTCTCGCGCGAGCGCTGGCGCGGCCTCGAAGGACAAGCTTCGACCTTCAACGGCGCGGCCGCGACGGTGCGCGCCTGCGATGCGCTCGCCAAGGCGACGCTCTTCGCCGGCGCGACGGAGCAGTATGTGGGCGAGGACGCGGCGGCGCTGGCGCGCCTCAAAGCCGCCGTCAAGCTGACGCGCCACAACGGCGCTTGCTACGCCTACGGCCTCCTCGCCCTCGGCTTCGTCGATTGCGTCGCCGAGGCCAGCCTCAAACCCTACGATTACTGCGCCCTCGTCCCGATCGTGGAGGGGGCGGGCGGCGTCATCACCGATTGGCAGGGCCGGCCGCTCGGCCTGCACTCCGACGGGCACGTCCTCGCCGCCGGCGATCCTCGCCTCCACGCCTTGGCCCAGGCGACGCTCGCGGGCCGCAAACCGGCCCGGTGACCCCGCCGCGCAATCGCCCTATTCTCGTTGTTCATCTCTGAGATCGGCCACCGGCGAGACGGTCCATGCGCGCCCTTCCCACCCTGTTCCTGGCTCTGGCCTTCCTCCTGCCCTCCCTTGCGGCGCGCGCCGAGGATGGCGGCGCCCAGCACGGCATCGCCATCTTCGGCAAGTTCAAATACGGCCCCGACTTCACCCATTTCGACTATGTCAATCCCGACGCGCCGAAGGGCGGCGCCGTCAAACTGGCGGCGATCGGCACCTACGACACGCTCAACCCCTTCACCCTGCGCGGCATCGCCGCCGAAGGCGTCGGCGCCATTTTCGACACGCTGATGGTGGGCTCGGCCGACGAGATCTCGGTGCAATACGGCCTCGTCGCGCAATCCGTCGAACGCGCGCCCGACAATAGCTGGATCGTCTTCAATCTCCGCCCCGAGGCGCGCTTCCACGACGGCAGCCCGATGACGCCGGAGGATGTCGTCTGGACTTTCGAGACGCTGAAGACGAAGGGTCACCCCGTCTGGCGCATCACCCTCGCCGATGTCGTCAAGGCCGAGAAGACGGGCGAGCACGCGGTGAAGTTCACCTTCCGCAACGGCGACAACCGCGAGGCGCCCATCTATGTCGGGCAGCTCCCGGTGCTCTCGAAGAGATACTGGGAAGGCCGCGATTTCGAGAAGACGACGGTCGAGCCGCCGCTCGGCAGCGGCCCCTACAAGATCGAGAGCTTCGAGCCGGGGCGCAGCATCACCTATGCGCGCGTCAAGGATTATTGGGCCGCCAATCTTCCGGTGCGCCGCGGCAGCAACAATTTCGACTCGATCCGCTACGACTACTACCGCGACATGTCGGTCGCGCTCGAAGCCTTCAAGGCCGGCCAATACGATTGGCGCCAGGAATTCACGGCGAAGGATTGGGCGACCGGCTACGACAGCCCGGCGCTGCGCGCCGGCCTCATCGTCAAGCAGGAGATTCCCTACGAGGTGACCGAGGGGATGCAGGGCTTCGTCTACAACACGCGAAAGCCCCTCTTCCAGGATCCGCGGGTGCGCGAGGCGCTCGCCTATGCCTTTGATTTCCAGTGGCTCAACAAGAATTTGATGTATGGCGCCTATAAGCGCACGAAGAGCTGGTTCAGCAATTCGATCTTCGCCGCGACCGGCAAGCCGAGCCCGGCCGAGCTCGAGATCCTGAACAAGTACAAGGGCCGCATCCCGGATGCGGTCTTCACCACCCCTTACGAGCCGCCGATGACGAACGGCTCCGGCGACATCCGCGACAATCTGCGTCAGGCGCTGCGGCTCCTCAAGGAGGCCGGCTGGTCCTTCAAGGGCAGCCGGCTCGTCAACGACAAGACAGGGCAGCCCTTCGAGTTCGAAATCCTCAATTTCGAGGAGCGCGTCGAGCGCATCATGCTGCCCTTCACGCAGAATCTGGCGCGGCTCGGCATCAAGGCGCAGCTCCGCCTCGTCGATCCGGCGCAGTACCAGAACCGCATCCGCGACTTCGATTACGACATGATCATGAACCGCTGGGGCGGCTCCTTCCCGCCGGGAAACGAGCTGCTCAACATCTTCACCAGCCAATCGGCGAAGACGCCGGGCTCGGACAATTACATGGGCGCCGCCGATCCGGTGCTGGACGAGCTCGTCCAGAACGTCGTCTCGGCCAAGGATCTCGACAGGCTGACGATGGCGGCGCGCGTCCTCGACCGCGTCGCGCTCTACGGCTACTACGTCATTCCGCAATGGTATGCCGGCTATTTCCGCGTCGCCTATTGGGACAAGTTCGGTCGGCCGAAGATCGCGCCGAAATATGCGCTCGGCTTCGACGATTGGTGGATCGAGCCCGCCCGCGAGACGGCGACTTCGGCGAAGAAGCAGGAGATCAAGACGCAGTGAAAGCGGTGCGCTTGCGCGCGGATTGTTGCCTCGGGCGCAGGCTGCCGCAGGCGCTGACAGGGCCGAAGCCCTGATGCTCGCCTACGCTATTCGCCGCGTTCTCCTCATGGTGCCGACTCTCCTCGGTATCATGGTGGTCAATTTCTTCGTCATCCAGGCGGCGCCGGGCGGCCCCATCGATCAGATGATCGCGCAGCTCAAAGGCGGCGGAGGCGGCGCCGCGGCGCGTGCCGGAGGCGGCGGCGGCAGCGAGGTCGCGACGGCGACCTCGGCGAGCCAGGCGGCGGCACAGTCGCGCGCCTCGCGCGGCCTCGACCCCCAGCTCATCAAGCAGCTCGAAAAGCAATACGGCTTCGACAAGCCGCCGGTGGAGCGCTTCCTCAAGATGATGGGGAACTATCTGCGCTTTGATTTCGGCACGAGCTTCTACAGCGACCGCAGCGTCGTCGGCCTCATCGCCGACAAGCTGCCCGTCTCGATCTCGATCGGCCTCTGGACGACGCTCGTCACATATCTCGTCTCGATCCCGCTCGGCATCCGGAAGGCGGTGCGCGACGGGACGCGCTTCGATGTGTGGACGAGCACGGTCATCGTCATCGGCAACGCCATTCCGAGCTACCTCTTCGCCGTGCTCCTCATCGTGCTCTTCGCCGGCGGCAGCTATTTCCAGCTCTTCCCGCTGCGCGGCCTCGTCTCCGGCGATTTCTGGAGCCTCGACTGGCCGCACCGCATTCTCGACTATTTCTGGCACATCGCGCTGCCGATCCTGTCGCTCACTATCGGCAGCTTCGCCGGGCTCACCATGCTGACGAAGAATTCCTTCCTCGAAGAGATCAGCAAGCAATATGTGACGACGGCGCGCGCCAAAGGCCTTTCCGAGCGCCGCGTCCTCTACGGCCATGTCTTCCGCAACGCCATGCTGATCGTCGTCGCCGGCTTCCCGGCCGCGCTCGTCGGCATTCTTTTCACGGGCGCGCTCCTCATCGAGGTCATCTTCTCGCTGGACGGGCTGGGGCTCCTCGGCTTCCAGGCGGCGCTCAGCCGCGACTACCCCGTGATGTTCGGCACCCTCTACATGTTCACCCTGATCGGCCTCGTCCTGAAGCTCATCAGCGATCTGACCTATATGCTGATCGATCCGCGCATCGATTTCGCGGCGCGGCGCGGCTGATGCGGCGAGAAGAGCGCTTTCTCGGCCTCAAGGTGACGCCGCTGACGCGGCGGCGCCTCGCCAATTTCCGCGGCAACCGGCGCGGCTTCTGGTCGCTCTGGATCTTCCTCCTGCTCTTCGTCGTCAGCCTCTTCGCCGAGTTCATCGCCAACGACAAGCCGCTCTTCGTCGACTACAAGGGCCGCTGGTACTTCCCCGTGCTCGTCACTTATCCCGAGACGACCTTCGGCGGCGACTTCCCGACCGAGGCCGATTACCGCGATCCCTTCGTCCAGAAGGAGATCGAGGCCAATGGCTGGATGGTCTGGCCGCTCATCCCGTTCAGCTACAGCACCATCAACTACCACCTGCCGGTGCCGGCGCCGGCGCCGCCCTCGGCGGTCGATTGGCTCGGCACCGACGATCAGGGGCGCGACGTCCTGGCGCGCCTCATCTACGGCTTCCGCATCTCCGTCCTCTTCGGCCTCGCCCTCACCGTCTTCTCCTCCATCATCGGCGTCGCCGCCGGGGCGGTGCAGGGCTATTTCGGCGGGCTCACCGACCTCCTCTTCCAGCGCTTCATCGAGCTCTGGTCGAACCTGCCGACGCTCTATCTCCTCATCATTCTCTCCAGCATCGTGCAGCCGAATTTCTGGTGGCTGCTCGGCCTCATGCTGATGTTCTCGTGGATGTCGCTCGTCGACCTCGTGCGCGCCGAGTTCCTGCGCGCGCGCAATTTCGACTATGTGCGCGCGGCGAAGGCGCTCGGCGTCTCCGACCCGGTCATCATCGTCCGCCACGTTCTGCCGAACGCGATGGTCTCGACGCTGACTTTCCTGCCTTTCATCCTCAACGGCTCGATCACCACCTTGACGTCCCTCGATTTCCTCGGCTTCGGCCTGCCCGCCGGCTCGCCCTCGCTGGGCGAGCTCCTCGCCGAAGGCAAGGCCAACCTCCAGGCGCCCTGGCTCGGCATCACCGCGTTCCTGACGCTCGCGGTGATGCTCTCGCTCCTCATCTTCATCGGCGAGGCGGTGCGGGACGCGTTCGATCCGCGGAAGAATGTGGGATGAGGGCAATTAAGCTATCAGCTATCAGCTGTCAGCTGTCAGCCGGGCAGCGCGGAGGACGGGATGCAGAACTTTCGCGATCTCAAGGCCTGGGAGAAGGCTCATAAGCTCGTGCTGGCCATCTACGCAGCGACATCGTCCTGTCCGAAAGAGGAACGTTTCGGATTGATGGCTCAGATGCGGCGGGCAGCTGTGTCGGTTCCGGCAAATATCGCGGAAGGATGCGTTCGTTCGAGCGATCCGGATTTCGCCAGATTTCTTAATACCGCCATCGGCTCAGCAAGCGAGATCGAGTATTTTCTGCTGCTTGCCCGCGACCTCGAATTCATCCCCGAGCTGCGATGCGAGCAGCTGACAGTCCAGGTCCAAGAAGTGAAGCGGATGCTGGCGGCGCTCTGATAGCTGAGAGCTGATAACTGATCGCTGAACCCATGCCCCTCCTCGCCGTGCAAAACCTCTCGGTCCGCTTTGCCGCGGGCGACCAAGTCGTCGATGCGGTGAAAGGCGTCTCCTTCACGCTCGACCGCGGCGAGACCCTGGCGCTCGTCGGCGAGAGCGGCTCGGGGAAATCGGCGACGGCGCTCTCGGTGCTGCAGCTTCTGCCCTATCCGACGGCGAGCCACGGGGCCGGCAGCAGCATCCGCTTCGATGGCGAGGAGCTGATCGGCGCACCGCCGCGGCTGCTGCGCGAAGTGCGCGGCGGTCGCGTCGCGATGGTCTTCCAGGAGCCGATGACCTCGCTGAACCCGCTGCACACGCTGGAGCGGCAGATCGCCGAGACGCTCCGCCTCCACAAAGGCCTCGGCGATGCCGCGGCGCGCGCGCGGACGATCGAGCTGCTGCGTCTCGTCGGCCTGCCCGAGGCGGAAAAGCGGCTCGGCGCCTACCCGCATCAGCTCTCCGGCGGGCAGCGTCAGCGCGTCATGATCGCGATGGCGCTTGCCAACGAGCCCGGCCTTCTCATCGCCGACGAGCCGACGACGGCGCTCGACGTCACGATCCAGGCGCAAATCCTGAAGCTGCTCAAGGATCTGCAGGCGCGCCTCGGCATGGCGCTGCTCCTCATCACGCACGATCTCGGCATCGTCCGCAAGGTTGCGGACCGCGTCTGCGTCATGACGGAAGGCCGCATCGTCGAGGCGGGTGCCGTCGCCGAGATCTTTGCCGCGCCGCGCCATGCCTATACGAAGCGGCTGCTCGCCGCCGAGCCCAAGGGCCGGCCGCGGAGCGTCGATCCGCCGCCGCCCGCGGTGCTGACGGCGGGGGACATCCGCGTTTGGTTCCCCATCAAGGCCGGCGTGCTGCGGCGCACGGTCGGCCATGTGAAGGCGGTCGACGGCGTCAGCCTCGTCGTGCGCGAGGGGCAGACGATCGGCGTCGTCGGCGAATCGGGCTCGGGCAAGACGACGCTCGGCCTCGCGCTTCTCCGCCTCCTCGCTTGCGAAGGCGAGATCGCCTATGAGGGCGCGCGGCTCGACCGCCTTCCGGCGCGGCGCATGCGGCCGCTCCGCCGCGCCCTGCAGATCGTCTTCCAGGATCCGTTCTCGAGCCTGTCGCCGCGCCTCTCGATCGGCCAGATCGTCGAGGAGGGGCTGAAGGTGCACCGCCTCGGCGGCAGCGAGGAGGAGCGCCGCGTCCTCATCGCCGAGGCGCTGCGCGAGGTCGGGCTCGATCCCGAATCGGCCGATCGCTACCCGCATGAATTCTCCGGCGGCCAGCGCCAGCGCGTCGCCATCGCCCGCGCCCTCGTGCTGAAGCCGCGGATCATCGTGCTCGACGAGCCGACCTCGGCGCTCGACATGTCGGTGCAGGCGCAGATCGTCGATCTCCTGCGCGCGCTCCAGGAGCGGCACCGACTCGCCTATCTCTTCATCAGCCATGATCTGCGCGTCGTCCGCGCGCTTGCCAGCGAGATCATCGTCATGAAGGAGGGGCGGGTGGTCGAGGCGGGACCGGCCGGGCGTATTTTCGGCGCGCCGCAGCACCCCTATACGGCAGCGCTCATGGCCGCCGCCTTCAACCTCGAAGCCGTCGAGACGGGCGCCGTGCGGATGTGAGCGCCGGCTGCGGCTATTCGGCGGCGTTTGTTTCCGCGCCCGGCGCTTGGGCGGGGCGCAGGCTGCGTCCCGTCGCGGCGACGAGATCGGCGAATTCGCGCAGGAACACCGAACCCTTCACCGTGCGCTGGACGAGAACGCTGCGGCGGTCGTTCTCGTCGATCTTGCGCCGCAGGATGCCGAGCTTGCCGAGGCGGTCGAGAGCGCGCGTCACCGCCGGCTTCGAGATATGGAGAAGCGACGCAAGGCCGCGCACCGTGTGCGGCGCCGGGGTCGTGTAGACGGCCAGCACCAAGGCGAATTGCCGGGCCGAAAGATCGGGGCCCGCTTGCCGCACGCTGTCGATGAGCACACGGCGCCAGAGATCGAGCGCTTCGCTTGGCGTCAGATCGACCGGCATGTCCTCCCCCTTTATCGCCGCTTCCGCGGTCTTCGTTCCGCCGCGCGGCGGCGGCCGTCATCGTCGCATGGCCGCTACCCGAAGCGCTCGCGGATATGCGCGTAGAGCGCGCGCAGCCCCATCGCTTCGCCGCCTTCCGGCCGTCCCGGCTTCGCGCTCGTGTTCCAGGCGAGGATGTCGAGATGCGCCCAGGGCGTCGAGGGCGCGACGAATTCGGCGAGGTAGAGCGCGGCGATGATGGCGCCGGCATAGGGCCAATCGGCGACGTTGTTGAGATCGGCAGCCTTGCTGTCGATCATCTTGCGGTAGGGCTGGAAGAGCGGCATTCGCCACAGCGGATCCGATTCCGCGCCGCCGGCGCGCAGCAGCGCCTCGGCGAGCGCGTCGTCATTGCAGAAGAGCGCCGGCAAATCGGGGCCGAGGGCGACGCGCGCCGCCCCGGTCAAGGTCGCGAAATCGGCGAGGAGGGCCGGCTTCTCGCGATCGGCCTCGGCGAGCGCGTCGCAGAGGATGAGGCGCCCTTCGGCATCGGTGTTGCCGATCTCGACCGTCTTGCCGCTCCGCGTCCGCACGATGTCGAGCGGGCGCATGGCGTTGCCAGAGACGGCGTTCTCGACGGCGGGAACGAGGAGGCGGAGGCGGATGGGCGCGCCCGCCGCCATCAGCGCGCTCGCAAGCCCCATCGCCGTCGCGGCGCCGCCCATATCCTTCTTCATCAGCTTCATGCCGGCGGCGGTCTTGAGGTCGAGCCCGCCCGAATCGAAGCAGACGCCCTTGCCGACCAGCGTCACCTTCGGTGCCGCCTCGTCGCCCCAGCGCAGATCGATGAGGCAGGGCGGGCGGCTCGCCGCGCGGCCGACGGCATGGATCGTCGGATAGTTCTGTTCGAGGAGCGCGTCGCCGGCGATGACCGTGCAGCGGGCGCCGAACTCTCGGGCGAGGTGCTCGGCGGCGGCGGCGAGATGGGGCGGCCCCATATCCTCCGCCGGCGTGTTGACGAGGTCCCGGGTGAGGAAGATGGCGCGGGCGAGGCGCTCGACCTCGGCCCGGTCGGCGCGCTCCGGCCAGACGAGCGTCGCGAAGCCGCGCGTCCGTTCCTTGTAGCGCGTGAAGGCGTAGGTGCCGAGCGCCCAGCCGAGCGCGGCCCGCGTCGCGGCGGCGCCGCCGAGCGGCTCTTCCAGCGCGTAGCGGCCTTCCGGCAGCGCCTCGGGCAGGCCGGCGAGACACCAGAGCGGCTCCTTCTCCGGTGTGCCGGCGACGACGCGCGCGGGGCGGCCGTCGGGGCCGGGGAGAAAGGCGAGCTTGCCCGCCTCGCCCGTGAAGCCGGTCGCGTCGAGCCAGTTCCGGTCGCGCTCGCTCTGCTGGGCGCGCCAGGCGGCGAATGTCTCGCGCGTGACCGCGGCGAGCGGGAGGGCGCCATTGGCTTCGGAGGAAAGGAATGCGAGCGCCAAGACCGTCTCCCTGCCGCCTTCGCTTCAGGAGAGCAACAATGCCGCCGAAGCAGGCGGTTGAAAAGAGCCATCCGAGGCTGCGAGCTTGGGCGGCGTACTCGCCCGAAAGTTGGGTTGCGCCGCAGCGCGATCGCCGCCAGAGTGGGTCCGCGGTGAACCACCGGAGAGGATTCCCGATGGCCGAAATGACCATCTATCTCGGCAACAAGAACTACTCCTCCTGGTCTCTGCGGCCCTGGCTTGCGCTGAAGCGGACCGGCGCCGCATTCGACGAGGTCGTCATTCCGCTCGACGAGCCGGCGACGCGGGCGAATATTCTGCGCCATTCGCCGACCGGAAAAGTGCCGGCTCTGAAGCATGGCGACGTCACCATCTGGGACAGCCTCGCCATCTGCGAGTACCTCGCCGAGACCTTCCCCGCGGCGCAGCTCTGGCCGGCGGACAAGACGGCGCGGGCGGTGGCGCGCGCCGCCAGCGCCGAGATGCATTCGGGCTTCGCGGCGCTGCGCAGCCACCTGCCGATGAATGTCCGCTCCTCCTTCCCCAATCGCGGCATCACGCCCGAGGTGCAGGCGGACATCAATCGCATCACGGCGCTCTGGCGGGAATGCCGCAAGCGCTTCGGCGGCGGCGGCGAATTCCTGTTCGGCGCCTTCACCATCGCCGACGCCATGTTCGCTCCCGTCGTCAGCCGCTTCCGCACCTATCGCGTGGAGGTCGATGAGGCGACGCAAGCCTATCTCGACGCCGTCTGGGGGCTGCCCGCCTTCCAGGAATGGGCGACCGCCGCCCGCAACGAGCCGATGATCATCGAAAGCGCGGAGTTTTGAGCTTTCAGCTTTCAGCTCTCAGCGTTCAGTGAATGTGCGAAGCAAAGCTGATAGCTCGGAGCTGCCCATGCCGCCGCCCATCGACGCTCTCCTTGCCGTCCCCGCCATGGGGCGCGCGCTGCTCGCTCCCGACGGCAGGCATGTCGCCTGGAGCTGGTCGCGCCTCGCGCCCGCCGCCGACATCTATGTCGCCTCGACCAGCGGCGGCGGCGCGCCGCGCCGGCTGACGGCGACGCCGGACGACACCTATCTCGTCTCCTGGACGCCCGATTCGGCTGCTCTCGTCGTCGCCGAGGATCGCGGCGGCGACGAGCGGCTCCAGCTCTTCCGCCTCGCCCTCGACGGCAAGATGACGGCGCTTACCGAGCCTTCGCCGCCCTTCTTCCTGCGCGGCGGCGAAATCGACCCCGCGGGCCGCCATCTCGTCTTCGCCGCCAATCTCGACCCGGCGACGGGCGAGACGATCGAGGCGAGCTACGTCATTCGTCAGGATTTGGCGACGGGATCTCGCCTCGCTCTGGCGCGCCCCGCGAAGCCGCACAATTTCCGCCCGCTGCTCGACAAGACGGGGCGCCGCATCCTCTATACGCGGCGCGACCTCGACCCGGCGGGAACGCAGATCTGGCTCGTCGATATCGACGGACGCCACGATTGCGAGATCCTGAATGCCGGCGCCGCCGTCAAGGCGAGCGCGTCGTGGTTTCCCGACGGCCGGCGGGCGCTCGTCCTGGCCGAGACGGCGACGCACAAGCGCCTCGGCGTGCTCGATGTCGAAAGCGGCGCCGTCGCCTGGCTCATCGACGATCCGTCGCGCGCGATCGAGAGCGCGCATGTGCCGGAGCATGGTGCGCGGATCGTCGTCACCGAGGTGCGCGAGGCGCGCAGCCGGGCGAGCCTGCTCGATCCGGAAACGGGAGCCGAGGAGGAGGTGGTTCCGGCGGACGGGACGCTTCTGCCGCTGGGCGCGCTCCCCGACGGCGCCTGGATCGGCCGTGCCTACGGCGCGCGCCAGCCGGACGATCTCGTCCGCTTCGAGCGCGGGGGCGGGGCAGGGAGGGGGCTGCTGCCGCTCGCACGGCCCTTGGCGCACGGCGCCGTCGCCGCCGCCGACCTCGTCGCGCCCGAGGACTTCCGCTGGCGCTCGGCGGACGGGCTCGAGATCCAGGGCTGGCTCTACCGGCCGCGCGCCGCCGCCAGGGGCCTCGTCGTGCAGATCCATGGCGGGCCGACGGCGCATAGCGAAGACGCGTTTTCGGCCTGGATACAGGCCTGTCTCGCCGCCGGCTTCGCCGTGCTCGATCCCAATTACCGCGGCAGCACCGGCTTCGGCCTCGCCTTCCGCGAGGCGATCCGCAAGGAGGGCTGGGGCGGCATCGAGCAGGACGACATCCGCAGCGGCGCCGAGGCGGTCGTCGCGCGCGGCATCGTGCCGCCCGGCAAGGTGGCCGTGACCGGCACCTCCTATGGCGGCTATTCCTCGTGGTGCGCGGCGACTCGCTGGCCGCGCCGCCTGCTCGCCGCCGCGGCGCCGATTTGCGGGATGACCGACCTCGTCGTCGACTACCGCTCGACCCGTCCCGACCTCCGCCCCTACATCGAGGAGATGCTGGGCGGCAGCCCCGAGCAGGTGCCGGAGCGCTATCGCGAGCGCTCGCCCATCCATTTCGTCGCGCGCATCGAGGCGCGGCTCCTCATCGTGCAGGGCATGAACGATCCTAATGTCACGCCCGAGAACCTGCATGCCGTCGAGGCGGCGCTGCAGGCGGCGGGCGTTCCTTACGAGACGCTGCTCTTCGCCGATGAGGGGCACGGCATCCGCAAGCCGAAGAACCTTGCCCTTCTCTACGAGCGGCTGATCGGCTTCTTCGGCGCCGCCTTCGCCGCGTCGTGACGAGGCTCGCGCTTTCATGATATGAGGCGCGCGGCCGCCCGCTCGGCGCGGCCTTCCCACCCCGAGAGGACGACCCATGCTAAGGAGCCGCGCCCGCTTTCTTGCCCTGGCCTTGCTGCTGCTCGCTACAGCCGCTTCGGCGCAGACCGCTCCGCCGGCGAGCCCGTCGCGGCTCGACCAGATCATGGAGCGCGGCGTGCTGCGCGTCGGCAGCACCGGCGACTACAAGCCTTTCACCTTCGAGGACCCCGAGACCAAGGCCTTCCAGGGCATCGACATCGCGATGGCGCAGTCGCTGGCGAAGGCGCTCGGCGTCAAGCTCGAGATCGTCAAGACCTCCTGGCCGAACCTCATGTCGGACTTCCTCGCCGACAAGTTCGACGTGGCGATGGGCGGCGTCTCGGTGACGCTCGAGCGCCAGAAGAAGGGGCTCTTCAGCATTCCCTATCTCGTCGACGGCAAAGCGGCGATCGCGCGCTGCGCCGATGCCGGGAAATACGCCTCGCTCGACGCCATCGACCAGCCCGGCGTCCGCGTCATCGTCAACCCCGGCGGCACCAACGAGCGCTTCGACCGCGATCACCTGAAGCGGGCGCAGATCGAGGTCTACAAGGACAATGTGACGATCTTCGACCAGATCGCCGCCGGCAAGGCGGATCTCATGATCACCGATGCCAGCGAGACGCGGCTGCAGCAGAAGCTGCATGAGGGCCAGCTCTGCGCCATTCATCCCGACCGGCCCTTCAACTTCGCCGAGAAGGCCTATCTCCTGCCGCGCGACGAGCTCTTTAAGGACTTCGTCGATCAGTGGCTGCACCAGGCGTTGATGACGAAGGAATACGACGCCGCCGCCGAGGCGGCACTCGACCGCTTCGCCCACCGGCAATGAGGGGTGTGACAGGAAGGTAGTGCGGGGCCGGGCGGCCGCTCAGGCGACCGCCATCGCCGCCGGCGCCGGCCGCGGGAGCGGCGGCGCGGGCTGCGGCTCCAGCTTGTGGCAGGGCTCGAAGGGCTCGGCCTTCGTCCTGAAGAAGACATCGCGCAGGCTCGCGAACTGCCGCAGCGCCTCGGCGTGGCCGAGCTTCTCCAGGAGCGGGATGTGCTGCACCCCGTCGAGTGTGAAGTGGTAGCTGCTGGTGTCGGGGCTGATGCGGAAGACGTTCTGCGAACCGACCAGGGCATGCGCCGTTGCGATCGCCGACGAGGATTGCGCCTTCATGAAGACATCGGCGATGCGCGCGCCCCAGAACGAGGCGCCGAGCGAGATGCGTTTCTGCCAGGACACGTTGAGATGGGTCGAGGTGCAGCCCAGGCTCAAGATGGTGATTGCCTCGCGCGGCCATTCCAAGACGCCGATCGCCTCGATGACGGCAAGGCCGAGCGGGTTGCGCGCCCACATGCTGCCGTCGATATAGGGCACGCCCTCGGGCGAGATGTGGATCGGGAAATAGGTGGGCGCGGCGACGGTGGCGAGGGCGACCTCGACCGCCGGCACCTTGTAGTCGTGGACGAGGCTCGGATGATGCGAGGTCTTGTAGAGATGGACGCGCTCGGCCGCGAGGTTGAGCGAGGGGATGAGGAGGCGCTTGCGGCTCTCGCCGAGATAGCGCTCGCCATAGGCTTGCGAGAGCACTTCGCGGAGCGCCGTATTGGTGTATTTGGCGCGCAGCAGGCCGCCGAATATGCCGGCGGGCCCGCGGCGCGGAAAGATGCGCGGACCCGTTTCGCGATACCAGCGCAGCAATTCGGTCGCGGTCAGGCCGAGCCCCAATCCGATCGCGATGATGCCGCCGGTCGAGGTTCCGGCGATCAGGTCGAAGTAATCGGCGATGGGGGCGCCGATCTCGTCCTCGATCGTTGCGAGGAACGAGGCCGGAAAGACGCCCTTGATGCCGCCGCCGTCAATGGTGAGGATGCGCCGCATCGCCCCGCATTCATGCCGACCGCGTCGCTGACCGGACCATTCCGGCGCAGTTCAGGCATTCTTGCGCAACGCTAGCGTCGCAACCCTTTAAATTGCGTCAATCGGGAGCGGCCACGGCCGAGCAAGCCTGCTCGGTGCCGCGGCTCTCTGCGTCAACGCTCCCAGATCGGCTTGCCGAGATCGATCTGGTTGGGGCTCGTCAGCCCGCCGGCGGCCGCGCCGCCCGCGCCGCCGATGACTGCGCCCGCAAGCGGATGCCCGGTCAGGGCGCCGCCGATCAATCCGGCGCCGGCGCCGATCCCGGCGCCGCTCAGCGCCCGGTCCTGGGTCGATGTGCCACATGCGGCCATGAGGAGCGCCGTCGTGACGAGAAGCATCCCGGCAGTCGTCTTCATGCTCGCCTCCTTGCAAAATTCGCCTGCTTAGGAAACAGCATCGGCGCCCGCCTGTTCCCAGGTTGAAGGGACGGCATTCCGCCGCTGCGGCGCCGCGCGGCGCGCCATATTCCGGTCACCATCCGGCCCCAAAGATTTCACGAAATAAAGCGAGCCTTCGCCGCGTTAGGGGGGAACGGACTGATCCTTTTCCGGAGATTTGGGGACCGGCTATGGAAAAGATGCTCGAACGGGCGATCGTCTTCGCCTATCGCCGTGCGAGCGCCTTGGGTGCGGATGACGTCGAGGCGTTCGAGACGGCGCTGACCGTCCTCTATGACGCCCGCCCCGACCTCGACGAGCAGGATGCGCGCACGACGCTGTCCGGCATTCTCGCCGGCTCGCCTCCGCGGAATGGCGAAGGCGCCGCGCGCTCGGCATAGTCGCGAAAACCCTCTCGTCTCGGCTTGCCTTGCGCCGCGGTTGCAGGTCATATGGCGGGCTCGCGGCGAAGACGGGAGGGAATGGCATGGCGGAGCCGGAAGACTGGCCGGCCGAGGTGTTCTCGGTATTCCGGCGCAACGACATCCGCCAGGTCGCCTATGTGCCCGATGCCGGCTTGACGCGCCTCATCGCGCTCTGCCGGAGCGAGCCGGCGATGCGCGCCGTCGTGCTGACCACAGAGGAAGAGGGCGTGGCGATGGTGGCCGGCGCCTGGCTCGGCGGCGAGCGCGGCGCGCTCCTCATGCAGAGCAGCGGCATCGGCAACTGCATCAACATGATGTCGCTGGTGACGCAGTGCCGCTTCCCGCTGCTCGCCGTCGTGACCATGCGCGGGCAATGGGGCGAGTTCAACCCGTGGCAGGTGCCGATGGGCCAGAACGGTGCCGCGGCGCTGCGCCTGGCCGGCGCCCATGTCTACGAAGTAGCGGAGGCGGAACGCCTCGGCGAGACGGTGGAGGCGGCGGCGCGGCTGGCCTTCGAGGGCAGCCTTGCCGCCGCCGTCCTCATCGCCCAGCGGATCATCGGCACCAAGACCTTCGGGAGGGGCGGCCATGGCTGAGGCCGAGGCGCGCCTTCTAGAGCGCCGCGCAGTGGTGGCGAAGCTCCTCGCCGAGCGCGGCGATACGCTCGTCGTCGCCGGGCTGGGCTCGGCGGCCTGGGACGTGACCGCAGCCGGCGACCACCCGCTCAACTTTCCCATGTGGGGCGCGATGGGCGGGGCCGTCGCCTTCGCCCTCGGCCTCGCTCTCGCCCAGCCGCAGCGCCGGACGCTGGTCCTCAGCGGCGACGGGGACCTGCTGATGGGGCTCGGCAGCCTCGCCACCGTCGCGGTGCAGCGCCCCGCCAATCTCGCCATCGTCGCCCTCGACAACGAGCGCTATGGCGAAACCGGCATGCAGGAGACGGCGACCGCGGCCGGGATCGACCTCGCCGGGATCGCCGCCGCCTGCGGCTTCCCGGTCGCCGCGACCGTGCGCGACGAGCGGCAGCTCGCGGCGGCGATACCGCAGATCCGCTCGGTGCCGGGGCCGGTCTTCGTCGCGATCAAGATTCGGGCGGAGACGCTGCCGCTCGTGCTGCCGCCGAAGGACGGGACGCTGCTGAAGCTCCGCTTCCGCCAAGCCCTACTCGGGCCGCAGGCGGGTTAGGGCGCCGCCGGATCAGCCGCCGAGCTCCGCCGCCAGCTTCTGTGCCGCGGCGCGGTCCGGGAAATCGGCGGCCGACTGCAGCAGCTCGTCGAGCAGGCGGCGCGCTGCGTCGCGCTCGCCCGTCCTGCCCAGCGCGACGGCAAGGTGATAGCGGATCGTGGGGGACGCCACGGGGCTCGCCGCGGCTTCGCGGAGCAGCGCGGCGCCGCGCTCGGTCTCGCCCTTCTGCAGCAGGATCCAGCCCAAGGTGTCGGCGACGGTCGGCGATTGCGGCGCGGCCGCACGGGCCTTCTCCGCGACCGCCGCGGCGCGCCCGTCGCCGGTGAGCTGATAGAGCCAGGCGAGCTCGTTGAGCGCCAGCGGGTCGTCCGGCTTCTCGGCGACGAGGCGCTCGTACTGGGCGATGGCGCCGGAATCGTCCTTGGCGCCCGCCAAGAGGCCGGCGAGGAGGAAGCGGGCAGCGCGGTCGTCGGGCTTCGCCTCGAGCCACTGCGCAAGGGTGGCGCGGGCGGCATCGGGGGCGCCGGCGCGGAACTGCGCCTCGGCAAGGCGGCGCGTCAGGCGGCTGCTCGGCGCCTTCTTGACGCCGGCCGCATAGGCTTCCGCCGCCTCGGCGAACTTGTCCTCGGCTTCGAGGAGCTGGCCCGTCAGCTCGTCGATCGCGGCGTCCCCGGGGGCGCGCGCGCCGAGGTCGCGCGCGAAGCTGACGCTCGCCGCAACCGTGTCGGTCTTGCGCGAGAAGGCGATGAGCGCCTGCTGAATGCGCGGATCGTCGGGATTGGTCTCGATAGCCTTGCGCATCAGGCTATAGGCGGCGGGTACTTTTCCATCGAGGACCAGCACCTCCGCGAGGCGGACCAGCGCGTCCGGCGCCTGCCCCGTCATATCGACGACCCGCTCGAAGGTCTCGATCGCCGTCTGCCGGTCGCCATTGGCGAGAAGCGCGTCGCCGAGCGCGGCGATGGCCTTGGGGTCGCGCGGCTGGATCGCTTCCAGCTCGCGCGCGACCGCGACCGCCTTGGCTCCGTCCTTCTGCGCGATATAGATGCCAATGAGGCGAAAGCGCGGCGCCGGCGCCTCGGCATCGGCGCCGCGCGCCCTTTCGAGCCAGGCGATGCCGTCGGCTGTCTTGCCCTCGGCGAATTCGAGGTCGGCGCGCGCCATCAGGAGAGGCACGCTCTTGGCGTTCCGGGCGAGGCTCCGGTCATAGACGGCGCGCGCCTCGGCAAAGCGCCGCTCGACCCGGTAGCTCTGCGCGAGGTCGATGATGGCGGTGACGAAATCCGGCTGCAGCTCCAGGGCCCTGGAAAAATGCGCCCGCGCCGCCTCGACGCTTTCCTTGCGCAAGGCGACGATGCCGCGCAGCGTCTCGCCCAGCGGATCGGTGGGGTTGCGCCGGATGAGATCGTCGGCGGCGGCTGCTGCCGCCTCGACCTTGCCGGCGGCGAGGTCGGCCTCGATCTCGACCGAGACCGCCGGAATCGAGAGCGGGGCGCTGGCACGGGCGATGGCGAGGTCCTCGAGCGCCTGCTCCGGCCGGCCGGCGGCAAGATAGCGGGCGGCAAGATCGGTGCGGCTCGCCGCGTCGCGCGGCGCCGCCGCTGCGATCCTGTCGAGCGTCGCCGCGGCTTCGGCCGGCTGGCCGTTCCGCGCATAGGCATCGCTCAGGAGGCCGAGCAGCGCAATGTCGTCGGGATGCGCGGCAAGCGCCTTTTTGAGGAGGTCGATGGCGCCGCCGGGTTTGCCGCGGCGCGTCAGCACCGCCGCCTCGATGCCGATTCCGGCAGGGTCGTCCGGCACCAGAGAGAGATAATGGGCGATATTGCTCCCCGCCTGGCCGACCTCGCCCTGAGCGAGGTTGACGCGGGCGAGAAGGAAGAGGGACTGCGGCAGCGCCTCGGGATGCGGGATGCGCATCAGCGCCGCCTCCGCCTCGCGCCATTCCTGCCGCCGCGCCTTGATGAGGGCGTCGAGGAGGTTGGCGCGGCCGTTCTCCGGGTATTGGTCGAGGACCGCGGCGACATCGGCCGCCGCCTGCTTGGCATCCTCGTCGACGACGAGCTCGGCGCGGCTCAGATGCGCGGCGGCATCCTCGGGCGCGACAGCGAGCGCGCGTCCGATCGCGGCGAGCGCGCCGGCGTGGTCGCCGAGCGCGTCGCGCACGCGCGCCAGCAGCACCCAGGCCTTGACGAGATGCGCATCGCCCGCGACCGCCTTCTCCAGCAGCGCGGCGCCGCCTTTGAGGTCGTTCTCGGCGATCCGCGCCTGCGCGAGCCCGGCTTCGGCCTCGGCGGGATTGGGGGCCAGCTCGATGGCGGCGGCGAATTCCTGCTCGGCCTCGGCGGTCTCGCGGAGATTGAAGGCGGCATAGCCGCGCGCTATGCGGATCTGGGCTTCGAGCGCGGGCGAGCGGCTTCCGTCATGCAGCTCGGACAGGATCTGGCCATAGCGTTCCTGCTTCAGGAAGAGCTCGGCCAAGCCCGCTTCGACGCGGTCGCGGTCGAATCCGGCATCGCCGCCGGCGCGCAGCTCGTCCTCGGCATGCTGGACATCGCCCGAGCGCACGAGCGCGAGGCCGAGGCCGTAATGCGCTTCGCCGCTCGCGGGATCGCTCTGGACGGCGTTGCGGAACTCGATCGCGGCGCCGGCGAAATCGCCGCGCTCCATGAGCTTGCGGCCGCTCGCGATGTAGCCCTCGGCATCCGAGCGCGCCGCCGCGCCCGGGGCCGCCGCCCAAAGCGCGAGGGCGGCGGCGAAGAGAAGGCTCGCGGTTCTCGGCGGCGCCGCTCGAACGCCCATCGTCCCGATCCTTGCCAGCGCCGCGGAATGCGGCGCTCCGGGCTGAACTGCTAGAGGGCGGAGCTTACCATCGCGTGAACGCGCCAAGGCCTGCGCGGCGCGCCGTGTCCTTTCAGGCGGCCTCGATCTGGCGGCGGCGCAGGACGGCGAGGCCGGCGAGCCCGGCGGCCAGCAGCACGAGGCTCGCCGGTTCCGACACCTGAGTCGGCGGCAGGCTGCTTGCCGTGATCGAGGCGATCTTGAAGTAGTCGGCGACCGAGCCCAAGCCGTCGGAGAGCGACGCCGCAATGATGAGGAAGTTGCCGGAGACGCTGCTCGAACCCTTGTCGCTGCCCGTCAGGTCATTGGCGGCGAAGCTGACCGTGCGATTACCACTGCCGTTGGTCCCGGTATTGGGCGTCACCGGGTTGCTGTTCGTCAGCTGCGTGAAGGAGTAGGTGCTGGACAACAAATTGTTGAGCGTCTTGCTCTGGAAGCTGGCGAGGCTCAGCAGGTTGTTCGTCGCGTTGCCGGTGCCGAGGAAGACGCTGACATTGTCGTTGCCCGTCGGGCCGCCGGTGCAGCCTTTGGCGCCGGCACTGCCGTTGGAGCAGAACTGGTTCAGCTTGATGCTGGTGATCGTCATGTTCTGCGGC
Organism: Alphaproteobacteria bacterium; assembly: GCA_021325525.1. Classification (GTDB taxonomy): domain Bacteria; phylum Pseudomonadota; class Alphaproteobacteria; order ATCC43930; family CGMCC-115725; genus URHD0088. The sequence continues at coordinate 64,063 of JAJPHB010000024.1, forward strand.
AGCTGGAAGATGACGACATCAGTGACCTGCGTCGTCGTCGTCTTGCCGTTGACGGTCACGACCTTCTTCGCTTCGTTGCTGACCGTGTGGCTCGGCGAGCTCCCGCTCTCGTATTGATCGGTGACGCCGATGCCGAAGCCGCTGCCGGTATAGTCGAAGGCGCCGTTGGTGCCGCCCGCGTGATTGGTGCCGCCCGGCAGAAGCTGCTGCAGCCCGGTGCTGAATTTCGAGCTGCCGTTCGCGATGATCTCGTAGCCCTCGGCGCTGAGGGAAAGCGCGCTGCTGCTGTTGGTCGTGTTGTCGAACGCCGTCCAATTGCCGAGAATACCGCTCGAATTGGGCGAGGTGCCGTGGCTCGGCTGGCCCGTCGTCGTCCAGGTGAAGGAATCAGCGCGGGCGCCGCCCGCGGCGGCGAGGCCGACGAGCAGGCAAACGGCAAAAGCGGCGGTGGCCTGGCGAGGCATGGTCATTCCGAACGTCCTGCTCAATTCCGGCGGCAAGGGTTCCCGAACGAGCGCTGCAATTCACATGCCAATGGCGGCGCCAGAAGAAAAACCTTGAGAATCAGGACCGTTGCCGCCTGAAGCGCGCGAGTCTGGCAGGAGAGTGTAAAGAATCCCGACTCGCTTCCTTACAATCTCGCCGGATGCGGCAAGTGAGCAATTCGTGTCCAAGTGGCGGCGTGGCGCGTCGAAGACGCGGCTCGATCGCCCGCACCGCAACCCGGCGGGCATGGCGCGGGGACCGAACGAGTGCCTCGCCTAGGATTTCTTCTCGGCGTCGGCGGCGACCCGCATCTTGATGATCTTATCCGGCGCCGCGACCATGCCGTTGCGCGCCGGATCGCCCTTCTTCAGAGCGTCGACGAACTCCATGCCCGAGACGACTTGGCCCCAGATCGTGTATTTGCCGTCGAGGAAGGGCGCCGGCGCGTAGCAGATGAAGAACTGGCTGTCGGCGCTGTCGGGATCGCTGGTGCGCGCCATCGAGACGGTGCCGCGCAGATGCTTCGCCGTCTGGCTGAACTCGGCCTTGATCGGCTGGCCGGAGCCGCCGGTCCCATCGCCTCGCGGATCGCCGGTCTGCGCCATGAAGCCGGCGATGACGCGGTGGAATTTGAGCCCGTCATAGAAGCCGCGCCGCACCAGCGCCTTGATATGGGCGACGGTGAGGGGCGCCAGATCGGGTCGCATGGCGATGACGACGCGACCTTTCGGCAGGTCCATATAGAGCGTGTTCTCGAGATCGGCGGCGGGCGCGGGGCGCGCGAGGAGAGAGAGGGCGAGGAAGGCTGCGCAGACGAAGGTGAGGCGTTTCATTGGGCATCCGCTGTGGGAGCGAGGTCCGGCGACATTAACCCATGGAACGTGACGGAAAAAAGGCGGCGGCGCGGGGGACGGGCGGGGGCGTCGCGCCGCGGCCGTGCGCCGACGCTGGAGCGCGGCGGCGGTTGTGCTAGGCTGCGCCGGCAGAACGAGGAGGTCAGGATGAAGACGCCGGCGAAACGGAGCCGCGCCAACCGGCGCAAGGGCAAGCTCAGGGCGAAGCGGCGGCGCCAGCGGGCGCGCGCTTGAGGCGGGCCGGGCGTCACGCTCGGTGAAGCGCGCCGTCGCGTTCTTTCTCGGCTGCCTTGCGCTCATCGCCCTGGCGCTGCTGGTGATCTGGGCGGCGAACGGCTTCGCGCCGCTCGGCCTCGAGACCAACGGCCTCATCGCCCTCATCCTTGGCATCGTCGGGACCAGTGTCCTTGCCGTCGGCCTCATGACGCTCGTCTTCTACAGCGAGCGACGGCGCGAGCAGGGCGAGGACCGGACCGACCGCGGCCCGCCGCCGCCCGGGGTATGACCCGCCCGGCGCGCCGCGACACGCGGATGCGCCCGCCGCTGCGGCGCGGTATAGTTGCGGCATGGAACGGGACGAACCGCATCTCCTCGTCGTCGACGACGATGCGCGCATCCGCGATCTCCTCGCCCGCTATCTCGCCGGCAGCGGCTTCCGCGTCACGACCGCGGGCGACGCCGTCGAGGCGCGGGCCAAGCTCGCCAATCTCGAATTCGATCTCGTCGTGCTCGACGTCATGATGCCGGGCGAGAACGGCTTCGATTTGACGGCGGCGCTGCGGCGCACGCGCCGCACCCCCATCCTGCTGCTCACCGCCATGGCCGAGCCCGAGGACCGCATCAACGGCCTCGAACGCGGCGCCGACGATTATCTGCCGAAGCCCTTCGAGCCGCGCGAGTTGGTGCTGCGCATCCGCAACATCCTCCAGCGCGTGCCGGCGAGCGCCGCGGCGCAGGGGCGCGAGCTGCGCTTCGGCGCCTTCCGCTTCGACCGCGAGCGCAGCGAGCTCTTCCGCGGCGAGGAGCCGGTGCACCTCACCGCCGCCGAGGCGGCGCTGCTCGCCTCGCTGACGAAGAGCGCGGGCGACGCCGTCTCGCGCGAGACCCTCGCCGAAGAGGCGCAGTTCAGCGGCAATGTCCGCACCGTCGACGTGCAGATGACGCGGCTCCGGCGCAAGATCGAGAAGGACCCGAAATTCCCTCGCTACATCCAGACGGTGCGCGGAACGGGCTATGTCTTCAAGCCCGATTGATGAGGCGCTCGCCGTGCCCGCGGAGACGGAGATGGCGCCGGCCGAGGTGGCGCGCACCGCCGCGCCGCGCGGCCTTTTGAAGCGCGCGCTGCCGCGCAGCCTCTTCGGCCGCTCCATCATCATCATTGTGACGCCGCTCATCCTGCTCCAGGTGATCGCCACCTGGATCTTCTACGAGCGGCATTGGGACACGGTGGCGCGGCGCCTCTCGGCCAATGTCGCCGGCGACATCGCCCTCGTCATCGAGACGATGTCGATCGTCGATGCCGATGAGCGCGACCGCATCTTCGCGAGCGCGCCGGGATTGGCCGAGCTGCAATTCACCTACGAGCCCGGCAAGCGGCTTACCGACCTCGCGCCGCCCGCCGCGGGCCACAGCATCGTCGAGACGCCGCTGATCGGCGCCCTCAACGAGCGCGTGCGGCGGCCCTACCGCCTCGACTTCACGACCGACCCGCACCGCGTCCTGGTCGCCGTGCAGCTCCCGGGCGGCGTCCTCGATGTCGCCGTGCCGCGCCAGCGCCTCTACAGCTCGACGACCTACATCTTCGTCCTGTGGATGGTGGGGTCGTCGATCGTCCTCTTCGCCGTCGCCTCGCTCTTCATGCGCAACCAGGTGCGGGCGCTGCGGCGCCTCGCCGACGCCGCCGAAAGCTTCGGCAAGGGACGCAATGTCGAGCGCTTCAAGCTCGAAGGCGCCGCCGAGATCCGCCAGGCCGCCGCCGCCTTCCTCGTCATGCGCGACCGCATCCAGCGCCAGATCAGCCAGCGCACCGAGATGCTGGCGGGCGTCAGCCACGATCTGCGCACGCCCTTGACGCGCATGAAGCTGGCCCTCGCCCTGCTCGGCGACGGCCTCGCCATCGACGAGCTTAAATCCGACGTCGCCGAGATGGAGAAGATGGTCCAGGGCTATCTCGACTTCGCGCGCGGCGAGGGGACGGAGGCGCCGGTCGAGACCGATCTGCCGCTGCTGCTCGAAGAGGTGGCGGCGACGGCGCGGCGCGACGGCGCGTCGGTGTCGCTGGCGGCGCCCGCCGAATATCCGCTGCTGCTGCGGCCCAACGCGCTGAAGCGCTGCATCGCCAACCTCCTCAGCAATGCGCGGCGCCACGGCAGCCATGTCTGGCTGACGGCGCTGCCCGGCCGCAACGGCATCGACATCCTCGTCGACGATGACGGGCCGGGCGTTCCGGCCGAGCAGCGCGAGCTCGTCTTCCGGCCCTTCTACCGCCTCGACCGCTCGCGCAACGTCGCGACGGGCGGCGTCGGGCTCGGCCTCACCATCGCCCGCGACGTGGCGCGCGGCCATGGCGGCGACCTCACCCTCGAAAGCTCGCCGCAAGGCGGCCTCCGCGCCCGGCTGCACCTACCGCATTGAGGGGGAGGGAGCGCCACGCACGAAGCTCCGCTCCCCAGCGGCGAGAGGATCAGGGTGAGGGGGCCGCAGCGTGAGCGCGGCTTCCGGTGACACGCGCGGCCCCCCACCCCCTCACCTTCCCGGCGCTGCGCGCCGCGCCCTCCTCAGCGAAGTCGAAGGGCCTCTCCCCGTTGGGGCGAGAGGACGCGCATGGTAGAACCGCCATCGATGCACCTGCCCGCCTCATCCCCGTCGCTCGGCCGCGCCTTCTGCCTCGTCGCCGGGCGCGACCTGCGCCTGTCCCTGCGGCAGGGCGGCGATGCGGCGATGGTGCTCGCCTTCTTCATCCTCGCCGTCATCCTCTTTCCCTTCGGCGTCGGGCCGGAGCCGGCGGTGCTGGCGCGCATCGGCTCCGGCGTCATCTGGGTGACGGCGCTGCTCTCGGCGCTGCTCTCGCTCGACCGCCTCTTCCTTGCCGATTTCGAGGATGGCAGCCTCGAAGCGCTGGCCCTCGCGCCGGCGCCGCTCGAACTCGTGGTACTGGCGAAGATTCTGGCGCATTGGCTCGTCTCGGGCCTGCCGCTCGCCATCCTGGCGCCGCTCCTCGCGCTCATCCTCGGCGTCGATGCCGCGGGCTATCCGGCTCTCGTCGCGGCGATGGCGCTCGGCACGCCGAGCCTCAGCCTCATCGGCGCCATCGGCGCCGCCCTCAGCCTCGGGGCGCGGCGGAGCGGGGTGCTCCTCTCGCTCCTCGTCCTGCCGCTCTATATCCCGGTCCTCATCCTCGGCGCCGGCGCCGTCGAGGCGGCCATTTCAGGATTGGGGGCGCGTCCCCATCTCTTGATTTTGGCGGCGATCGCGGCGGCGGCGCTGCCGCTGGCCCCGCTCGCCGCGGCGGCGGCGATCCGCCAGGCGCTCGCCTGAGGGGCGGCGGCTTTTTAACGAGAAGTGCGTTAAAGACAGGGACCCATGCACCGCTTCGCGAACCCGACCCGCTTCATGCGCGCGAGCGCGCTCGTCCTCCCCTGGCTCGCGGTCGCGACGGCGCTGCTTCTCGGCGCCGGCCTCCTCCTCGCCCTCTTCGTCGCGCCGCCCGACTACCAGCAGGGCGAGAGCGTCCGCATCATGTATGTGCATGTGCCGGCCGCGTGGCTCGCGAGCGCCGCCTATCTCTCGCTCGCCGTCGCGAGCGCAATCGCCCTCATCTGGCGCCACCCGCTCGCCGACATCGCGGCGCAGGAGGCGGCGCCGATCGGCGCCGTCTTCACGGCCATCTGCCTCCTCTCAGGCTCGCTCTGGGGCAAGCCCATGTGGGGCGCGTGGTGGGTCTGGGACGCCCGCCTCACCTCGATGCTTGTCCTCTTCTTCCTCTATCTCGGCTACATCGCCCTGGTGAACGCCTTCGACGACGAGGAGCGCGGCGCGCGCGCCGGCGCCATTCTCGCCCTCGTCGGCGTCGTCGATTTGCCGATCATCAAATTCTCGGTCGATTGGTGGAACACGCTGCACCAGCCGGCGAGCGTCTTCCGCCTCGGCGGCCCCACCATCGCCGTGTCGATGCTGGCGCCGCTTCTCGTCATGGCGCTGGGCTTCACTCTCTTCTTCGCGACCGTGCTGCTCCTGCGCATGCGGGCCGCCATCCTGGCGCGGAAGCTGCGGGCGCTGCGCCGCGCCGAGGCCGAAGCCGCGGGGCGTTTCGCCGCAGGGCCGCGCGATGCGGCGGGCTCGGTTCTATAATAAGGGGTGGGATCGTGGAGGAGCGCATCGTCGAGTTCCTGCGGATGGGTGGTTATGCGGCCTTCGTCTGGCCGGCCTATGCCGTGACGGCGGCGGGGATGGCGGGCCTCCTCTGGCACAGCCTGCGCGCCTATCGGCGGGCGCGGCGCGCGGTGGCGGCGCTGCAGGCGCGCCGTCCCGGCCGCGCCGATCGTGCATGACGCGCAAGCGCCTGCGCCTCTATGCGGTGCTCTCCGGCCTCGCCGCGCTCGGCGTCGCGACGGCGCTCGTCCTCAGCGCCTTCAATGACAGCCTCGTCTTCTTCTACAGCCCGACGGAGCTCAAGACGAAATCGGCGCCCTTCGAGCGGCAGCTCCGCATCGGCGGCCTCGTCGCCGAGCACAGCGTCGCGCGGAGCGATGACGGCCGCACCACCGATTTCACCGTGACCGACGGCACGAACACGGTGCGGGTCACCTATACGGGCGCGCTGCCCGACCTCTTCCGCGAGGGGCAGGGCGTCGTCGCCGAGGGCGTCTTGCGGCGCGACGGCACCTTCCGCGCTTCGAGCGTGCTCGCCAAGCACGACGAGCGCTACATGCCGCCCGAGGTCGCGGCGGCGCTCAAGAAGTCCGGCCACTGGCAGGAAGGCGCCGCCACCGCCGGGGCGGCGGCGAAGGGTGCGGCGCCGTGATCGTCGAGCTCGGCCATTACGCTCTCGTGCTGGCGCTCTTCATGGCGCTGCTTCAGGCGAGCCTGCCGCTCGTCGGCGCGGCGCGCGGCCATCCCGCCTGGATGGCGCTCGCCGACAGCACGGCGCTCGTCCAGTTCGGCCTCGTCGCCCTCGCCTTCGCGGCGCTCATCCACGCCTATGTGACCTCCGATTTCTCGGTCCTCAACGTCGTCCAGAACAGCCATTCGACGAAGCCGCTGCTCTACAAGGTGACGGGCGTCTGGGGCAATCACGAAGGCTCGATGGTCCTCTGGGTCTTCATCCTGACGCTCTACGGCGCCGCGGTCGCGCTCTTCGGCGGGGCGCTGCCGCCGCCGCTCCGCGCCCGCGTCCTCGCCGTCCAGGGGATGATCGGCGCCGGCTTCCTCCTCTTCATCCTCGCGACCTCGAACCCCTTCATCCGCGTCGTCCCGCCGCCGCCCGACGGCGACGGGCTCAACCCGCTCCTCCAGGATCCGGGTCTCGCCTTCCATCCGCCCTTCCTTTATCTCGGATATGTCGGCTTCTCGATGGCCTTCTCCTTCGCCGTCGCCGCGCTCATCGAGGGGCGGGTCGACGCCGCCTGGGCGCGCTGGGTGCGGCCCTGGACGCTCGCCGCCTGGTGCGCCCTCACCATTGGCATCGCCATGGGGAGCTGGTGGTCCTACTACGTCCTGGGCTGGGGCGGCTGGTGGGCCTGGGACCCGGTCGAGAACGCCTCCTTCATGCCCTGGCTCGCCGGCACGGCCCTCCTCCATTCGGCGATCGTCGTCGAGAAGCGTGGCGCGCTCAAAAGCTGGACCATCCTCCTCGCCATCCTCGCCTTCTCGCTGTCGCTCATCGGCACCTTCCTCGTCCGCTCCGGCGTCCTCACCTCGGTCCATGCCTTCGCCGTCGATCCGGCGCGCGGCGCCTTCATCCTGTTGCTGCTCGCGGTCGCGATCGGCGGCTCGCTCACTCTCTACGCCATCCGCGCGCCGGCGCTGAAGCTGGGCGGGCTCTTCGCGCCGATCTCGCGCGAGGGGGCGCTCGTCCTCAACAACCTCATCCTCGCGACGGGCGCGGCGACCGTCTTCCTCGGCACGCTCTACCCGCTCTTCCTCGAAAAGATGACCGGCGCGGCCGTCTCGGTCGGCCCGCCCTTCTTCAAGGCGACCTTCGTGCCGCTCATGGTGCCGATGCTGGTTCTGCTCGTCTTCGGGCCGCTCCTCGCCTGGAAGCGCGGCGACCTCCTCGGCGCCCTCGGCCGCTTGAAGCTCGCCTTCGCCGTCAGCGCCGCCGCCGCCCTCGCCGCCTGGCATTTCACGACGGGCGGACCCATCGGCGCCGTCCTCGGGATCGCGCTCGCCGCCTGGCTCGCGGTCGGCACGGCAGTTGAATGGGCCGAGCGCGTCAAGCTGTTCCGCGCGCCGCTGGGCGAGAGCTGGCGGCGCCTCCGCCATCTGCCGCGCGCCGCCTGGGGCATGAGCATCGCGCATTTCGGCCTCGCCGTGCTCGTCGCCGGGATCGCCGCCTCGGCCTGGCAGACGGAACGCATCGAGACGGTCCGCCCGGGCGACACGGTCGACGTCGCCGGCTACGCCTTCCGCTTCGAGGGCACGGAGCCGGTGCAGGGCCCCAATTATTCGGCGCAGCGCGCGACCTTCACGGTGACGCGCGAGGGTCGCACCGTCGCGGTCATGCACCCGTCGCGGCGCTTCTATCCCGTGCAGCGCATGCCGATCACCGACGCCGCCATCCGCACCAACGGCTTTGCCGATCTCTACGCCGTCATCACCGATCCCGGCGAAGGCGGCGCCTGGGTGGCGCGGCTCTACTACAACCCGCTCGTCCCCTGGATCTGGTTCGGCGCCGTCATCATGGCGGCGGGCGGGCTCGTCAGCCTCAGCGACCGCCGCCTGCGCGTCGGTGCGCCGGCGCGCCGCGGCGCGGCGGTGAAGGCGCCGGGCGCGGCGCCGGCTTGAGCGCCCGCCGCAACGCCATGCGCCGTCTCCTCTTCCTCCTTCCGGTCGCGCTCTTCGCGGTCATCGCCGGCTACTTCACCCTCGGCCTCCGCGGCGACCCGTCGCTCCTCCCTTCGGCGCTCATCGACAAGCCGGCGCCCGACTTCGCCCTGCCGGGGCTCGGCGGCAAGCCCGGCCTCGCGCGCGCGGATCTCGCCGGCCGCGTCGCCCTCGTCAATTTCTTCGCCTCCTGGTGCGCGCCCTGCCGCACCGAGCATCCGCTGCTGATGCGCCTCGCCGAAGAGGGCAAGGTCGCACTCTACGGCATCGACTACAAGGACAAGCCCGAGGACGCGGCGCGGCTTCTCGCGCAGCTCGGCGATCCCTATCGCCGCATCGGCGTCGACCGCGAGGGCCGCACCGCCATCGATTTCGGCGTCTATGGCGTGCCCGAAACCTATGTCGTCGACGCCGCGGGCCGCATCCGCTACCGCCAGGTCGGGCCCATCAGCGCCGCCGATTGGGAGCGCAAGCTGCTGCCGCTGCTTCAGAAGCTGGGGGCGTCGTGACGGCCGGGGCATCGCCGCGACGCTCTCATATGAACCCTCTCCCGCTTGCGGGAGAGGGCAGGGTGAGGGCTGCTCCATTCCCCTCACCCCGACCCTCTCCCGCAAGCGGGAGAGGGAGAATTCTGGCGCTCCTCTGTCTCATCCTCGCGCTTCTGCCGCTGCCCGCCCTCGCCGTGCTTCCCTCCGAGCGCCTCGCCGATCCGGCGCTCGAGGCGCGGGCGCGCGCCTTGAGCCGGGAGCTGCGCTGCCTTGTCTGCCGGAACGAATCGATCGACGATTCGAGCGCCGATCTCGCCCATGACCTGCGCGTCCTCGTGCGCGAGCGCCTCAAGGCGGGGGACAGCGACGCGCAGGTCCTGGCCTATCTCACCAGCCGCTATGGCGATTTCGTCCTGCTGCGGCCGCCGGTGCAGCCCGACACCTGGCTGCTCTGGTTCGGTCCGCCGGCGCTGCTCTGCCTCGGCGGCGTCGGCCTTGCTTTCGCGCTCCGGCGGCGGCGCGGCGCGGCGGCCGAGCCGGCGCCGCTCAGCGCCGAGGAGCGCCAGCGCCTCGAGCGGCTGATGCGCGAGGAAGAGGCGTGATCCTCTGGGCGGCGATCGCGCTCGTCACGCTGCTCGCCGCGGCGGCGGTCGCCTGGCCGCTCCTCCGCCCGCGCGCCGCGGCGGCGCCGCGCGCCAGCTTCGACCGCGCCGTCTACCGCGACCAGCTCGCCGAGCTCGATCGCGATTGCGAACGCGGCGTCCTCGACGCGGCGCAGGCGGCGGCGGCCCGGCTCGAAATCGAGCGGCGGCTCCTCGCCGCGGATGGTGCGGCGGCGGCCGAGGCTCCATCCAAGCCCGCGCCGCCCGTCGATGGTATTACCGCCGCCGCGCTCGCCGCCGCCGTTTCAGCCGCCGCCATCGCGCTTTATCTCGCCATCGGCTCGCCCGAGACGCGGGACGCGCCCTTTGCCGCGCGCCAAGCCGGGGGCGCCCTTGCCGCACGCGGCGGGGCGCCCGGCGACCTCGCCGCCAGCGCCGCGTCGCTGGAGGCGAAGCTCAAGGACCATCCCGAGGATGCCGCGGGCTGGCTGCTCCTCGCCCGCACCGAGGCGGTGCTGCAGCACTGGCAGGAGAGCGCCGACGCCTATCGCCGCGCCATGGCCTTGACGGGCGACGGCGCCGAGGCCGCTTCGGGCTATGGCGAGGCGCTGGTCATGGCGGCGGGCGGCATCGTGACGCCGGCGGCGGAGGACGCCTTCCGGACGGCCTTGCGGCACGATCCCAAGAACCCGCCGGCGCGGTTCTATATGGCGCTCGCCGAGGCGCAGTCGGGCAGGCCCGAGGCGGCGCTTGCGGGCTGGGCGGCGCTCGCCGCCGATTCGCCCCCCGACGCGCCCTGGCAGAGCATGGTGCGGCAGAGCGCCGAGGAGACGGCGCGCGCCGCCGGGCTGCCGATGCCGAAGCTGCCGGAACCGCCGCCGGCGCCGTCGGCGGCCGCGGCCGCGGCGGAGGGCGCGCCCGGCCCCACCGCCGCCGACATCGCCGCGGCGCAGCAGATGTCGCGGCAAGCGCGGCAGCAGATGATACGCGGCATGGTCGAGGGTCTGGCGGCGCGGCTCGAGAAGAACCCCGGCGACGCCGCGGGCTGGACGCGCCTTGCCAAGGCCTACCGCGTCCTCGGCGAGACGGCGAAGGCCGAGGCCGCCGAAGAGCGCGCCGCCGCCGCGGCGCAAGCTACGCCGAGCGCGGCCCCGGTCCCGGCCGCCGCGGCCTCGGCCGAGGTGGCGGCGCTCCTCGACCGCGCCCATGCCCTGCTGCAAAGCTCGGGCGCCGCCCAGGATGTGCGCGTGCCGCTGCCGCAGGGCGTCGTCGACATCATGCACGACATCGAGGCGCGCGCCCCCGACGAGCCCGAGGCGCTCTGGTATCTCGGCCTCGCCGCGGCGCAGCGCCGCGATCCCAAGGCGGCGGCGCAGTATTGGTCGCGACTCCTCGGCCTGCTCCCGCCGGGGAGCGAGCATTATAAGACGGTCGAGGCGGCGCTGGGGGCGCTGGCACCGGCGCAATGAAGCGCGGGATTTGACCCGGGCCACGCATCTCGGTGTCGCAGGCGGGGCCGCAACTGTCGGAAATTTTAACAGATTTGCTTCACAGTCCGCCGAGCATCCCGCGACTGTCGTCGCAATGGCTTGAGATTCATCAACTTCACTGTTTTGGCGCAAAAATTGCACGGCAGCGAGAATGGAACGCCGGGCGAGGGCCTGGACTCAATTCGGCGTCGAAGGTAGGGTGAAATCATGGCGGAGAACATTGGGGTGCCGGCCGGCACGGCCGACCGAAGCGGCGCAAAAAAGGATTGCGGCTGCGGCTGCGGGGGGAGCGGCGGCTGCGGCGACAAGAATGCGATCCCGCGGGCGGCGCGTCGAAGCTTCCTCGCCAGCGGTCTCGCGGTCGCCAGCTATTCCGTGACCCTTCCGGCGCGCGCGAATTCGAGCAATTGCGGGCCGATCACCGCCCTGGCGTCGCCGCACGGCTCGGGCCACCATACCTTCACTTGCAACGGCGGCAGGACGCCGGGCTTTTGGATGAACCAGGGGCAGTGCTGGCCGTCCGGTCTCAACAACCCGACGGCGATTTGCACGACAACCTTCGATTTCTGGTTTGCCGGCATCAGCCCTGTCGTGACGGCATTCAATACCCGCGAAACCTTGCGCGCGGCATTGTGCCCGCCCAACGGCGACAATTTCGAGTTTCAGCTCGCAGGCGCGCTGCTCAATGCCGATACGTTCGGGACGAGCTTCGGCTATGCCAACGGAAAAGCGGTGGCGCAGGCGGTGGCAAACGCCTTGGCGGCCGGACTGACTCTCGATCAGATCCATACCGCGCTCGCCAATCTCAATTTTGACAACGGCATCACACTTCCCTGCACCGGCGGCGGTAAGAAGAACCAGATCCAAATTTGCAAACTCAGTTGCACTTGACGACAGAACCGATCTGGCGGACAGCCCAACGCGAGTTTCTCGAGCGAAATTGGGACGGAGAGGCGCTCGTTTTTGATGTGCTCTCCGGGGCGACGCACCATTTGAACCAAGCGGCCTCCGCAGTTTGGTCGGCGTTGCGCCGTGAAGGATCGGGAACCGTCGGCGAGATTCGTCGTCGTCTAGGCTCGTCCTCCGGTGACAGCGCCGATCACGAATCGATCAATGTGCTGATTGTCTTGGCGGAACTCCGGCATCTCGCTCTCATTGAAACTCACGGCGATTAGAATCGTCCTTGCCCCGATCGACCTTCTATTTGCGGACGGGTCCGTTCGCCATCCATCTCGAGACGCGCGAGGAGCGCCTTCGCGAAGGCGTGCCGCTCCTCTATGACGACGGCCGGCTGATCGACCGGCCGGAATTCTGCGACTTCCACGTCACCGTCGAGCGGCCCGTGCTGCGGCGCTGGTTCCGTCCGAAGACGGCCTTCCATTTCGAGGGCGCAGCGCTCTTCACGCCCTCGCCGCCCGAGCATGCGCTGCCGCTTTTCGAATGGGGGCTGAACTGGGCGATCGGCATGACCGTGAACCAGTATCTGGTGGTGCATGCCGCTTCGCTCGCCTGGGGCGACCGCGCGCTCGTCATTCCGGGGCCGCCGGGAGCTGGCAAGAGCACGCTCTGCGCCGGTCTCGCCTCCCGCGGCTGGCGCCTCCTCTCGGACGAGCTGACGCTCCTGCGCCTCGATGGCGGCGGCCTCGTCGCGCTGGCGCGGCCGGTCAGCCTCAAGAATGAATCGATCGAGATCATCCGCCGTTTCGCCCCGGAAGCGGTGTTCAGCCGCCCGGCGGAGCGCACCTTGAAGGGGACTGTTGCCCTGATGAAGCCGCCGGCGGAGAGCGTGAAGCGGATTGCCGAACCCGCCTTGCCGGCCTGGGTCGTCGTGCCGCGCTTTACCGCCGGCGCCGCGGCCCGGCTCTCGCCGCGGCCGAAGGCCGAAGCCTTCCTCGAACTCGCCGCAAACGCGATCAACTATCATGTGCTCGGCGCCGCCGCCTTCTCGGCTCTGGGCGAGCTCGTCGATCGCAGCCTCTGCTTCGATTTCGCCTATGGCGATCTCGGCGAGGCCGTCGCGGGCTTGACAGCCCTCGCCGAGAGCGCGTCTCTGCCGCAGAGCCAAGGGGGGACCGCGGCGCGCGCGACATGATGAACCGGGCAGCCGGCAGGCTGATCTCGCTGATACGAGAGCCGGAGCGAATCTCGGGCTTGAGCCTGGGCGATTGGGACGAGCTGATTCCGCCCGCGCGCCGGGCCGGGGTGCTGGCGCGCCTGGCTCTCGCCGCGGACCGCGCCGGCGGCCTCGACGCCGTCCCCGAGCAGCCGCGCCAGCATCTCCGGTCCGCCCTCATCGCCGCCGAGAAGCAGCGCCGTGACATCGAATTCGAGCTCGATCGCCTCGCCGAGACGCTGAAAGGGACGATCGGGCGCATCGTGCTGCTCAAAGGCGCGGCCTACCTCGCCGCGGGTCTCCCCGCCGCCGAAGGCCGCATCTTCGGCGACATTGACATCCTCGTGCCGAAAGAGACGCTGCCGCGCGTCGAAGCGGTGCTCGACATATCGGGCTGGCGCTTCGGGGAAATGGCGGAGTATGACCGCAGCTATTATCGGCGATGGATGCACCAGATCCCGCCGCTGGTGCATGGTACCCGTGGCTCGCTGCTCGATGTCCACCACACGATCGTCGCGCGGACGCGCCGTTTGCAGCTCGACGCGGCGGAACTCTTTCGCGCCGCGGTCGACATCCCGGGCCGACCGGGCTTCGCCGTCCTCGCGCCCGCCGATATGGTGCTGCACAGCGCCGCCCATCTCCTCAACGAGGCCGAGTTCGACCGCGGACTGCGCGACCTCGACGATCTCCATCGCCTTCTCTGCCATTTCGGCCGCGACCCCGGCTTCTTCCCGAGCCTGCTCGAACGCGCGGCCAAGCTCGATCTTCGGCGCCCGCTCTATTACGCGCTGCGCTATACGACGAGATACCTCGGAACGCCGGTCCCGCCCGAGATCTGCAACGCCGCCGAGCTCGCCCCGCCCAACCGCGTCCTCCGCGCCGTGATGGACGCGCTCTTCGAGCAGGCGCTTCTCCCGCGCTACCCGAGCGGACACAGCACGCTGCGCGAGCTTGCCGGCCTTTTCCTCTATATGCGCGCCCACTATCTTCTGATGCCGATGCACATCCTTGTGCCGCATTTGCTGCGCAAGGCATATATGCGGCGCGCGGAGCAGCAACAGCAGGCGGGTGTCGTATGAACGATGCGGAGAGGGCGGCGCCTGCGGCCGAGGCGACCCCCGCCGATCTGCTGCGCGGCCTGCGGCGCCTCGTCGACAGCGGCGCCTTGCGCCTCGAGCTCGATCTGAAGCGGCTCGATCACATGGATAGCCCCGTCGGCGTCGAGGCCGACAGCAACCGCTGGATCTATCCGGCGATCATCCTCTGCGGCGCCGTCTTCTGGTTCGTCGGGCTGTGGCCGGGAATCGCCGCCGCAATCCTCTGCCTTGCCGCCTACCTCACTCTCGGCCGCGCCTATGTCCGGCGGCGGCTCGTCGCGCGCGTCCACGAGAAGGCGCTTTACGATCTCGATCTGTGGCGGCGCCTCTGGCGCTATGGGGGCGTCAGCCTGGTGCCGGGCGAGGGCGCGGCAGCCGGCGCCGAAACGCCGCGGGCAGAGCCCTGCGCCGCGCCCGAGGGCAATTGGATGGCGCTCGTTCGCGCCCTGGAGGCTTCGGCGGGCTGATCCGCGGCGCCGCCGCGCTCAGATGCGCGCCTGCGGCTTCAGCACGGCGGCGAGATCGGGCCAGCCATAGGCCACGGCGTCGATCTGGCTGCCGGCGAAGGGGATGCGGCGGTGCCCGACCTGCTTGCCGCCGAGGCGCTCATAGAAGAAGCGCGAGGGGTTGGCGCGCAGCACCCAGACGAGGGCCGAGCCGAGCTTGCGGCGCTGCAGGCGGGCGAAGAGCGCGAGCAGCAGGTCGCGTCCCATGCCGCTTCCCTGGTGGTCGGGCGCCACGTAAAGGGTGAAGACCTCGCCGGCGAAGCCGAGCGCCGTGTCGCGTGTCGCCCCGCAGCTTCCGAAGCCGCGGACCCGGCTCGTCGCATCGAGGGCGACGACGATGTCGCCGGGATGCTGTGCCACCTCGTGAGTCCAGAGCCGCCGGCGCTCGGACTCGCTCATCGCGACGAGATATCTGTCGGGCAGGATGCCGGCATAGCTGGCGCGCCAGGTCTCGACATCGATCCGGGCGATCGCCGGCGCGTCGGCCATCAGGGCTGGCCGTACCCGGTTCATCCTTGCCTCCTTCTCCGGCCGATGCGCGGGGCCGGCAGTCGAGGATAGACTGGCCTCGGCGGCTTTGTCCTCAGCAATTGTGCCGCGGTCGGGGAGGAACGCATTCAGCGCGGAGGCCACAAAAGAGGCGCAAAGGACGCGGTGGGTTGATCTCCTCTGCGACCGCTGCGAGACATCCGCGGCCCCTGCGCTGAAGCGTGCCCTTCACCTAAACCTCGGGCGGGGCGCGGGTCGGGCTGAAGAGCTCGTCCTCGCCGAGCTCCTCGCGGCGCCGCGCCTCGAGCTCGCGATTGTAGCGGCGCAGCGCATAGGCCTCGGTGAGGTACCCCAGGATGTGCCGCTCGGCGGCGCTGTCGAGCACGGGAAGCGCCTCGGCCTCGGCGGCGATGAAGAGGTCGAGCGCGGTGCGGATGGGCTGGCCGGAGGTGAGGTAATGCGCGGCGCCGCCGGCGAGGTCGGCGGCGCGCAGGCGGTCGATCTCCGGATCGAGATCGGCGCCATGCGCCTCCTGCACATCGATGAGGCCGGCATAGCGCCCCGCCTCGTCGAGGACGAACACCGTCTTGGCGCCGCCGACCGGGAAGAGCTGGCGCAGCTCGCGCAGCGAGAGGGCCTGCGGCACCGTCGCGAAATCGCGGCGCATGAGACGCCCCACGGTCAAATCCTGCAGCCAGCCGATATCGTAGGCGCCGTGCAGCGGCACGCCGCGCAAATGGAAGCGCCAGGTCGCGAAGGAATAGCCGAACCACTGCCGCGTCGCGAAGGAGGCGAGGAGGACCGCGGCCGTCACTCCGATCGTCGCCGAGAAATCGGAGCTGACTTCGAGGACGAGGAGGATCATGGTCACCGGCGCGCCGACGACCGAGGCGGCGACGGCGCCCATGCCGGCGAGGGTGAAGACCGTATGGTGCGGCGCGAGCCCCGGCAGGAGATAGCCGACGAGCGCCGCGACGGCGCCGCCGAAGAGGCTGCCGAGGAAGAGCGACGAGCTGAACATGCCGCCGCGGAAGCCGCTGCCGATTGAGATCGCCGAGGCGAAGATCTTGGCGATGATGAGGCCGAGGAGGAGGGGCAGGGTGAAGCCGGAGGCGACGGCGGTGACGATGCCGCCATGGCCGCTGCCCAGCACTTCCGGATAGACGAGGGCGAGGAGGCCGAGGGCGAGGCCGCCCGCCGCCGGGCGCAGCCAGGGCCGCAGCTCGACGCGGCGGAACCAGCCCTCGACCATAGTGACGCCGGTCATCGCCGCGATGCCGAGCCCGGCGCCGGCGACGCCGAGGACGGCGAGAATGAGGTAGTCGGCCGTCGCCAGGTCGACGTGGTCGTAGACCATGTAGATGGGAACGCCGCCCAAGAGCTGGCGCTCGACAAGGACGCCGGCGAGCGCCGCGATCGCCACCGGCGCCAAGGTCGCCAGCGTGTAGCTGCCGATGATGAGCTCATAGGCGTAGAAGGCGCCGGCGAGCGGCGCGTTGAAGGCGGCGGCGATGGCGGCGGCGGCGCCGCAGCCGACGAAGGTTCGCAGATCCGCGCGGCGCAGGCGCAGCATCCGCCCGACATGCGAGGCCGTGCCCGAGCCGAGCTGCGTATAGGCGGCTTCGAGCCCGACCGAGGCGCCGACGCCGGCCGAGAGGATTGTCAGCACGGTGAGGCGGATGCTGTCGGTCAGCGACATGCGCCCGCCATAAAGCGCATTCGCCTCGATCGCGTCGACGATGTCGCCCGGACGCCAGCGCCGCGCCGCTTGCGCCGCCATGCCGTAGACGAGCCCGCCGAGGCTCGGCACCAGCATGATGCGCCAGGCCGCGATCACCGTCGTGCTGGAAAGCCGCGTCTCGAACGGGATGTCGAAAAGCAGGTGGTGGATGCCGAGCACGATCTGCTGGACGACGGCGACGCCGAGGCCGACCGCGCCGCCGATGAGCGCCGCCGCGATGAGGAGGCCGAGATCGCTGTTGCGCACGCCGCGCGCGACGAGGCGGAGGCGCGTGCGCAGCTCGAGCCGCAGGGTGCGGTGATGGTGGCCGCCCGGCCAATGTTCTGCCTCGTCCGCTGCTGCCCGCATCGCCGTTCCGCTCGCCCTCGCCGCGGGCGCCAGTAATCGTCAGAACGGGACCGCCCGCAACCGATTTCCGCCGGCGCCGGCGCGGACGCGGCGCGGCGCTCGGCCGCACCGCGTTCGGGGGCGCGTCAGGAAGGCGTCGAGGCGACGGCGGGCGCGATCCGATGGGTCAGCGGCGGTCGCGAACGCAATGGCCTCTGATCCAGTGGCCGTTCCTCGCGCGATGGCCGCGGACATAATGCGCGTGGCGGCCGCAGCGCCGTCCCGCCGCCTGCAAGACATCCGGAGACATTCGAGCGGCGATAGCCGGCGCTCGCGGCGCGGCGCTGACGGCGCAAGCGCTCGCCGCCGGCATCGCGGCGGCAACCGCGGCAAGAATGAGGAGGGCAAAGCGCATCTTCCCGCCCTAACGCCGGCCTTCGCGACTCCGATCCCAGACGCGCCCGCAAGAGGCGCGATGCTCCTGCTCGGCGCGGTAACGGTCATAGGCTTCACCACGGCGGGGGGATGCCGTTTCCATCGCCGCCCTATGACCTCTCGCGGGAGAGAGGAGGCGCTATCATGGCCGATTGGCAGAACGGCGACAGCCCCTGGTATTGGCTGACGATCGCGGCCTTCGTTCTCGGCGTCGCCATGGCGGGAACCGCGGTCCTCATCCAATAGCGATCCCGCCTCATTGCGCGCGGGTCGCCCTCTACTTCGAGAGGTGCGCCGTGATGACCGCCTGCTCGAAGAGCGCCGTCAGCGCCGCCGAGATGTCGCCGCCCGACTGCACCTCGAAATAGAGCCCCGGCGAGGCGCAGGTCTGCAAGGTCGGCCCGATCTGGCTCTGGAATGAGGCGATGTGCTGGTTGTACCAGGCATTCGTCGGCAGCGGCAGATAGCTCGTATAGAGCACGGCGATGCGAATGCCGCGATCCTTGATCGTCTTGCACCGCGCCGGATCCATGAGCTGCTCCTTGCGGACGCCGCCCGCCATCTCGTCCTCGACGCCGTCGGTGACGAAGAACAGCACCTCCTGTGGCGTGTCGCCGGCGGCGTTGGTGCCGTTGCCGGGCGCCGGCATCACGGCGTTGATGCGCGTCATGGCGTTGTCGTAATCGGTGTCGGCGTCCTGGTTGTTGACGCTCGAGGTCAGCCAGTTGTTGTGGTCGACCTCGAGCATCGTGATTGTGCCGGCGGCATTCCGCGCCAGGGTCAGGCTCGAAGTCAGGCTCTGGATGGTGTTGAAGCCGACATCGAAGGTGTAAATCGCCATCTGGTACTGCGCGCCGTTCGAGGTCGCGGCTTGCTGCGCCGTCGTCATGAGGTCCTGCGCCGCCTGCCGCAGCAGATCGATGCGCAAGGTGACGCCCAGCTGGCGCGCCAGCGCGTAATTGTCGATGCCGCCGGGATTGCCGAGATTGTCGGCGGCGGGATTCTTCTGATGGCAGCCGAAGGCGCAGCCGCCCTGGTGCGGCGTGTGCGCGACCATCGTATTGATGCCGGCGGGCGTCGCGGCGATCGCCATCGACGGCGAATCGTCGAGCAGCAGGTAGAAATCGATATTGGGCGCGGCCGAGGCCGTCGCCTGCGAGCTGCCGGAGATGGCGATGCTCGGCTTGCCGAGGACGCCCATGAAGGCGTTTTTCGAGGCCGCGTTGTAGCTGACCGTGATCGTGCGCTTGACCTTGGTGCCGTTGGTGGTGTCGCTGGCGGTGACCTTGACGCTCTTCGCGTCATAGGTGATGCCGGAGACGGCGCTAGCCTGAGCGTTGAAGGTGTCGGTGGCGACGGCGATCGCCGCCGCGTCGCTCTGCGTCAGCAGCGAGGGGCGAAGCGCGGCGAGGGCCGCCGCATCGGCATCGGCATTGAGCTGGTCCTCGCGCACCACGGCCGAGGTGTAGTCGATGCCCATGCCGATGAGGAAGACGAGCGCCGCCGCCGTGAAGGCGAAGGCGACGGCGATGTTGCCCCTCTTGCCGTGCAGAAGGCGACGAAGCAGAGCCATGGCCCTCTCCCGCGCAGTGAAGATGGCGCGGATCGTCAGTCGAGTATCGTTACCAGGAAGTAAATACTCGTATTCTATCATCAATCATGCGGGTAAAATCTTCTACTTTTCATATAACGGCGGGCGACGCGTCTGTAATAGTATGAAGCGTGGGTCGTCACAGGAAATATTGCCGCTTTATTGTCTAAAAGTCGTCGGACACGGAATCCACCGATGCTTCACCTGAAGACCATTTCTGGAGCGGGCGCGGGGCGGAGCGCCGCCGCCGCGTGGCGCCGGCTGATGCGGTGCCGCGCCGGCTCGGCCGCCGCGGAGTTCGGCATTCTTCTCGTGCCGTTCCTCGGCCTTGCCTTCCTCATCCTCAACACGGCGCTGGTCTTCTTCGCGCAGCAGACGCTGCAGACGGCGACGACGCAGGCGGCGCGGCTCATCATGACGGGGCAGGCGCAAGGCATGAGCGCCGCGCAGTTCAAGCAGGCGGTCTGCGCCGACGCCACCGCGCTCTTCGACTGCGGCGGCATCTATGTCAACGTCCAGACCTACTCCTCTTTCTCCGCGATCGCGCCGCCGAACCCGATCAAGAACGGCAATCTCGACACCTCCGGCATGGGGTTCAGCCCGGGCGTCTCCGGCGACATCGAGGTCGTCCAGGTCTTCTACAAATGGCCGCTTTTCGCGACCCTGCTCGGCTACAATTTCGCCAATCTCAGCGGCAACAACGATCTCCTCGTCGGCACCGCGGCCTTCCGCAACGAACCCTTCTCGCAGGGGCTGGGGTCGTGACCGTGACGGCCGTTCTTCGCCGCCTGCGCCGCGCGGCGGGGCGCCCGCTCGGCGATCGCCGCGGCGTCGCCGCGGTCGAGTTCGCCCTCATCCTGCCGCTGATGGTCCTGCTCTTTCTCGGCGGCGTCGAGATTTCGCAGGCGATCGCCATCCAGCGCATGACGTCGCTCTCGGCGAGCACCGTCGCCAATCTGGTGACGCAATACGCGTCGATCAGCGACAGCCAGACGATGCCCGATATTCTCAACGCGTCCTCAGCGGTGCTGACGCCTTACCCCGTCGCCAACGCCGTCGTGCGGGTGAGCTGCATCACGGTCGATGCCACCGGCAAGGCGACAGTCACCTGGAGCCGCGCCCTCCACGGCGCCGCTCTGGCGGCGGGATCGGCGATGCAGCTGCCGGCGGCGCTGGCGACGCCCAACACCTCGCTCATCCTCGGCGAGACCCGCTACGCCTTCAATCCGATCCTCGACTACATCAATGTCGGGACGATCACCCTGTCGTCCTCGGTCTATATGTTCCCGCGCTCCTCCTCGGGCACCGTCACGCTGACGTGAGGCGCGCGGCTCTCGCCGATCGCCGTCATGGCGCTCGAGCGGCTTCGCGCGGAACAGGAAGGAGATCATCCTTCCGCGCACATCTCCGCCTGCCCGGCGCGGGATGCCGCAAGCCCGCTCGCGACGAGGCCGCATACAAGCGCACGCTCGACATCTCCCGGCAAGTCGGCAGCCGAGCTCGGACGCTGCTCGGCGGCGATGCGAAGCGAGGCGGCGGCGCCGATCATGTCGCCGCGTGCGGCGAGCAGGTGGCCCAGGTGAAAATGCGCGGCGGTATGGTCGAAGTCCAAGGCGAGGGCGCGGCGCAGCTCTGCTTCCGCCTCGGCATCCCGATCCTGGCCGCGCAGCGCGACGCCTAATCCCGCATGGGCCTCGGCAAGAGCGTCGTCGATGGTGATGACCGAGCGAGCACGCGACCATCGCTCGGGGCAGACAAGCCGAAGCAGGCGAGGATTGTCGGGCAGAAATCGAGCACGGTCGCGCCTTGGAGGACGGCGTCGCGCGCGATCGCCGGGCCGGAGCCGATGAGAATGCCGCGCCCGGGCGCGATTCCGCGCATCGCCGCCGCTCCGCCTCGGGAGGGCGGCGGCGAGGCCATGCCTTGCCGCGTTGCCGGCGCCACGATCAGCACGGTTGCGTCCGGTCGCGCGAGATCGGCCAGCCGGCCGATCGCCGTATCGAGAATGCGATAGGCGCCGTTGCGTGCGGCGTCCGCCGCCTGGGCTTCGGCTCCGTCCGCCCGATGCGGCGCCCGGATCGCGCGGTCCGCTTCCGCGAGCAGCGCGTAGCGCACGGCCAGCAAATCCCACGGCTCGGCGGCGGCGAGATGCGTCGCGGCGGCATGAACGGTCGCGGCGCGCGCGAGAGGCCACGACGCGAAGCTCGCGCCGAAGGGGATGGCGAAATCTTCGTCGAGCAGGATCCCCCACGCCTAGATCTGCGCCGACAATATCACATCGCGACGAGCGACTGGTGAGCAGCGCAGGCACAGCGGCGGTCGAACCCGGTGTCGCAGTCCGCCGCGCCGCCGACGGCGAGGCCCGCGCCTGCCGGCTCATGATGCCCGAAGTCTTCGGGCCGGCATTCGCCCCCGACCTGTGGGTCGCCATCGATCGCGAGACCTCGCTCATCGTCGGCGCCGCCGCCGTCGCGTGGCGACCGCTTTCGAAACCGCCCGGCTTCCCGGTTCAGGTCCACGTTCCCGCGCCGCTGCGCCGGCGCGGTATCGGGCGGGCGCTCGTCGAAGCCGTTGCAGAGTCCTGCTCGGGAAGCGCCGCCTGCCTCCACGCTTGGACCGGGGTCCGCGCGGGCGGTCCCGCCGCGCCGACTTTGCCGGCACGAACACGGGAACGCAAGCCGGGGGTGGGGCGGCGTCAAATATCGAAGCGCATCTCCGACTGTGCGGCAGGCGCGGCTCTCGCCGGCGGTGGCCCCGCGCGCTAAGCTCGCTGCCCGGGGGCTCCGAGCGGAGAGCGCGACATGACGGACAGCTATTTCCTCACCCTCGCCCGCTACAACGCCTGGGCTAACCGGCGCCTCTACGAGGCCTGCGCGCAGCTGCCGGAGGCCGAGTACATGAAGCCGCGGCCGGCCTTCTTCGGCTCGCTCCACGGCGCGCTGAACCATATCCTCGTCGCCGACCGCATCTGGCTCGCGCGCATCGAGCACAAGCCCAACCCGAAGCTGACCCTCGACCAGATCCTCTATGGCGACCTCGTGGCGCTGCGCGTCGCGCGCGAGGCCGAGGACGAGCACATCGTGAACCTCGTCTCGGGCCTTGCCGAGCGCTCGCTCGATCAGCCCTTGGCCTATGCGACGACCTCGGGAACGCGCCAGCAGACGCCGCTCCGTTACGTCCTCGGCCATTTCTTCAACCACCAGACGCATCACCGCGGCCAGGCCCATGGCCTCCTCTCGCAAACCGCAGTGGCGCCGCCGCCCCTCGACCTCATCTACTTCCTCCGCCAGCCGGGCAGCGCAGCAGCAGCCGGTTGACGCCGTTCATCACGGCGTAGAGCGCGTCGAACTGCGCCTTGAAGGCGGGCCAGTCCGGCCGTCCCGGCAGGGCAGCGCGAATCTCTTCGAGGCTGCGCCGTCCATCGCAGCGCGCGAGAATGGCGGCGGCGAGCGGCGGCAGCGGGAAGGAGACGGGAACGCCGCCGAACTCGGCATCGAGCGCGCCGCCCGCCGGCATGCCCCGGGCGAGCGCGCCGCCATCGATGTCGCGCAGCACCGGGACGGTCCCGGGCTCGTCCGGGCGGGCGACGGAATCGTCGGCGCGCGACGCCTTCACCGCGTAGAGGACATGGTTCTTGAGGCTGCCGCACAGCTCCTCGGCGAAGGCGGCGCGCGCCGGCGGATCGAGGGCGGCCGCCATGCGCCGCAGCGCCGGGTCGCGCAGATAGCTCGCCGGCTCGTAGCGCAGCGGCTCGATGAAGGTGACGAGGCGGAGGCCGGCGCCGGCGAGAAGGTCCAGCACCTCGCCGACGCGATAGGCGCGGTCGCGGCTGTGCAGCAGCAGGTCGTAGAGCCCGGCCTCGCTCGACAGATGGTCGGAGAGGAGCGGATTGCGCTTCAGCCAATTGCTCGCCGGCAGGTCGCGCAGAAGGCGGCGCGCGAGCGCCAGCTTCTCGCCGTCGGGCGCGTCGGCGCAGAGGCGGCGCAGCATCGCCTGCACCGGATAGACGCCGGTGCGGCCGAGCTCGCCATAGAGCATGAGGCCGATGCCGCCCTCCTCCTCGAGCGCGGCGGCGAGCGCCGCGAGGCCCGCCGCCGGCTTGGCGAGATGATGGAGGACGCCGCAGCAATCGATGTAGTCGAAGGGGCCGAGCGCCGGCGCGTCGTGAAGCGAGCCGGTGAGGAAGCGGATATTGCCGAGGCCGCGCGCCCTGGCGCGGGCCTCGGCGATGCGCCGGGCGGCGGCGGAGAGATCGAGATAGACGACCTCGCCGGGGCAGGCGCGGTCGGCGAGGCCCTGCGCCAGCATGACGGCGCCGTCGCCGGTGCCGCCGCCGGCGACGAGGGCGCGGAAAGGCCGCGACCAGTCGCGCCGTCCGGCGAAGATGTAGTGGTCGATCTCGAGCGGATGCGAGGGCGAGCCGGTGACGAGCCGCCGCGCCTCGTCCTTGGGATCGCGCGCCGGATAGGGAAAGGCCTCGTATTGCGCGCGGACCTTGTCGTCGGGATCAGGCATCGGGTGCGAGTGTCAGCTTTTCGCCACAAGGGCGCCAAGGACACGAAGGGAACCCATGTCCCGCGCAAAGCGCGGCGTTCCGCGGTGAGGATCGAGCATTGCATCCCCGCCTCATCATCTTCGGACGCTGCGCGTCAAAGGAACTTCGTGTCCTTGGTGCCTTCGTGGTGACCCTTTCAACTCCGCCCCGTCGTCAGCACGACCTTGCCCGTCGAGCGGCGGGTCGTGAGGGCGCGCAGCGCCTCGGCGACCTCGGCGAGGTCGTAGCGCTCGGAGACATGCGGCTTCAGCTTGCCGGCGGTGAACCAGGCGAGGAGCTGCTCATAGGAGCGACGCAGGGCGTCCGGCCGCCGCTTGCGGTAGGAGCCCCAATAGAAACCGATGACATCGCAATTCTTGACGAGAAGGATATTCGCCGGAATTTGCGGCACGCGGCCGCCGGCGAAGCCGATGACGAGGATGCGGCCCTCCCAGGCGATGGCGCGGAGGCTCGCATCGAAGGCATCGCCGCCGACCGGATCGTAGACGACGTCGGCGCCGCGTCCCTCGGTCAGTTCGCGGACGCGGTCGCGGATGCTCTCTTGCGCATAATCGACGAGATGGTCGGCGCCATGCGCCTTGGCGATGGCGAGCTTCTCGGCGCTGCCGGCGGTGGCGATGACGGTCGCCCCCATCGCCTTGCCGATCTCGACCGCGGTGAGGCCGACGCCGCCCGCGGCGCCATGGACGAGCAGCGTCTCGCCGGGCCTGAGCCGCGCCCGCCACTCGAGCGCGCCATGCGAGGTGCCGTAGGCGACCGGGAAGCCGGCGGCGGTCACGTAATCCATGGCGTCGGGGAGGAGCGTCAGGCTGGCCGCCGGCAGCACCGCCTCGTCGGCATAGCCGCCAGCCTCCATGGTGCCGAGGACGCGCGCACCGGGCGTGAGCCCGGTCACATCGGCGGCGACCTCCAGGACCTCGCCGGCGATTTCGAGGCCCGGCGTGAAGGGGAAGGGCGGCCTCTCCTGGTAGCGGCCGGCGATCATCAGCGTGTCGGCGAAATTGACGCCGGCGGCATGGACGGCGACCCGCGCCGTGCCCGGCCGCAGCGCCGGCGGCACGACGCTCTCGACGACGAGGCTCTCGGGCGGTCCGAAGGCTTTGCAGAGGACGGCTCTCATCGGCGGCGACTACTCCCCTCCCAAACTCTCCCAC
Source organism: Alphaproteobacteria bacterium (assembly GCA_021325525.1). Taxonomy (GTDB): domain Bacteria; phylum Pseudomonadota; class Alphaproteobacteria; order ATCC43930; family CGMCC-115725; genus URHD0088. The sequence continues at coordinate 89,035 of JAJPHB010000024.1, forward strand.
GCCCCCTCCCAAACCCACCCCCGCTTGCGGGGGAGGGCAGGGAGGGGGTCGGGGGGAGAGGGCAGGGTGAGGGGGGATTGCCGCGGCAGAGGCGGATGCACACGAATTCGACAGAGGCAATCATGGCGGCAACACCTTGCCGGGCTTGCCCTGACGTTGCAAGACTTCGCCGCAGAGCATCTTGCCGCGCTTGGCAGCGCCCGGCGCGCTTTAGTATGGTAGCGCCATGCATCGCATCGTGATCGTTCCGGCGCTGGGAGCCGCCCTCGTCCTGGCGCTCTCCGCACAGCCGAACGCCGCGAGCCGCCAGCCGAAGCAGCCGGCGATCGCGCACCATCTCGCCGCGCAGACGGCGGCGCCGGCGCAGGCGCAGCCGGCCGAATCGCAGCCCAAGCGCCTCGGCGAATCGCAGGGCTGGGCCGCCTACAGCGCGCCCGAGAAGGGCGGCGAGATCTGCTACATCGTCGGCCAGCCGGCGAAGAGCGAGCCGGCCAACGCCAAGCGCGATCCCATCCACCTTCTCGTCACCCACAACACCGCCGACAAGACGGCCAACGTCGTGAGCTTCGTCGCCGGCTACGCCTTCAAGGAAGGCAGCGATGCCGAGCTCGACATCGGCGGCAAGAAATTCGATCTCTTCACCAAGGGCGACACCGCCTGGGCGCGCGACGCCGCCACCGACAAGGCGATCGTCGAGGCGATGCTGAAGGGCAAGCAGGCGGTGATCAAGGGCAGCTCGTCCCGCGGCACGGCCACCACCGACACCTATGCGCTTGCCGGCTTCACGCAAGCGGTCGGCCTTATCGACAAGGCGTGCAACGTCAAGCGCTGACCCTTCTCCGCCGCCCCGAGGCCCGCTCTTCCGCGCTTGCCGGCTGCCGCCGGCCCGATTCTCCCCAGGAGCACGATGTCCGTCTTCCAAGCACTGTTCACCGCCATCCTGCAGGGTCTCACCGAGCTCTTCCCGGTGAGCAGCCTCGGCCACGCCGTCATCCTCCCCGGCCTCCTCGGCTGGCAGATCGACCAGCAGGCGCCGAGCTTCCTGCCCTTCCTCGTCGTCCTCCATCTCGGCACGGCGGCGGCGCTGCTCCTCTATTTCTGGCGCGACTGGATCGACTTCCTGCGCGCTCTCCTCGGCCAGCCGACCAAGGCGCCGCGCGCGGAGCTGCTGCGGCTTCTCGCCCTCGTCGTCGTCGCCACCATCCCGGCGGTCGTCATCGGCTTCGCCCTCGAGAAGGAGCTGCGGCATCTCTTCGGCGTGCCGGCGATCGCCGCCGTCTTCCTCATCGTGAACGGCTTCGTTCTCTTCGCCGGCGAGCGGCTGCGGCGCCGCGCCGGGCGGCGGTTTCAATCGGCCCAGGGCGGCGGGCTGTCGATGCTGGGCTGGCGCGGCGCGCTGCTGATCGGCTTCTGGCAGTGCACGGCGCTCATCCCCGGCATCTCGCGCTCCGGCGCCACCATGGTCGGCGGGCTGCTGGCCGGCCTCCATCACAAGGAGGCGGCGCGCTTCTCCTTCCTCATCGCGACGCCCATCATCGCCGGCGCCGGCGTCCTCGAAGTGCCGAAAATGCTGCACCAGGCCGGCGGCGCCGGCTTCACGGCGCTGGCGCTTTGGGCGGGGCTCGTCGCCGGCCTCACCGCCCTGCTCAGCGTCGCCTTCCTCATGCGCTATTTCCGCACGCATGATTTCGAGGCGCTGGACCCCTTCGCCTGGTATTGCTGGGCAGCGGGCGGCGCCGCGCTTCTCCTCCTTTATCTCGGCCTCTGAAAGCGGCGGCGGCCGGCTTTTTCTTTGCCTCCGCGGCACCGCGCGCCTATATCTGCCGCGACCATGGACGCAAACGGAACGCAAGTCGCGGCGGCCGCCGAAGGCCGCAAGAACCTCGTCGGCATCGGCCGCGACGAGCTGGCGGCGGAAATGCGCGCCCTCGGCGCCCCGTCCTTCCGCGCCCGCCAGCTCTGGCACTGGATCTATCATCGCGGCGCGACCGACTTCGCGGCGATGACCTCGCTATCCAAGGAGTTCCGCGCGCGTTTGGCCGAAGCCTATGAGCTGCGCCGGCCGGCGGTGTCGCGGGCGCTTCGCTCCGGCGACGGCACGCGCAAATGGCTCTTGCGCTTCGCCGACGCGCAGGAGGTCGAGACCGTCCACATCCCGGAGGAGGATCGCGGCACGCTCTGCGTCTCGAGCCAGGTCGGCTGCACCCTCACCTGCAAATTCTGCCACACGGGAACGCAGCGCCTCGTCCGCAATCTCGATGCCGCCGAGATCGTCGGGCAAGTGATGATCGCGCGCGATGCGCTCGGCGAATGGCCGTCGCCGCAGGACGACCGCCAGCTCACCAACATCGTCATGATGGGGATGGGCGAGCCGCTCTACAATTACGACAACGTCGCCAAGGCGCTCCGCATCGTCATGGACCACGAGGGGCTGTCGATCTCGAAGCGCAAGATCACCCTCTCGACCTCGGGCGTCGTGCCGATGATCCGCCGCTGCGGCGCCGAGCTCGGCGTCAATCTCGCGGTGTCGCTCCATGCCGTGACCGACGCGCTGCGCGACGTGCTGGTGCCGCTCAACAAGAAATATCCCATCGCCGAGCTGCTCCAGGCCTGCCGCGACTATCCGGGCTCCAGCAACGCCCGGCGCATCACCTTCGAATACGTCATGCTGAAGGGCGTCAACGACAGCCCGGCCGAGGCGCGCGAGCTCGTGCGCCTGCTGCGCGGCATTCCGGCCAAGGTCAATCTCATCCCCTTCAACCCGTGGCCGGGCGCGCCTTACGAATGCTCCGAGCCCGCCGCCATCAAGGCCTTCGCCGATATCGTCTTCGCGGCCGGCTATTCCTCGCCCGTGCGGACGCCGCGCGGCCAGGACATCATGGCGGCCTGCGGCCAGCTGAAATCGGACAGCGTCAAGCTGCGGCGGAGCGCGATGCTGCGGCCGGCGGCAGCGACGGCCTGATCCTCACGCCTCGGCCGCCCACAGCGCCGCTTCGGCGCCGCTCGCGGCGTAATCGGCGAGCGACAGGCGCTGCGCTCCGGCCAGCGCCAGCGGGATGTGCGTCGCCGCGACGACGATGCCGCCATCGGCGCGATGCGCCGCCATCGCCGCCTCGAGGGCGCCAACCGAGGCGTCGTCGAGGCCCGTCGTCGGCTCATCGAGCAGCCAGAGCGGCGCCAGGCTCGCGAGCAGCCGGGCGAGGGAGAGGCGCTTGCGCTGCCCGGCCGAGAGCAGCCGGCACGGCGTCTCGGCGAGGCGGTCGAGGCCGAATCGCGCCAGCGCCGCCTCGGCGTTGGAGCCGCCGCGCAAGCCGCCCCAGAAGGCGATGGTCTCGCCGACCGTCAGGATCGGCTTCACCGCATCCTGGTGCCCGATGAAATGGAGGCGCGCGCGATGCGCCGCCGGATCGCGCGCGATCGCCACGCCGTCCCAGAGCAGCGTCCCCGCCGCCGGCGCCAGCAGCCCCGTCATGAGGCGCAGAAGGCTCGATTTGCCGCTGCCATTGGGGCCGGTGAGGAGCAGCGCCTCGCCGGGGCCGAGCGCGAAGGAGAGCCCGGCGAAGACGAGGCGCTCGCCGCGCCAGCAGGCGAGGTCAGCGCCGGTGAACATGGCGGCGAAGCTCTTCCTCTCCCCGCTCGCGGGGAGAGGAAGGGGCCCGCTGCGGAGCAGCGGGAAGGCGAGGGGCCGGCCTCGCCCCGGTTCCGTCGATGGCGAGAGACTGCGGCAAAGTCCCTCACCTCGGTCCTCTCCCCGCAAGCGGGGAGAGGAGGTTTGCAGCAGATCCGATCCAGCGCACGGCAAGCTCACGCATGCTTGCGCACATCCTCGATCACCTTGCCGTCATTGGAAAGGCTGCCTTGCGGCACCAGCTCGACGGCGCCGCGCAGCTTCGTCAGCGCCTGCAGGCTCTGGGCGATGCGCGCCGGGTCCTCGGCGGGTTCGCCCATCTCGACTTTGAGCGTCATCGTGTCGCCGGCGGCGTCCTGGCCGACGACGAGGCGGGCGCGGATGATCGCCTTGTGGCGCTGCAGCAGCTCGCCGATCTGCGCCGGGTGGACGAACATGCCGCGCACCTTCGTCGCCTGGTCGGCGCGTCCCATCCAGCCCTTGATGCGGTGGTTGGTGCGTCCGCACGGGCTCGGCCCCGCCAGGAGCGCCGAGAGATCGCCGGTGCCGAAGCGGATGAGCGGATAATCCGCTGTCAGCGTCGTCACCACGACCTCGCCGATCTCGCCGGGCGGCGTCGGCTCGCCCGTGCCGGGCCTGACGATTTCGAGGATGATCCCCTCATCGACGATGAGCCCGTCGCGCGCCGCGCTCTCATAGGCAATGAGGCCGAGATCGGCCGAGGCATAGCATTGCAGCGCGGCGATGCCGGCCGCGGCGAAGCGCTGGCGCAGCGCCGGCGGGAAGGCTTCGCCCGAGACCAGCGCTTTCCTCACCGAGCCGA
>JAJPHB010000050.1 GCA_021325525.1 Alphaproteobacteria bacterium
CCCATCATGAGCTGCGCCGGCTTGAGGTCCGTCTCCTGGAGCGCCTTCTGGATCGCCTCGGGCTTGGTCGAGCCGGCGCGGTTGATGGCGTCGGCGAGGACGAAGAAGGCCTGCATGTTGCGCGCCGAGGTGTCGTCCATCTCGTGCCCGGTCTTCTTCTTGAACATCTCGTTGATGAGATATGTCGGGCTGCCCGGCTTGCCGGCATCCCAGGCGCTGCGGTTGACGGCGCCTTGCGCGATGTCGCCGACATTCTCGATGAAGGCCGGATCGGAGAAGCCGGAATCGTCGCCGATCACCACCGGCGGCCGATAGTCGAGGCTTTTCAGCGTCTTCATGTAGAGAATGGTGTCGGCGGTGTAGCTGACGAAGATGATCGCGTCCGGCTTCTTCTCCTTGAGCTGGAGCACCTGCGCCGAGACGTCCGCCGTGTTCGCGTTATAGGAGACGTCGGCGCCGATCGGCAGGTTGGCGGCTTTCGCGGCCTCGCGCAGGCTGCCGGCGATGGAGGTGCCGTAATCGGTGTTCTCGTAGACGATCGCAATCGATTTGATGTCATGACCTTCTTTTTTAAGATCGTTCAGAAACTCCATGTAATTGTTGGCGAAATCCTTCGCGACCGGCGTGACGCGGAAGATCCATTTGAAGCCGCGGCCGGTGATGTTGCCGGCGACCGAATCGCCGACCACGAAGGGGATGCCGTAACGCTCGGCGACGGCGGTCGAGGCGAAGGTCACGGAGGATTGGTAGGCGCCTTGCAGGGCGATGACGTGCTCCTGCGTGATGAGGCGCAGCGCCTGGCTCTGCCCGACCGAGGGGTTGCCCTGATGGTCGGCGACGACGAGCTCGATCTTGGCGCCTTTGAGGTTGGGCAGCCCCGCGGTCTTGGCGAGCGGCAGATCGCCGAGCTCGGGATGCGCGGTGTTGACGATCTCGGCGGCGAGCTCGATCGCCGCCTTCGACTGCTGGCCGGCGCTCGCGGCATTGCCGGAGAGCGGCATTAAGACGCCGATCCTGACGGTCTCCTGCGCGCCCGCCGCGGCGGCAAAGCCGAGCACGGCGGCCGCGGCCGCCGCCATCATCATTCCACGCATGAGCATCCCTCCCCTTTGTCTATTTCACCACGGAGGTACGGAGGAGTGAGGAAACAAACGCTCGAACCACGAAGCCACTAAGGCACGAACAAGGATGATGGGCGCGAAGCGCCCGATAGAGACCCCTGTGTCTTCGTGTCTTCGTGGTGATCCGCCTTCTCCATGACTCCGTGTTGAAATCAGTTCTTATTCCGCCGCAGCACGGGCGCGGCGCTTCGCGGTCGCCGCGGCATCGACCGCGCCGTCGGCGCGCAGCACGACGCCGTATTCCCGCTCCGCCGTCTCGCGCGAGACGAGCCCGTCGAGCACGTCCTCCGCCACCTGCTCGGCCGGGCGCAGCAGCGGATCGCCGAAGCCGCCGCCGCCCGGCAGTTCGAGGCGCACGGCGTCGCGCGGCGGCACGGTCTGCCGCCCCTTGGCGCGGATCGGCCGGCCCGAGAGCAGCGTGACGCGGCCCGGCCGGCCCTCGCCGCCGCCCTCGCGGCCGCGCGCCGGATTGTTGATGCGCTCGAAATTGCAGAGAAGGCTGATCGGCGCGCCGCCGGCGCCGGCGAGCTCGATCACCTGTCCGAGCCCGCCGCGATAGCGGCCGGCGCCGCCCGAATCGGCGCGGAACTCGCGGCGGCGGAAGAGGATGGGCGCGATCGACTCCGTCGCCTCGACCGGGATGGTGCGGACGCCGCTCGGGAAGGCGGTGACGTTGAGCCCGTCCTTGCCCGGGCGGGCCCCGGCGCCGCCGCAATGGAAAATGACGGTCGAAAACTCCTCGAGCGCGCCGGCGTCGCTCCCCTCCTCCACCTCGTCGACCATCGAGCCGCCGCCATAGATTTGCGGGTTCCACAGCGAGGAGGCGCCCTCGGCGGGAACGCCCCCCGGCAGCACCTGGTGGAGACAGCCGAAGACGGTGTCCGGCAACATGTGGCCGACCGTATGGCGCGCCGCCACCGCCCAGGGGCGCTTCACATTGAGGATGCAGCCCTCGGGCGCGCTCACGGTCAAGGGTTCGAGCGAACCCGCATTGTTCGGCACCTCGGGCGCGACGAGGCATTTGATGCCGAAGGCGGTGTAGGCCGTCGTGTAGTTGAGGACGACATTGATGCCATAGGGGCTCGCGGGCGACGTGCCGGTGTAGTCGGTGTGGATTCCGTTCTCGTGGATGGTCATCGCGGCCTTGAGCACGAGCGGCTTGTCATAGCCGTCCATGCGCACGCTGTTGCGATAGGTGCCGCGCGGCAGCTTGCGAATCTCGGCGAGCGTCGCCTCGCGCGAAGCCTCGATGATGTGATTGCCGAGCGTTTCGAGATGGGTGATCTCGAACTCCTCCATCATCTCGACGAGGCGGCGGCCGCCTTCCTCGTTGCAGGCGGCGAGAGCGTAAATATCGCCCTCGACCTGCAAGGGCTCGCGGACATTGGCGCGGACGATCCGCAGCAGGTCCTCGTTCATGCGGCCTTCGCGCGACAGCGGCATGATCGGGATGGCGAGACCCTCCTCGAAGACCTGGCGGCCGTCGGGCCCCATGCCGAGCCCGCAGATATCGACGACGTGAACGGTCGATGCGAAGAGACCCACCGGCTTGCCTGCGACGAAGGTTGGGCTCACCACCGTCAGGTCGTGGAGATGGCCGCAAGTGAGCCACGGATCGTTGGTGACGTAGTGATCGCCCTCCTTCATCGTCTTCAGCGGATAGGCGGCGAGGAAGTGCTTCACCGCCATCGCCATCGAGTTGACGTGGCCGGGGGTCCCCGTCACCGCTTGCGCCAGCATGCGTCCCTCGGCATCGAAAACGCCGGCCGAGAGATCGCCCGCCTCGCGCACCGAGGTCGAGAAGGCGGTGCGCACCAGCGTCTGCGCCTGCTCCTCGACGACCGCGATGAGGCGCGACCACATGATCTGCATGTGGATCTGCGCCAGCGCCGAATTCGCCTTGTCGATCATGGGTCCGGAGGCTAGCGCGCGAGACGGGCGAGGGCAAGGAGCCGAGGCCGCGACGCCGTCAAACACTTTTCGCTCACTCGCTTCACGGCGCGGCTTTGCGCTAAGCTTCTTCCATGCCGGTGGCCCAACTCGACCAGCTCCGCAATCTCGTCAGCCTCGTCATCGAGAAGCACGGGATCAGGGCGCCCTCGGTCGCGCAGCACACCGCGCTTCGCGCGCGCCGCGACGGCGATCTCGAACGCGCCATGACTTGGGACGAGGTGGCGCGCCTCGCCGAGGCCGCGCTGCGCGATCCGGAGGCCTGACTCCGAACACAATTATAGAGGGTCGCTGATCTATACAATTCTCTTACTAAGAGATTTTTAAGAGCGCGCGTCCTATCTCCCGCAACCGTTCGGCGAAGCGGGCGGAACTTCTGCGCCTATTCTGGCCGAAGAGGGAAAGGAGGCGAAGCCATGCGCGCACTCGACAATCTCGGCACACGGGCGAAGATGTACGTGATCTGCGCCGTCTTCATTGCCCCGGTCGTCTACGCCGTCTGGAGCTATGCCGCGCAGAAGCGCGAGCTCATCACCTTCGCCGAGAAGGAGCAGCGCGGCGCCGCTTATGCGACGGCGGTGCGCAGCGCCGTTGCCGCCGCGGCGGCGCGGCTGGCGGGTGGCGCCGGCGCCGCGCTCGGCGCCGCGAGCGAGAGGCTCGAGCGCACGGCCGGGGCCGCTGGTCACGGCATGGATACGGAAGACCAGCGCCGCGCGCTTGCGGAGGCGCTGCGCGCTCTCGCCGCGAGCGCCGGCAGCGAGGAGGCGGACGCCGCCTTCGCTGCCGTCCTCGGCAAGGCCGCGGCGCTCGCCTCGCGCATCGCCGACGACTCCAACCTGTCGCTCGATCCCGACCTCGACAGCTACTACACGCAGGATCTCGTCATGGGCAAGCTGCCGGCGCTGCTCGACGACCTCGCCGAGCTGCGCCGTCTTCTGCGACGGATCGCAAAAACCGGCGCACCGACGACCGAGGAGGGCGTCGCCTATTTGACCCTTCTGGCACGCCTCAAGGACACTGCCGAAGGCGCGAAAGCCGATCTTGCCAGCGCCGCTCGCGGCCGCCATGGGCGCGCGATCGAGCGCGAGCTCGGCGGTCCGGCGACCGCCTTCGTCGAGGTGATGGCTCGGCTTGCCGCCACCCGCGGATCGGCGGCCGATGCCGGGAAGACGCTCGACCTCGCCGCGGCCGAGCGCGACGCCGCGGCCGCATCGCGGCAGGCCTTCATCCTCTGGGACGATGCCGCCGCGGCGCTCGACCGGCTGCTGGCGTCCCGGATCGGCGAATTGCGCCTCTCGCTGTGGGCGACGCTCGGCATGGCGATGCTGCTTCTGGCGCTCTCCTTCGGCCTTGCGACGCTCATCGCCCGGCGGATCGCGGGGCCGCTCGGCCGCCTCGAAGGCCTCGCCAAGACCGTGCGCGAAACCAATGACTACAGTCTGCGCAGCGACTACGCGGCGCGCGACGAGGTTGGCCGCCTTGCCGGGGCGTTCAACGCGATGCTGGCGGAGATCGCCGAGAGCCGCGAGCGGCGGACCGGCGAGGAGGCCGAGCGCGAGCGCCTGCGCGCAGCGCAGGAGAAGCGCGCCCGGCGCCTTGCCGAGCTGACGGAGGGCTTCGAGCGCGAGGCTGCGGGCGTCGTCGAGACGGTGTCCGGTGCGGCCGCCGAGATGCAGAGCGCAGCGAGCGCGATGGTCGCCAATGCCGAGCAGACGACGCGGCAATCGAGCACGGTCGCCGCCGCCTCCGAGCAGACATCGACCAATGTGCAAATGGTGGCGACCGCGGCCGAGGAGCTCGCCGCGTCGATCGCCGAGATCGGCCGCCAAGTCGCGCAATCGACGGCGATGGCGCAAACTGCCGTCGGCGAGGCGGAGCGCGCCAACACGACCGTCAAGAGCCTTGCCGAAGCCGCGCAGCGGATCGGCCAAGTCGTCGATCTCATCAACTCGATCGCGGGGCAGACCAACCTCCTCGCCCTCAATGCGACGATCGAGGCGGCGCGCGCGGGCGAGGCGGGCAAAGGCTTCGCCGTCGTCGCCGCGGAGGTGAAGAGCCTCGCCAACCAGACGGCGAAGGCGACGGAGGAGATCGCGGCGCAGATCGCCGGGATTCAGCAGTCGACGGGCGAGGCGGTGACCGCCATAGAGCGGATCGGCGAGACGATCGAGGAAGTGAGCGAGATCGCCACCTCGATCGCCTCGGCCATCGAGGAGCAGAGCGCGTCGACCCAGGAGATCGCGCGCAACGTGCAGCAGGCGGCGGCGGGCTCTCAGGAGGTGTCGGGCACCATCGCCGAGGTGACGTCAGCCGCGACCGATACGGGCAAGACGGCGCATGCGGTGCTCGCCTCCGCGACCGGCCTTGCCGCCCAGGCGAAGCTGCTCCAGGCCGAAGTCGACCGCTTCCTCGGCGAGGTCAAAGCGGCGTGAAACGCAATTCCCTTGGCGCGACCAAAAAACATTCCTCGCCCCGCTTGCGGGGAGAGGAAGGGGCTCATTGCGAAGCAATGGAAAGGTGAGGGGGTTGATTCAGTGCACTCGTCTTAACGATCGAGCGATCTGCGAAAATACCCTCACCTCAATCCTCTCCCCGCATCGCGCGCATCGCGGTAAGAGGAGGTCAGTACGCCCCCCGCTTCCGTGCGCCGCCGCAGCTCGATATAGCCGAAGCCGTCGATCATCGCCTCGAAGCGCGGGCTGACGATGGTCGAGGTCTCGTCCTCGGCGATGACGGCGGGGCCGCCGACGACGGCGCCGGGCGGCAGATCGCGGCGGAGATAGACGGCGGCGTCGAGGAATTCGCCGGCGACGGGATCGAAGATGCGGCGCCGCCCGGCGGGCGCGGGCGCTGACGGCGCCAGGGCGGCCGGGGCATCCTCGGCGGCTTCGACGGGCGCGCTCAGCGTCAGGACCCAGCTCAGGATCTCGACATCGACGCCGGGGATGGTGCGCTTGTAAAGCGTGCGGTAGGCCGCCTCGAAGGCGGCGAGCAGAAGCCGCGCGTCCTCGGCGGCGTAGCGGCGGACGGGAAGCGCCACCGGAATCTCGTGGCCCTGGCCGCGATAGCGCATGAAGGCGGAGCGGGTCTCGGCGAGCGGCGCATCGCCGGCGCCGCGCCGCACGATCGCCTCCGCCTCGCTCCGCATCTCGCCGAGAATGCGGTTCGCCGTTGCCGCGTCGAAGGCGGAGAGGCGCTGCAGATTGGTGCGCACGATCTCGTAGGCGACGGGCGCCCGCAGGAAGCCTACCGCCGAGCCGACACCGGCGTTGGCCGGGACGAGCACACGGTCGATGCCGAGCTTCTCGGCGACGCGCGCCGCATGGAGCGGCGCCGCGCCGCCGAAGGCGATGAGCGTCCGCCTGCGCAGATCCTTGCCGCTCTCGATGGCATGGACGCGCGCCGCATTCGCCATGTTCTCGTCCACCATCTCGCTGATGCCGACCGCGGCGAGTTCGAGCGGGAGCTCCAGCCGCTCGCCGATGGTCCCGATCGCCGCCGCCGCGGCCGCCGTATCGAGCGGCAGCTTGCCGCCGGAAAAGGCGGCCGGATCGATGCGGCCCAAGGCGAGGTCGGCGTCGGTCACCGTCGGCGCGGTGCCGCCGCGGCCATAGGAGGCGGGGCCGGGCTCCGAGCCCGCGCTTTCCGGGCCGACGGCGATGCGGCCCATTTGATCGACGCGCGCGATCGAGCCGCCGCCGGCGCCGATCTCGACCATCTCGATGACCGGGATGCGCAGCGGGATGCCGCTCCCCTTCTTGAAGCGGTAGATGCGCGCCACTTCGAAAACGCGGTTCGTCTGCGGCCGCGCCTTATCGATGAGGCAGATCTTGGCCGTCGTGCCGCCCATATCGAAGGACAGCACCTCGTCGAGGCTTCGCTGGCGGGCGATGTGGCTGGCGAAGATGGCGCCGCCCGCCGGCCCCGATTCGACGAGGCGGACGGGAAAGCGGATCGCCGTCTCGATGGTGGTGAGGCCGCCGCCCGACAGCATGAGAAAGAGCGGACAAGCAAAGCCCGCGGCTTCGAGGTCGCGCTCGAGATTGCCGAGATAGCGCGCCATGAGCGGCTGGATGTAGGCGTTGGCGCAGGCGGTCGAGAAGCGCTCATATTCGCGCATCTCGGGCGAGACCTCGGAGGAGAGCGTGACGGGAAGGCCCGGCAGGCGCGCCGCCAGCAGTTCGGCGATGCGTCGCTCGTGCTCGGGGTTGGTGAAGCTGTGGAGGAACCCGACCGCGACCGCCTCGATCCCTTGCCGCTCGATCTCGCCGATGACCCGGCCCGCATCGCCCTCGTCGAGCGGGGTGACGACGCGGCCCCGCGCGTCGATCCGCTCAGCGACGCCGAAGCGCCAGCGCCGGGGCACGAGCGGCGGCGGCAAGTCGATGTTGACGTCGTATTGCTCGAAGCGGTTCTCGTGCCGGATCTCGATCGTGTCGCGGAAGCCCTCCGTCGTGATGAGCGCGGTGCGGGCGCCCTTGCGCTCGATGAGGGCGTTCGTCGCCAGCGTCGTGCCGTGAATGATGATGCCGAGATCGGCCGGCCGCAGCCGCGCCTCGTCGAGGACGCGAGCGATCGCCTGGAGGACGCCGCGCTCGGGCGCGCTCGCCGTGGTCAGCACCTTGGCGCTGAAGCGGCGGCCCTCGCTTTCGAGGGCGACATCGGTGAAGGTCCCGCCAATATCGACGCCGAGACGCGCTTTCTGCCTGGGCTGCACGGTCTGTCTCTGGAGCAGGAGGGAGGATGGTCGCCGGCATCGCCGCCGGACGGCGCCGAATTCTCGTTGCGAGCGGCGGCGCTGTCAATTCGGGCGGGCGGGAGCCTCGCTGCCGCGCCGCGGCTCCCCCACCCTCCCCGCGCCCGCAGGCGCGGCAGGGTTCGGGAGGGAGGCGGGCGCTGCCAGCAACGCCGCGAGGCGCTCGCCCGCTCCCGGGAGGGCGGCCAGCGCCGCGCCAGCGAGGGCGGCAGCGCCGCGGTTCCGGACGATCGCGGCGGTGCGCGCCGGGTCGGCCGACCATGCCCTGCGGACGGCATCGGTGAGAAGCCAGCGATCCGCCGCGTCCGTCGCCGGGTAGACGGCGAGGGCGAGATCGAGGCGGCGCCACAGCAAGGCCGGATCGCTGGCACCCGTCTGCAGCGACAGGGCGAGGGCACGGCTGGAGGCCGCCGTCGCGCCGGAGGCGAGCTCCAGATCGGCGAGGGCGACCCAGGCGGCGGGGTCGACCGGCGCGCGGGCAAGCCCGCGCCCGAGCGCGACCTCCGCCGCGCGGCGCAGTTCGCCCGGCGCGGCAACGCGCTCGCCGGGCTGGTCTGCCAGCAGATACTGCGCCTTGCCGAGGCGGGCGAGACGCTCGCCCGACGGGTGCCATCTCACCGCCGCGGCCTCGCTCCTGACGAGGCGCGCAAGATCGCCTTGGGACAAGCGGTCTCCGGCGGCAAGCCGCGCCGCCAGCCGGTCGCCGGCGGCGCCGGCGACCGCGGCGCCGAGGCGCGGCGCCCCGGCGAAGACAAGCAGAACCCCGCCGGCGGCGAGAAGGGCGACGCGGGCATGCGCCGCCCAGCGGCGCGCGCCGGCCCGGCCGTCAGCTCGCATATTCCTTGTAGGTGCCGTAGTAGTAGCCGTGGTCGCCATAGCCGAAGCGGGCATGCTTGCGGACATTGACGCGGCTCAGAACGACGCCCGCGATCTGGCCGCCCACGGTCTGAATTTGCTTCAGCGCGCCGAGGACGACCTGGCGCGGCGTCTTCTCCCAGCGGACGATGAAGATCGTGGCGTCGACGATGCGCGAGAGGACGAGCGAGTCGGAGGCGGCCAGCACCGGCGGGCTGTCGATGACGACCATATCGTAGTGCTGCGAGATCGACCGGACGAAGTCGCGCATATGCTGCGAGCCCAGAAGGTCCTGCGGGTTGGGCATGCCGGCATGGGCGCAGATGAAGTCGACGCCGCTCTCGGCATCCCGGTTCAGCACCTCTTCCGGCGCGATCTTGCCGGCAAAAAGCTCGGGCAGGGTCGCATCGCTGCGGCCCTTCAACATCGCCGCGATCTTCGGCCGCCGCAAGTCGGCGTCGATGAGCAGGACCTTCTGGCCGGCCTTGGCGGCGCTGCGCGCGAGCGAGACGGAGATCAGCGACTTGCCCTCTTCCGGCACAGCCGAGGTGACGAGCAGCACGCGCGGCGGCTTGTCCACGTTGGCGTAGAGAATGGCCGTGCGCACGGAGCGGATCGATTCGGCAAAGGCCGAGCTCGGCTGGCGCAGCACGGTGTCCTCGGGCTTCCGCAGCAGACCGCGGCCGGAGATCATCGGGATCATGCCGAGGCCGACGACGCCGGTCATGCTCTCGACCTGCTCGGCCGCGCGGAAGCCGTTGTCGAGCCGCTCGGCGATGACGGCGATGACGATGCCGATGAGGGCGGAGCCGAGCAGCGCCAGGGCGATGAACAGCTTCTTGTTCGGAAAGGACGGATCGACCGGCACATCGGCCCGCGCGATGACGCGCGCATCGGGCTGCTGGATGTCCTCCTCCTGCGAGGTCTCCTTGAAGCGCGTGAGGAAGCTCTCATAGAGCGCCCGGCTCGCCTGCGCCTCGCGCTCCAGCTCGTGCAGCTTCACGGTCGCATCGTTGCTTTTCGAGGCGTTCTTCTGCAGCTCGGCGAGGTTCTGCTGCAGGCTCTGCACGCGGATGCGGGCGACCTGCACGTCCTGCGCCAGGTTGCCGACGATCTTGTTGATCTCTTGCGCGATCTGGCGGCGCACATCGCGCAGCTCGGCGCGCACATTGATGATGGCGGGATGGCGCGGCCCGAAGCGGGCGGAGAGATCGGCCTCCTTGCGCACCACCTCGGTCTCCTGCGCGCGGAGCTGGGTGATGAGCGGCGAATTCAGCACTTCGGGGGCATCCGCCTCGACCGTGCCCTTCTTCATCGCCTCCTGGAACTGCCGCAGCCGCGCCTCCTTCTGCGCGAGATCGGCGTTGGCAAGGACGAGCTGCGAGTTCAGCTCGCCCAATTGCTGCGTGGTGATCGTCGTGCCTTTAACGTCGGCCGCGGTCAGCTTGTGCTGGTCGCGATAGGTCTGGACCGCCTGCTCGGCTGCGTTGACCTGCGTGCGCAGCTCGGCCACCTGCTGGCTGAGCCAGGCATTGGCTCGCTTCGTCGCGTCGAACTTCGCTTCGAGCTGATCGACGAGGTAGAGATCGGCGACCGTGTTGACGATCTGGGTCGCGAGCTCGGGATTCTCGTCGGTGTAGCTGAGCTTGATCGTGTAGGAGCGCGTGTCGTTGCCGATGGCGAGGTGGTCGAGGAGCTTGTCGGTGAGCCGCATCAGGGTCTGCTGCTGCTGCTCCGCCGGGGTCAGCGCGACCCGCGCCGGCGGCCGGATCACCCCGATCTCGGCGAGCCAGTCGAGCGCGCTCCGGCGGAACTTGGCGAGGCTCGACCAGACGTCGCCCTTATCGCCTTTGAGCTCGGTGTTGAAATCGGGATTGCCGACGAGACCCAGCTTCTCGATCACCTTTTCGATGAGCTGGCGCGAGCGCAGCACGTCGATCTCGGAGCGGACGGCCGCGGCCTCGGGCTGAAGTCCGGAGACGACCGCCTGAAGGTCGATGACATTGGTCTTGCGCG
Organism: Alphaproteobacteria bacterium; assembly: GCA_021325525.1. Classification (GTDB taxonomy): domain Bacteria; phylum Pseudomonadota; class Alphaproteobacteria; order ATCC43930; family CGMCC-115725; genus URHD0088. The sequence continues at coordinate 10,699 of JAJPHB010000050.1, forward strand.
TGTCGAGGAGGAGCGCCGTGTCCGCCGTGTATTTCGGCTTGAGGTTGAAGACGACGAGCACCGCAATCGTCGTCAGCACCAGCATACAGCCGAGGATGAGCGCGCGGCGGCGGCGCAGCATTCCCAGCATCTCGCGAATATCGAACTGATCGCGCCAAATCGAGGAGCGCGTGAGGCGCGGCCCCGCCGCGCGCAGGGTGATTGCGTCGTCCCGCGTGCCAACGCCGCTTCCGTCCATCTGCTACCCCGCCCCTCTGCCAGAACGCAGTTGCGGGAGCAAACAACCGGATGTCCAACGCGTTCCCGCAAGTGGAACGGAAGGCGCCGTCATATCACCCAAAGCAACAATGAAAGGCGGCGCGCGGCACCCCGAAGGGAGAAGGCGAGAGCCGCCGACGAGAGAGGCGCCGCTCGGACGGCTCGCCCACCCCGAGGGGAGCGGGCGAGCCGATAGGCGCGGTCAGAGCTGCGCGCCGAGGCGCAAGAGGAAGAGGTCGCGCGAGAACTGGCCGGTGGCCGAGGTTCCGGCGGAGCTGCGGTTCGTATAGGTGTAGGAGCCGCCGAGGTAGAAATTGCGGGTGAAGAGATAGCGCAGGCCGGCGCCGACATCGAAGCGGTCGTCCGTCCGGTCGATGCCTTTGTAATCGTCGTTCTCGTAGTCGACTTCGCCGTGCAGGAGCAGGTTGCGCAGCAGCTCGTGGTCGATGGCGAGGGCGACGGTCGAGCGCAGATAGCCCGGCGAGTTGGCGGAAAGGCCCTGGGAATTCAGCGCGATCGTGTTCTCGTCCTGAACCTGGCGCTGCCCGTTCAGGGAAATCGAGGTCAGCTCGGTGACGTTCCAGACGATGCGCGCGCCGAAATCGAGGCCGCCGATCGAGCCGAGGGCGCTCGAGCGGTAGTCCTGGTTCAAATAGCCGGCATAGACCTCGGCATAGGTGATCCCGGTGAGGTCTATGGTGGCGCCGACATCGGCGCGGTAGCCCGAGGAGTTGCGGTCGGGCACGCCGGCCACGCCGCCCGTCGAATTGTCGTAGTCGCGGATATTCCCGGACACGCGCGCGAAGGCCTCGTAGCGCGGCGCGAATTCATAGCTGACGCGCAGCGACGGCGCGTAGACATTGACGTTGCGGACCTTCTCGTTGATGGTCCCGCCGCCGATCGCCGCCACGTTCTGATAGTCCTCGCGGCGGAAATCGAAGCTGGCGAGATAGCCGATCCGCAAGCCGTGCTGGGTGAGGCCGAGCGTGCCGGTATAGGCGTCGAATTCGACGGGATTGGCGGCGCCGCCGGGCGCATCCGGCGAGTCGCGCTCTTCATGCAGGTGCTCGTATTTGAGGCCGGCAAGCCCGGCGAAGGTCGCGCTCACATCGTAGCGGCCCTGCGCCGCCGCGAAGTAGTCGCCGTAATTCTCGCTGCTTTGCTTTGCATAAGTGCCGACGCTGGCGCCGGCCCGCAGGTCGAGCTCGTGAACGCCCCAATTGGAGCGGAGATCGAGCGTCGGCGAGACGACGGTGACGAAATCGTCCTTGGTGTTCGTCTTGGTCGCGAAGACGTTGTCATTGTAGAGCTCGTCCGCTTCGAGCTTCGGATAGAGAAAGAAGCTGCCGAGCCGCAGACCCAGCGGGTCGTATTCCGGACGCGGCCGCTCCGTCACGCTCTGCCCGCGCTGAAGCAGCTGCCCGAAATCCTCCGGCCGCTGCGAGGGCTCGGTGGGCGAGACGGGCGGCGCCGCCGTTGGCGGAGCCGGAGGGAGATCGATCTGGGCCTGGGCGGCCGAAGCGAGCACCAGCCCCACAGCGCTTGTCGCGAGAAGCAGTCGGACGATCATTCTCCACCCTTGGCTCTCGTTTCCCCTGACGACGCAATAACCTAACTTCCGCTTGCCGCGCGGCAATATAGCCGAAAATTGCGTCAAACGACACCATTACAGTTAATGCGCAATCTTTGCACGATTTACAAACGAAATCCGCGAGAACGCCGCGGATCCGTCCGGCAAGAATAATCCCAAAGGGTTTGAAGCCGTGACCATTCGGGGATCGGCTCAGTAGAAGAGCTTCAGCACCAGGAAGATCGGCACGGCCCAGCACAGGGCCGCAGCCGCGACGATGAAGAGAAACCGCCGGCGCCGCGACCAGCGGCGCTCGGCGGCCGCGTCGATGACGCCGAGAGCGGGTTCGTCGGCAACGGGCCGTGGCTCGCGCGCTTCGCCGATCAAGTAGTCAGTCCCTGCAGCGGACCGGTCTCTCGGCCGATCCTTCCCGTTTTGGTCGCCCGGTCGCGACGCCGACAGTATAGAGTCTTATCCCGCGCCGGCAATCCGCCGCGTTGCGCCGCGCCGCGACGGAAGCGCCCCTCGACGACGCGCCGCCGCTCGGGCATGTTGCGCCGGAGGGACACGCCATGGACGACATCGCGCGACACAGCGTCGGCCGCTACGACTACGTTATCGTCGGTGCGGGGCCGGCCGGCTGCATCCTCGCCAACCGCCTCAGCGCCGATCCGGCGACACGGGTCCTCCTCCTCGAGGCGGGCGGCAAGGACGACTATCTCTGGATCCATATTCCGGTCGGCTACCTTTATTGCATGGGCAATCCGCGCACCGACTGGTGCTTCACGACCGAGGCCGAGGCGGGCCTCAACGGCCGGAGCTTGGCGTATCCCCGCGGCCGCGTCCTCGGCGGCTGCTCCTCGATCAACGGCATGATCTATATGCGCGGCCAGGCGCGCGACTATGACGGCTGGCGACAGCTCGGCAATGCCGGATGGTCGTGGGACGACGTCTTGCCCTACTTCAAGAAATCCGAGGACCACGTCCATGGCGCCGACGCGCTGCACGGCGCCGGCGGCGAGCTGCGCGTCGAGGAGCCGCGCATCGCCTGGGAGATCCTCGACGCCTTCCGCGAAGCGGCGGCCGAGACCGGGATTCCGCCGACCAAGGACTTCAATCGCGGCGACAACGAAGGCTGCGGCTATTTCCAGGTGACGCAGCGCCGCGGCTGGCGCTGGAGCGCGGCCCGCGCCTTCCTCCATCCGGTCATGAAGCGGCCGAACCTCAGGGTGCTGACGGGCGCGCAGACGAGCGCCATCCGCTTCGAGGGAAGGCGGGCGACCGGCGTCGAGTTCTGGCAGGCGGGGGCGGCGCGCACGGCCGAGGCGGCGGGCGAGGTCATCCTTGCCGCCGGCGCCGTCGGCTCGCCGCACCTCCTCGAGCTCTCCGGCATCGGCCGCGGCGCGCTGCTGCAGGCCCATGGCATCAGCGTCCGCCACGACCTGCCCGGCGTCGGCGAGAATCTGCAGGACCATCTGCAGCTCCGCCTCTGCTACAAGGTGCGCAACACCAAGACGCTGAACGAGCGGGCCAACCGCCTCCTCGGCAGGCTGGGCATCGGGCTCGAATACTTCCTCTTCCGCCGCGGCCCCATGGTCATGGCGCCGAGCCAGCTCGGCGCCTTCGCCAGGAGCGATCCGGCGCGCGAGACCCCGGACCTGCAATACCATGTGCAGCCGCTGACCCTCGACCGCTTCGGCGACCCGCTGCACCCCTTCCCGGCCTTCACGGCCTCCGTCTGCAATTTGCGGCCGACGAGCCGCGGCAGCATCCATTTGAAGAGCTCGGATGCGCGGACCCAGCCGGCGATCGCCCCCAACTACCTCGCGAGCGAGGAGGACCGTCGCATCGCGGTCGCCGCCATCCGGCTGACGCGCCGGATTTGCGCCGCCCCCGCCCTCGCCCGCTTCGCGCCCGACGAGTTCAAGCCGGGTCCCGCCGCGCAATCCGATGCCGAGCTCGAACGCGCTGCCGGCGATATCGGAACGACGATCTTCCACCCGGTCGGGACCTGCAAGATGGGGCAGGACGACGCGGCGGTCGTCGACGAGCGGCTGCGCGTCCGCGGCCTCGCCGGGCTGCGCGTCGTCGACGCCTCGATCATGCCGCGGATCACCTCGGGCAATACCAATGCGCCCACGATGATGATCGCGGAGAAGGCATCGGACATGATCCGCGAGGATGCGCGGGCGCGCGCCGCCCTTTGATCAGCGGCGGCCGGCTCCGTCTTCGGCGCTCTCCGGCTGCCCGTAAACGCCGGGATCGAGCTTCTCCAGGAAGGCGAAGGGAGGCGGCGGCGGCGCGAAGCCGCAGCGGCGATAGAGGCCCTGCGCATCCCGCGTGCCGAGCAGCCAGCGCCGCATCCCGCGCAGCTCGGGATGGGCGAGGATCGCCTCGACAAGGCGGCGGCCGAGCCCGGCGCCGCGCTCCTCTTCGAGGATGAAGACGTCGGCGAGATAGGCGAAGGTGGCATGATCCGTCACCACCCGCGCGAACCCCACCTGGCGACCCTCGCGATAGACGCCGAAGGGAATGGAGTTGCGAATCGCCTTGCGCAGGACGGCGAGGGGAATGCCCTTGGCCCAGTGCGAGCGCGTCAGAAACGCGTGGATCATTCCGAGATCGAGTCGCGCCCGATCGGTGTCGATCTCGTAGCTTGGAACCGCCGCCGGAGCGGCGAGCGCAGCGGGGGATTTCGGCATTGGCTGGCTCCGCGAGTGCGGGAAGATGCGGGACGGCAAGGGCGAGGCAGACGTCAGGATCGCGCGCCTCGAACAGCCTTCGAGGGCTGTCAGCGGGTTCGTCGTCGCAGCATCCGGCGAAGCGTGGCCATGGCTAAATAAAGCAATGAAGCGAGGGCGTGTGTCAATCGCACTCGAAGCCTCGGCAAAGCCTTCCCTCGCCGTCATGGCCGGCCGCTATCGTCGGATAGGCAATCGCTCATCGACAAGACGCCGTGTCGTCCTAGAATGCTTCAAAATCAGCGGAATATGGCCCTCGCGCCAAGCGTTGAGGAAGTGCCAGCGGTGCCATAACACCGTGGCCGCCGCCACCGCCAGCATGCCGGGAACATGCGATCATGGGTGCCGCAGCTCTACGCCCTCGGATGAGCATCTTTCGCCGGCGCGGCACCGTCCATCGCCGGATGCTCGCCGTCGCGCTCGGGACGCTTCTCGCGGGCGCGACGGCGCGCGCGGACGAGCCGCATTTCTTCCGCATCGGCACGGCGGGAACGACGGGGACCTATTTCCAGATCGGCGGGATCATCGCCAACGCGATCTCCAATCCGCCGGGCTCGCCGAGCTGCGAGCGCGGCGGAAGCTGCGGCGTGCCGGGCCTCGTCGCCGTGGCGCAGGCGACGCAAGGCTCCGTCGAGAATGTCGATCTGATCGGCAAGGGCCAGCTCGAAGCCGCCCTGGCGCAGGCCGATGTCACCTCCTGGGCCTATCACGGCACCGGCATCTTCAAGAGCCGCGCGCCGATCACCGATCTGCGCGCCATCGCCGCGCTCTTCCCCGAGAGCCTGCACGTCGTCGTGCAGCGCGACGGGCCGATCGCCAGCCTCAAGGACCTGAAGGGCAAGCGCGTCGCCATCGGCGAGAAGGAATCGGGCACGCTCGTCGATGCGCGCATCGTGCTCGAAGCGGCGGGGCTGACGGAGCGCGACATCAAGCCGGATTTCTCCCGCCTCGGCGAAGCCGCCGCCGGCCTGCGGGCCGGCACGTTCGACGCCTTCTTCCTGCTCGGCGGCTATCCCATCCCGGCCGTCTCCGAGCTCGCCGCGTCGACGCCGATCCGCCTCCTGCCGATCGGCGAGGACCTCTTCGACAAGCTGAAACGGCGCTACCCGTTCTTCAGCCGCTCGGAGATCCCGGCCAGCGCCTATCCGGGGCTTCCCGACGATGTCTCGACGGTCGGAATCAACGCCCTCTTCATCGTCGGCGAGGCCGTGCCCGAGCCGCTCGTCTACGCCATCACCAAATCGCTGTGGAGCGAAGCGACGCACAATCTGCTGCTGAGCCGTTCGCCGACGGGAAGCCGTATTCTCCTGGCGCATGCGCTGGACGGGCTCGATATCCCGCTCCACCCCGGCGCGCGCCGCTACTATCGCGAGATCGGGCTGCTCAAGGAATCGGGCGATCAGCAATAGCCGGCGCTCAAGGCACGCCGGCCTTGCGGATCACGAAGACGAAGCTGCTCCCCTCCGCGCGGCTCTCCAGCAGCGCGTCGCCGGTCGTGCGGCAGAAGGCGTCGAAATCCTTGACCGCGCCGGGATCGGTGGCAATGACGGTGAGAACCGCGCCCGGCGCCATTCCCTTCAGCGCCTTCCGCGCCTTGAGGACGGGCAGCGGGCAGAGGAGCCCGGTCGTGTCGAGGGTCGCCACGGGTTGATCGGTCATCGCTTTTGAGCACCCTTTGGGTCATGATGGTCGGTCGCCCGTGAAGGGCGTCGGCTCCGCGAACTATTATCAACCTTCTTCTCACCAGGAACATTTGCAAGACTCCCTCTCCCGCTTGCGGGAGAGGGGTCAGGGTGAGGGCGAGTCCGTCGTATTCTACGGCTTCAATTTGTTGCAGCACCCCTCACCCTTCTCTCTCCAAGGAGGGGAGAGGGTTTTTCAAAGGTCTCGCAAGCGGGAGAGAGACCCGCTCACCCGAAGCGGTTGGTCTTCGGAAAGCCGCTCGGCACGATGCGGCCCGAGGAGGCGCGGGCGCCGAGCCAATTGGCGAGGTCGGTCTCGGTCCGGGTGCGGCTCTCGCCCTGGCGCCAGCTCAGCCCCTCGGCGAGGGTGAACACCTTGGCATCGGCGAGGCCGCCCTCCTTGTAGCGCTGGAGGATGACGCCGCGGCCGCGGCTCATCTCGGGGATCTCGTCGAGCTTGCAGACGAGGAGCTTGCGGTTGTCGCCGAGGAGCGCCACGGCATCGCCGGTCGCGGGCAGGCAGATGCGCGCCTGCGCCCCCTCGCCCGGCACCAGCACCTGCTTGCCCGCGCGCGTCTGCGCCAGCGCCTCCTCGCCGGCGACGAGGAAGCCGCGCCCGTCGCTCGCCGCGAGGAGCAGCTTCTGCGCCGCCCGGTAGGGGAAGAGCGCGACGATGTCGTGCTCGTTCGGCAGGTCGATCATGAGGCGGATCGGCTCGCCATGGCCGCGCCCGCCCGGCAGCCTGTCGACGGGGAGCGTGTAGAAGCGCCCGTTGGTGCCGAAGACGATTAGGCGATCGGTGGTCTCGGTGGGCACGATGAAGCGCGGCGCGTCGCCTTCCTTGTACTTGACCTCGGCGGCGGCGCCGTTATGGCCCTTGACGGTGCGGATCCAGCCCTTGGCCGAGCAGAGCACGGTCACCGCCTCGCGCTCGACCAGCGCCTCGACCGGCACCAGGACCGGCGCCGGCGCCTCGCCGATCTCGGTGCGGCGCCGGCCGAGCGCGGTTCCCGCGCCGAACTCCTTGCGCGTCTCGGCGATCTCCTTGCCGATCGCCCGCCATTGCCGGCGATCCTGCGCGAGCAGCGCGGTCAGCTCGCCCTCCTCCTTCTCGAGCGCCGTCAGCTCCTTGCGGATCTCGATTTCCTCGAGCTTGCGCAAGGCGCGCAGGCGCAGGTTGAGGATCGCCTCCGCCTGCAGCTCGCTCAAATCCCAGCGCGCCATGAGCTCCGTCTTCGGCTCGTCGCTCTCGCGGATGATGCGGATCACCTCGTCGATGTTGAGATAGACGATGATCTGGCCCTTGAGGATCTCCATGCGCCGCGCGATCGCCGCGAGGCGGTGGCGGGTGCGGCGCTGCAGCACGATGCGGCGGTGATCGAGGAAGGCCTGCAGCGCCTCCTTCAAATTCATGACGCGCGGCACGCCGGCGGCGTCGAGGACGTTGAGGTTGAGCGGAATGCGCGTCTCGAGCTCGCTCGCGCGGAACAGCGACTCCATCAGCACCGCCGGATCGACGTTGCGCGATTTCGGCTCGAGGACGAGGCGCACCTCCTCGGTCGATTCATCGCGCACATCGGCGAGGAGCGGCAGCTTCTTCTCTTCGAGGAGGGTCGCCAGACGCTCGACGACGCGCGATTTCGGCGCCTGATAGGGCATCTCGGTCACGACGATCTGGAACATGCCGTGGCTCATGCGCTCGACCGTCCATTTCGCCCGGAGGCGGAAGCTGCCGCGGCCGGTCGCATAGGCCTGGCGGATCTGCTCGGCCGGCTCGACAAGGACGCCGCCCGTCGGAAAATCGGGGCCGCGCACGATCGCGACGAGCTCGTCGATCGGGCAGGCCGGATTGTCGATGAGGTGCAGCAGCGCCGCGCAGAGCTCGTCGACATTGTGCGGCGGGATGCTGGTCGCCATGCCGACGGCGATGCCGGCGGCGCCATTGGCAAGGAGGTTCGGAAAGCGCGCCGGCAGGACGACGGGCTCTTCCGCCTCGCCGTCATAGGTCGGGCGGAAATCGACGGCATCCTCCTCGATCCCGTCGAGAAGCGCCTGGGCGACGGCGGTGAGGCGGCTTTCGGTGTAGCGCATCGCCGCCGCGTTATCGCCGTCGATATTGCCGAAATTGCCCTGGCCGTCGACGAGCGGATAGCGCTGCGCGAAATCCTGGGCGAGGCGCACCAGCGTCTCGTAGACGGCGTCGTTGCCGTGGGGATGGTATTTGCCGACCACGTCGCCGACGATGCGCGCGCTCTTCTTGTAGCCGGAGCCCGGATCGAGCCGCAGCTCGCGCATGGCGTAGAGGACGCGGCGATGGACCGGCTTCAGCCCGTCGCGCACATCGGGCAGCGAGCGGGCGACGATGGTCGAGAGCGCATAGGAGAGATAGCGCTCGCCCAAAGCCTCGGCGAAGTCCACATCGCGCACCTCGCCCATTTCCGCCGTCTTGACCATCGACGCACCCGGATACCGCTAATCGTGGAGATAAGGAGAGAACAGCCCCAGATATTGTCGTCACCGAGCCATTCGGTCAACAAATCGCGCGCGCGCCGCGGGCAGGGAACGGCCGAGCGGCGCGAAGAGATGGCGCTCGAGGAAGAAGCCGGTGAGCCGAAGCCCGTCAAGAATGTCGGCCGCGCTCGCCTCGGCCGCGGAAGCGCGCAGAAACCGGGGAAGCGGCAGGAGCTTCTCGCGATAGGGCGCGCCAGCCGCGCGCGAGACGGCCTGCGCCGATTTCGGCGAGACGAAGACGAGATCCTCGGCCGAGCCGGTCGCGGCGCAGCGCGCGAGATCGAGGCCGAAACCGAGCTCCGCCAGGAGGCCCAGCTCCCACACGACATAGCGCGCGGCCCAATCCGCATTCGCGGCGAGCGCATCGAGGAGGACGGCGAGGCCCGCGAAGCTGCCAGGCGCCGGCTCGCGCTCGGGGAGGGCCGCCTCGGCCAGCGCACAGGCGGCGGCGAGGCAGGCGAGGCGGCGCGGATCGTCGATGAGACCCGCGGCGCAGCCCCTGACAAGCTCGCAGCGCAGGATGCCGAGATGCTCCGGCAGGCGTGCCTGCCAATGCGCCAGCACCCGGTTGCCGAGCTCGTAGGCGCCCCGCCCGCGCGCCCGCTGCCCGCCGCGCACGAGCCCGCCGTGCCGTCCGCGCGCTTTCGTCAGCAGCTGGACGATGAGCGCGCTCTCGGCATGCGGCCGCGCCGAGAGGATGATGGCCTCATCCTCCCACTGCATGGGACCTGCCGTGCGGCCCTCTCCCGCAGGCGGGAGAGGAGGAGTGACGCGCCGCCATGCTCCCTACTGCGTCCAATCGAGCCGCATCGCCTCGTAGCGCGCGCGGTCCTCGGTCCAGCCCTCGCGGACCTTGACGAAGAGGAAGAGATGGACCTTGCGGCCGAGCAGCTTCTCGATCTCGGCGCGCGCCCGGGCGCCGATCCGCTTCACTTGCCGGCCGCCTTGCCCGAGAACGATGGCCTTCTGGCCTTCGCGCTGCACATAGATCGTCTGGCTGATCTTGACGCTCCCGTTCTTGAACTCCTCCCAGCCTTCGGTCTCGACCGTGGAGGCGTAGGGCAGCTCGTCATGGAGCTGCAGGAAGACCTGCTCGCGCGTGATCTCGGCGGCGAGGAGGCGCTCGGGCAGATCGGAGAGCTGGTCCTCGGGAAAAAGCCACGGCCCCTCGGGCACGGCGCCTGCCAGATGGGCCCGCAAATCGTCGACGCCGCTGCCGGTCAAGCCGGAGATCATAAAGACCGGATCGAAGATCCCTTCGCGGGAGAGCGCATCGGCGAGGCCGAGGAGACGCTCGCGCTTGGCCAGATCGATCTTGTTGAGGGCGAGCACGGCGCGGCGGCCGGCGGCTTTGAGCCCGGCGACGATCCGCTCCGTATCGGCGTCGAGCCCGCGCGCCGCATCGACGAGCAGCACGACGACATCCGCCTCCTGCGCCCCCGACCAGGCCGCCGCCACCATGGCGCGTTCGAGCCGGCGCTTGGCGCCGAAGATGCCGGGCGTGTCGACGAAGACGAGCTGCGTCGCCCCCTCGATGGCGATGCCGAGAAGACGGGCGCGGGTCGTCTGCACCTTGGGGGTGACGATCGAAACCTTGGCGCCGACGAGCTTGTTGAGGAGCGTCGACTTGCCGGCATTGGGAGCGCCCAGCAAGGCGACGAAGCCGCAGCGGGTCGGCCTTTGCGCCTCCCGCGGCGTCACGATCCGCGCCCGCTTTCGCCCCCCGCGATGCGCGCCAGCAGCGCCGCGGCGGCGGCGATCTCGGCCGCGCGCTTCGACGAGCCCGCGGCGCTCTCCGGCTCCAGCCCCTCGACGCTGGCGCGCACGGTGAAGCGCCGTTTATGCGCCGGCCCCTCGATCTGCACCGTCTCGTAGCGCGGCAGCCCGCGGCCGCGCCCTTGCGCCCATTCCTGAAGCGCCGTCTTTGGGTCGCGCGGCGGCGTCGCATCGGCCTTGATGAGGGGCGCCCAATTGCGCTCGATGAAGCGCGCCGCGGCATCGAGCCCGCCATCGAGATAAAGCGCGGCGATCACCGCCTCGCAGACATCGGCGAGAATGCCGGCGCTTTCGCGCGTCCGCGCCGCGTCTTCGCCGACCGACATGATGATATGCGGCGCCAGCTCGACCGAGCGCGCGATCTTGGCCAAAGTCTCGCGGCGGACGAGCTGCGTGTGGCGGCGCGTCAGGGCGCCTTCCGCCTCGTTGGGAAAGCGTCGCCACAACAGCTCGGCGATGACGAGGCCGAGGACACGGTCGCCGAGGAATTCGAGCCGTTCGTAGCCGCGCGCCGGCTTGCCGCGGGTCTTCTGTCGCGGCACGGCGCTGGCATGCGTCAAGGCTTCCGCCAACAGCTTTGGATCGGCGAAGGTGTGGCCCAGCGCCTCCGTGAAGCGATCGGCGGTGCGCTCGGCCGCTGCCGCCTCGCTCACGGGCGCGGCCATTCCCTTAATGAATGCCTTCGAACAGGCGGTCGTAGCGGATCGTGAAGGGCCATTCCCAGACCTCCCACCAATGCGCCAAGCCGTTCGTCGAGAAGAAGATGAACTGCGCCGGCCCCACCAGGTTCTCGGCCGGCACGAAGCCCCAGACGCGGCTATCCGCCGAGTTGTCGCGGTTGTCGCCCATCATGAAGTATTCGTTCGGCGGCACTTGGAAGACGCTCGTGTTGTCGAGCGGTCCGCCGTCGCCCTGCTCCTCGATGATGTGATGACGGACGCCGCCGGGCAGCGTCTCGATATATTGCGGGACGGGACGTTGCGTCTCGGGGTCGATGTAGTCCTCGATGCGCTCGCGCTTCACCGGCGCGTCGTTGATGTAGAGCACGCCGTCCTTCATCTGGATGCGGTCGCCGGGCAGGCCGATGAGGCGCTTGATGTAGTCGGTCGAATTGTCCTTCGGCCATTTGAAGACGACGACATCGCCGCGATGCGGCTGATGGGCAAGGATCCGGCCGGAGAAGAGCGGTATGCCGAAGGGCAAGGAATAGCGGCTGTAGCCATAGGAGAATTTCGAGACGAAGAGATAATCGCCGATGAGCAGCGTCGGAATCATCGAGCCCGAAGGAATGTTGAAGGGCTCGTAGGCGACGGTGCGCACGATGAGGGCGATGACGACGGCATAGACGATCGTCTTGACCGTCTCGACCACCCCGCCGGCGTTCTTCGACTTCAGTAAGGTATCGGTCAAGGCCTTGATTTCCTGAGAAAATGGGGTACAGGCACCGGCGCGGCGCGAAGGATGAAGCCCCTCCCCGCGGGTGAAGTCAAGCCTGCGAACGCCGCGCCCTCACGCCACCGGGCCGGGAACCGCCGTGATGACCACCACCGCCTGCGCCAGCGGCGGCTCGTCGGTGAGCGAGAGGTCGATCCGCGCCGTCATGCCGGGCGGCGTCATCGCCTGGAGGCGCCGCAGCGCGCCGCCGGTCAGGACCATGCTCGGCCGGCCGGAGGCGAGATTGACGACGCCGAGATCGCGCCAATAGACGCCGGAGCGAAACCCCGTGCCGAGGGCCTTCGAGCACGCCTCCTTGGCGGCGTATCGCTTGGCGTAGCTGGCGATCCGATTGGCGCGGCGCTCGGACTTCGCCCGCTCGATATCGGTGAAGACGCGATTCAGGAAACGCTCGCCGTAGCGGGCGATCGTCCGCTCGATGCGCGTGATGTCGATGAGATCGCTGCCGATGCCTAGAATCATCGCCAGGGGCGCCGCCGGCGCCTCAAGCGCTCTTCTGGCCGTGGCTCTCGGCCCGCACCTTGTCCATGAGCGCGCGCATGCGCCGGATCGCGCTTTCGAGCCCGCTGAAGATCGCCTCGCCGACGAGGAAATGCCCGATATTCAGCTCGGCGATGGTCGGGATCGCGGCGACCGGCCCCACCGTGTCGAAGCTGAGCCCATGCCCGGCATGGCATTCGAGACCGATCGCCGCGGCATGGGCGGCGGCGTCCTCGAGCCGCTTCAGCTCGCGCCGCGCCTTGGCGCCGCCCGGCTCCTCGGCCCAGGCCTCGCAATAGGCGCCCGTATGGAGCTCGACCACTGGCGCGCCGAGGGCGACGGCCGCGTCGAGGGCGGCGCGCTCGGGCTCGATGAAGAGCGAGACGCGGATGCCGGTGCCGACGAGCTCGCGCACGAAGGGGCGGATGGCGCTCTGGCCGCGCACCACGTCGAGCCCGCCCTCGGTCGTGCGCTCCTCGCGCTTTTCCGGGACGAGGCAGGCGGCGTGCGGGCGGTGCTTCACGGCGATGGCCAGCATCTCCTTGGTCGCCGCCATTTCGAGGTTGAGCGGCAGGTCGATCTCCCTGGCGAGGCGGTCGATGTCGTCATCGGCGATGTGGCGGCGATCCTCGCGCAGATGCGCGGTGATGCCATCGGCGCCCGCCTGCGCCGCGAGGCGGGCCGCGCGCACGGGATCGGGATGGCGGCCGCCGCGGGCGTTGCGGATGGTGGCGACGTGATCGATGTTGACGCCGAGGCGAAGATGGCGCGGGGTCATGGGGATCAGCACCCTAAGAAGACAAGGGAGACGCTCGAACTGGACCGAGACTCGGACCCAATCCTTCGACTTCGGCCTGGCGGCCTTCGCTCAGGATGAGGCGGTTTTTCCAAATGCTTCACCGTCTCCCCTCATCCTGAGCGAAGGGCGGAGCCCGAAGTCGAAGGACCGTGCCGGAGCACGAATGCAGCTCCTGCACACGCTCACCCCCGCGCCCGTTCGACGGAATTGATGACCGGTGTCGCGCGGAGCGCGGCGATGATGTTGGTGAGGTGACGCAGATCCTCGACCTCGATATCGACGAGAATTTCGAAGAAATCGAGCGAGCGATTGGTGATTTTGAGGTTGCTGATGTTGCCGCCGTTCTTGCCGATGACGGTGGTGAGGCTGCCGAGGCTGCCCGGCTCGTTGCCGATGGTGACGTTGATGCGGCCGACATGGACATGCTCGGCATCGCCGCTCTCCTTCCAGGCGACGTCGAGCCAGCGTTCGGGGGCGTTGGCGAAGCTCTCCAGCGTCTCGCAGTCGATGGTGTGCACGGTGACGCCCTTGCCGGTGGTGACGATGCCGACGATGCGGTCGCCCGGCAGCGGGTGGCAGCAACCAGCGAAGTGCAGGGCCATTCCGGGGATAAGGCCGCGGATGGGAACCGCGTTCTCCTGGCTCTTGCTCTTGCGCGCCCGCAGCGGCACGACCTTGCCCGCCTTGCCCTCGGCCTTCTGCGGAAAGATCGCGTGAACCACCTCGCGCCCGGTGCGCACGCCCTCGCCGACGGCGAGGTAAAGGTCCTCGACGGTCGGGCAGTCGAACTGCTTCAGCACCGATTCCAGCGACTTTTCCGTGAAATCATGGCCTTCCTGGCGGAACGCCTTCTGCAGAATGGTCTTGCCGAGATCGAGATACTGCTCGCGCTGCTGCGTGCGGATGAAGCGGCGGATGCGCGCCCGCGCCTTGCCGGTGACGACGAAGCGCTCCCAGGTGGGCGACGGCGTCTGCGCCTTCGAGGTGACGATCTCGACCTGATCGCCATTGACGAGCTGGGTCCTCAGCGGCACGAGGCGGCCGTTGATCTTGGCGCCGACGCAGGTGTCGCCGATCTGCGAGTGGACGGCATAGGCGAAATCGACCGGCGTCGCGCCGCGCGGCAAGGCGATGAGGTCGCCTTTCGGCGTGAAGCAGAAGACCTGGTCCTGGAACATTTCGAGCTTCGTGTGCTCGAGGAATTCTTCCGGCCCCGAGGCGTGCTCGAGAATATCGAGCAGCTCGCGCAGCCAGCGGTACTGCTTGCCTTCGGTCTTCGGCCGGTCCTGCTTGTAGGTCCAATGCGCGGCGACGCCGAGCTCGGCGACCTCGTGCATGTCGCGGGTGCGGATCTGGACCTCGATGCGCTGCCGCTCCGGCCCGATGATGCCGGTATGGAGCGAGCGGTAGTTGTTCGGCTTCGGGGTCGAGATGTAGTCCTTGAAGCGGCCCGGCACCACGGGATAGGCGCTGTGGAGGATGCCGAGGGCGTGATAGCACTCCTCGACGGTGTCGACGGTGACGCGGAAGGCCATGATGTCGGAGAGCTGCTCGAAGCCGACATTCTTGCGCTGCATCTTGCGCCAGATGGCGTAGGGCGCCTTCTCGCGGCCCGAGACGGAGGCGTTCGCGATGCCGCCGTTCTTCAGCGTCTGATCGAGCGCGGCGATGATCCGCGGCACGAGCTCGCCGCCCTTCTCGCGCAGGAAGGCGAGGCGCGCCTTGATGCTCTGCCGCGCCTCGGGATAGAGCTCGGCGAAGGCGAGGTCCTCGAGCTCGTCCTTCATCCGATGCATGCCGATGCGCTCGGCCAAGGGCGCGTAGATGTCCATCGTCTCGCGGGCGATGCGGCGGCGCTTCTCCCCGTCCTTGATGTAGTGGAGCGTCTGCATGTTGTGCAGCCGGTCGGCGAGCTTGACGAGGAGGACGCGGATGTCCTCGGACATGGCGAGGACGAGCTTGCGGAAATTCTCCGCCTGCTTCGTCTGGTCCGATTGCAGCTCGATGCGCGACAGCTTGGTGACGCCGTCGACGAGGCGGCCGATCTCGGGACCGAACAGGCGCTCGATATCCTCGAGCGTCGCCACGGTGTCCTCGACCGTGTCGTGGAGGAGGCCGGTAATGATCGAAGCGCCGTCGAGCTTCATCTGCGCCAGGATGCCGGCGACCTCGACGGGGTGGGAGAAATAGGGGTCGCCCGAGGCGCGCTTCTGCGCGCCATGGGCCTTCATCGAGAACACGTAGGCGCGGTTCAGCGCGTCCTCATTGGCCGACGGGTCGTAGGCCCTGACGCGCTCGACGAGCTCGAATTGGCGCATCATGGCGCGCCTGCCCACCGCCGCGGCTCGCTCCGGACGGCGCTGCGCGGCTTGCGAGCGCCGCCCCCGGTCATCGCATCAGGGCTCTTCGTCGGGCGCCTCGTCCGCGAGCTCGCCCGGAACCGCGGCGTCGTCGAGCGCGGCGCCGTCCTCGTCGACAAACAGCATGTCTTCCTGGAGCTCTTCCTCGACGGCGGCATCCTCGCCGCCCTCCTCGCTCATGCCGGGCGCGGCGGCGACATCGGCCGGCCAGACGCCCTCGGCGGCGAATTCGCGGTCCTCCTCCGGCTCGTCGATCTCGACATGCTTCTGCATGCCCTTGATGAGCGCGTTCTGCAGCCCCTCGATCGGCACCGTCTCGTCGGCGATCTCGCGCAGCGCCACGACGGGATTCTTGTCGTTGTCGCGCTCGAGGGTGAGGGCGCCGCCCGCCGCGATGTCGCGCGCCCGCTGGGCCGCGATCAGCACCAGCTCGAAGCGGTTCGGAATCTTGAGGACGCAATCTTCGACCGTAACACGCGCCATATTCAATCTTTCCCGTAAATCTCTTAGAGTTATCCTAATATATGTGCCCGCTTCGCCTGCCGCAATGATCGCCTGGCGGTCTCAGGATGCGGCGCGCGGCCGCGCGATCTGCCCTGGCGGCAGCATGCGAATGAGCTCACCGACGGTGCGGCCGAGGAGCGGGTGGCGCCAGTCGGGCGCGATCTCGCGCAAGGGCAGCAGCACGAAGGCGCGCTCATGCATGCGGGGATGCGGCAGCAGCGGCGCCGCGCCGCCCGTCGCGACGCGGTCGCCATAGGCCAACAGGTCGAGATCGATGAGCCGCGGCGCGTTGCGCGCGCCGCGGACCCGCCCGAACTCGGCCTCGACGCGGTGCAGAAGCGCGAGCAGCGCCGCCGGGTCGAGGGCGGTCTCGAGGCGCGCCACGGCATTGAGGTACCAGGGCTGGTCCGAAGCCGGCACCGGCGCCGATTCGTACCAGCGCGAGCGCGCCGACACTCTGAGACCGAGCGCATCAAGACGCTCCAGCGCCGCCGCCAGGGTCGCCTCGGGCGGCCCATGCGCCGGGCTCGGCAGATTGGCGCCGAGGCCGATGAAAATCGCCGGATCCGCCATGCCTTCGCTCCTTTCTGCGCCGCCCCGCCGCCCTGCGACTTCCCTGCTTGACCTTGCGGCACAATCTATTGCAAATCCGGCATGGCTCGCTCCATCCATTTGCGGCGGGCCCTACGTGGAGTGTTGTTGATGTTATTCTACCCCCAAGAGAAAATTGGACTGTTCATCGACGGCGCAAATCTTTATGCGGCGGCGCGATCCCTTGGCTTCGATATCGATTACAAGAGACTTCTTGAATTGTTCGGCTCCAAGGGGCGGCTTATTCGTGCATTTTACTATACGGCCTTGGTCGAGGATCAGGAGTATTCCCCGATTCGTCCTCTCGTCGATTGGCTCGATTACAACGGCTACACCATGGTGACGAAGCCGACGAAGGAGTACATGGACGCCACCGGCCGCCGCAAGATCAAGGGCAATATGGATATCGAGCTCGCCATCGACGTCATGGAGATGGCGCAGTATCTCGATCACATCGTGCTCTTCTCCGGCGACGGCGACTTCCGCCGCCTCGTCGAGGCGGTGCAGCGCAAGGGCGTCCGCGTGAGCTGCGTCTCGACCATCCGCTCCTCGCCTCCCATGGTCGCGGACGAGCTGCGGCGCCAGGCCGACAATTTCATCGAGCTGCAGGATCTGGCCCACAGCATCATGCGCGTCCACCACCATCGCGAGGAGGGTGGGCAGCGCCAAACGCCGCAGGCCTATCAGGAGGCATGAGCGCGGGAGCGCCGGCCGGGGCGGCGCCCGCGACGCCGCCGCGCGATTGCCCGCTCTGCCCACGCCTCGCCGCCTTCCGGGCACGACAGCGCGCCGCCTTCCCCGATTGGCACAACGCGCCCGTCGCCTCCTTCGGGCCGCGCGAGGCGCCGCTCCTCATCGTCGGGTTGGCGCCGGGGCTGCGCGGCGCCAACCGCACCGGCCGGCCCTTTACCGGCGACTATGCCGGCGACCTCCTGTACGCGACGCTCTTGCGCCAGGGCTTCGCCGAAGGCCGCTACGGCGCCCGGCCCGATGACGGGCTGCGCCTCACGCGCTGCCGCATCACCAACACGGTCCGCTGCGTGCCGCCGGAGAACAAGCCGGAACCGGCGGAGGTCGCCGCCTGCCGGCCCTTCCTTGCCGCCGAGATCGCCTCCATGCCGCGCCTTCGCGCCGTTCTCGCGCTCGGCGCCACCGCCCATGCCGGGGTGCTGGCGGCGCTCGGCTGCATCCGCGCCCGCCATCCCTTCGCCCATGGCGCCCTCCACGAGCTGGCGAACGGCCTCCTCCTCGCCGACAGCTATCATTGCTCGCGCTACAACACGAATACGGGGAAGCTGACGACGGCGATGTTCGAGGCGGTATTCACGGCGCTGGAGCCGCGGCTCGACGGCTGAGACGAAGCTCAGCGGACTCGCTCGACCGTGACGCCGACCGCATCGGCAATGTTCTGCCAGGAGCGGTCGGCCGTGACGGCCGGCAGGCCGAGTCGCCGGGCGAGCGCCAAGCAGGCGCGGTCGCCCAGCGACAAACCGGCTCGCCGCGTCATCGGGATGAGCATGCCGGCTGCGAATGCGAGACCCTCGTCGAAATCGACCCGCTCGATGGGCAAGGGATCCAGCACGATCCGGAGATCGCCTTCGGCGACACCCTGCTTTGCGTAGTACCCTGCGACCTCGGCTATATTGACGGTCGTCATGCACGACCGGACAAGGAGCGCCTTGACGCTCTCGCCGCCGGGCTCCCGCAGCAGCATGGCGAGCAACGCCGAGGCGTCGAGAACGACCGAGATCACTCCCGTGCGGCCTCGGCCCGACGATCGGCGAGGAAATCGTCCACGCTGGCGCCCTTCTTGCCTTTGAGGAGCCGCGCCGTGAGTTCCTGGGCGTGCGCGATGACCTCGTCCACGGTCCGGATGCGGATCTCGTGCCCAATGAGCTCCACGATGACATCGCCGCCATGCTCGATGCCGGCGGCCTTGCGAAATTCCGCCGGAATGCTGAGGCGGCCCGATTCGGAGACCTTGACCCGGATCGCATTCATGGCACGATTTCCAGTGAAGCCATTTCATCTCTGATATGGCGTATTTTCCCGCTGATGGCAAGTTTGCGGTCCGAGCCTTGTGCTTCCCGTCCCAATATGCGGACGCGTTGCGGCGCCATCGGCGAGCGGCAATCCGCATCGAAACCGCGGCGAGATCACCCGCGCTCGCGCATGATGCGCGCCTTGTCGCGCTGCCAGTCGCGCGCTTTCTCGGCCTGGCGCTTGTCGGCCTTGCGCTTGCCTTTGGCGAGGCCGAGCTCGCATTTGGCAAGGCCGCGCGCGTTGAAATAGATGCCGAGCGGCACGATCGTCATGCCCTCGCGGCGGATGGCGCCGAGGAGCTTCCCCAACTCCTTGCGGTGGACGAGAAGCTTGCGCGGGCGGCCGGGCTCGTGGTTGATGCGCGCGGATTTGTATTCGGGAATATGGGCGTTGACGAGGAAGAGCTCGCCGGCGCGCTCGGCGGCGTAGCTCTCGGCGATGCTGGCCTGGCCCTGGCGCAGCATCTTGACCTCGGTGCCGCGCAGGACGAGCCCGGCTTCGAGCGTGTCCTGGATCAGGTAGTCGTGGCGCGCCCGGCGGTTCTGGGCGACGTAGCGGTCGGCCTCGCGGCGGACCATCGCTTCGCCCTCAATTGAGGAGCCCCGCCCCGCGCATCGCCGCGGCGACGCGCTCCTTGCTTTCGGCGGCGATCTCGCAAATGGGAAGGCGCGTCTCGGCCGAGGCGCGGCCGATGAGCGAGGCCGCATATTTGACCGGACCCGGGCTCGCCTCGCAGAACATGGCGTCGTGCAGGGGCGCCAGGCGCTCGTTGATGCGGGAGACCGTCGCGAGGTCGCGCCGCTGCCAGGCGTCGTGCAGCTCGGCGCAGAGCGCCGGGGCGACGTTCGCCGTCACCGAGATGCAGCCATGGCCGCCCTGCGCCAGATAGGCGACCGTGGTGATGTCTTCGCCCGAGAGCTGGCAGAAATCGGGGCCGATGGCGAGGCGCGTGCGCAGCGGCCGCGCCAGGTCCATGGTCGCGTCCTTGACGCCGACGATGTTGGGCAGCTTCGCGAGCCGCGCCATGGTGGCGACGCTCATGTCGATGACGCTGCGCGGCGGGATGTTGTAGATGAAGATCGGGATGTCGACGGCGTCGTGAATCGCCTTGAAGTGCTGGTAGAGCCCCTCCTGCGTCGGCTTGTTGTAATAGGGAGTGACGATCAGCACCGCATCGGCGCCGGCTTTCTTCGCGTGCCGCGTCAGCGCGATCGCCTCGGCCGTGGAGTTGGAGCCGGTTCCGGCCATGACCGGCACCTTGCCGCGCGCCACCTCGACGCAGAGGGCGACGACGCGGTTGTGCTCCTCGTGGCTCAAGGTCGGCGATTCCCCGGTCGTGCCGCAGGGCACGAGAACATCGGTCCCCTGATCGATCTGCCAGGCGACGAAATCCTGGAAAGCGCGCTCGTCGACCGCGCCGTCGCGGAAAGGCGTGATGAGCGCGACGCAGGAGCCCTTGAACATCGGCCGTTCTCCGGGGAGGGCGTTGAATTTCCAGCGACCATACAAGCCTCTAGGCGCCGCGGCAACAAGGCCGCGCGATGCGCGTTAACGTCGCGTTGACCAAAACCCGCTAACCTTAATTGGCGTGCCGGCAGGCGCGGTCGGGATCGCTTGTCCGCCGCGAGAATCGCTCTGTAAGATACCGCCGGCTCCATTGTCGAGGCGCTCCGGCAGCCAGGAGTTGGGTTCGAGTGAACGTGCTTTTGCGCCTTCTCTTCCTGTCGGTGCTCGCTTTCTCTCTCGGCGCTTCGCTCGCCCGGGCCGAGCTCCTGTCCTCCGCCGACCGGCAGATCTACCGCAACGCCTTCGCGGCGGCGCGTTCGGGCAATTGGGCGGCGGCGGCGCGCGAAGCCGCGCAAGGCAAGGATCCGCTGCCGCGCAAGGTGCTGCGCTGGCTCGAGATGAAGAGCGGCGGCAACGGCATCGCCTTTTCCGAGATCGCCGAGTTCCTCGACCACAATCCCGATTGGCCGAGCCAGAAGCGCCTGCGCCAGCGCGCCGAGGAGGAGCTGGCCGGCGTCTCCGATCCGGTGCTGCGCGACTGGTTCAAGCGCTTCCCGCCGATTACCCCCTACGGCAAGCTGCGCCAGGCCGAGCTCCTGATGAATTCCGGCCAGCGCGCCGCGGCGCTCGCCGAGATTCGCGACGTCTGGATCAACGCCGAGCTCAGCGGCTTCGACGAGAAGAGCATCCTGCAGCGCTTCCCCGGGGTCATCCGGACCGAGGACAACATCAAGCGGCTCGATCGCCTCGTCTGGGATGGGCTCGGCGAGGCCGCGCGCCGCGTCATGCCGCGCGTCCCCCAGGAATACCGCCTCCTCGCCGATGCCCGGCTGAAGCTCGCCGCGGCGCGGCCCGGCGTCGAAGGCGCCGTGGCCAAGGTGCCGCCGCAGTTGCAGCACGATCCCGGCCTCGAATACGACCGGCTGCGCTGGCGCCGGCACAAGGAGCTGTGGGGCGCCGCGCTGGAGATCCTGCTCAACCCGCCGAAGGATCTGGTGCGCCCGGCGGCGTGGTGGACCGAACGCCAAGCGGTGGCGCGCCATCTGCTGGCCGACGGCAAGCCCGCCCTCGCCTACAAGATCGTGGTCCATCACGGCCTCACCGAAGGGCCGGCGCATGCCGAGGCGGAATTCTTCGCCGGCTGGCTCGCGCTGCGCTTCCTCCATGACCCGCACTCGGCCTACGACCATTTCGTCGCGCTCTACAATTCGGTGAAGCTGCCGATCAGCCTGGCGCGCGGCGCCTATTGGGCGGGCCGCGCGGCCGAGGACCTCAAGGAGCCGAAGCTGGCGCATGACTGGTTCGAGACGGCGGCGCGGCATACGACGACCTATTACGGCCAGCTCGCCGCGGCGCGCCTCGGCGAGACGCCGCGCGTCCTGCCGGAGCCGAAGGCTTCGCCCGAAGAGCTCGCCCAGTTCCGCAAGCGCGAGCTCGTCCGCGTCATCGAGATGCTGGCGGAAATCGGCGACGACGACCACATCGCCTCCTTCGCCGAGCGCCTCAGCGACCTCGCCAAGGTGCCGGTCGACCACGCGATGCTGGCGCAGCTCACCGATTCGATCGGCCGCGCCGATCTGTCGATCGCCGTCGCCAAGAAGGCCGGCTATGCCGGCGTGCCGCTCATCAATCACGGCTATCCGATGCGCGAGCTGCCGCGCGGCGGCAGCGAGGTCGAGCGGCCGCTGCTGCTTGCCATGACCCGCCAGGAGAGCGCCTTCGATCGCGGCGCCGTCAGCAGCGCCGGCGCGCGCGGCCTGATGCAGCTCATGCCGGCGACGGCGAAGCTGGTGGCGAAGGCGCGGCAGATCCCCTTCTCGGCGAGCCGGCTCCTCACCGACCCGCATTACAACCTGACGCTCGGGCGGGCCTATGTCGAAGACCTGCTGGAGAAGTTCAACGGCTCCTACGTTCTGTCGATCGCCGCCTACAATGCCGGGCCGGCGCGGGTCAAGGAGTGGATGGACGATTTCGGCGACCCGCGCGCCAAGAACTCCGATGTCGTGGACTGGATCGAGTCCATTCCCTTCAGCGAGACGCGCAACTATGTTCAGCGCGTGCTCGAAAACCTCCAAGTCTATCGGATGCGGCTCGGGGGGCGGGCCGTCGCGCTGTCGCTGGCGAGCGATCTCGGGCGGTGACCGGCTACGGGCCGCGCGGTGGAACTACCGTATCGTGAAAGGCTGATCTCGGCGCAGGACGGGCTGCGCCTTTATTGCCGCGACTACGGCGATCCGTCGAGCTCGAGGACGCCCGTGCTCTGTCTCACGGGGCTGACCCGCAACAGCAAGGATTTCGCCAACCTCGCGCTGCACCTGGCCCCCCGCCGCCGCGTCCTCTGCCCCGACTATCGCGGCCGCGGGCGCTCGGAATACGATCCGAATTGGCGCAACTACGATCCCTTCGTCTATCTTGCCGATATCGGCGACATCCTCGCCGCCTGCGGCGTCGAGCGCGTCATCGCCGTCGGCAGCTCGCTCGGCGGGATTCTCGCCATGGGTCTGGCGGTGCTGCGCCCCGCCTGCCTCGCCGCCGCCGTCCTCAACGACATCGGCCCCGATGTCGCGCCGGACGGGCTCGGCCGCATTCTCGACTTCATCCGCGCCGACCAGCCGCAACGCGATTGGCCGAGCGCCATCCGCCTGCTGCGGGATGCGCTGCCGCTTCTCGCCAGCAAGGACGATGCGTGGTGGGAAGACTTCACGCGCGCAACCTATCGCGAGGGCGCCGACGGGCTGCTCCATTTCGACTGGGATATCGCGATCGCCAAGCCGCTGCTGCGCAGCAACGGCAAGTTCCAGGATTTGTGGCCGATCTTCCGCGCCCTGCGCGACATCCCGACGCTCGCCGTGCGCGGCGCGCTGTCCGACGTGCTGAGCGCCGAAGGGTTGGCGCGCATGGTCGCGGCGAAGCCCGATCTCGAACATGTGACGGTGGCCGATGTCGGCCATGTGCCGACGCTCGATGAACCCGAGATCGCCGGCCCACTCGACGCTTTCATCGACCGCTTCTGAGGAGGAGTCCGCGTTATCGTGGTGCGACCTGCCGGACCCACTCGGTCACGGCCTCGATCCGCCCGAGCGCCCTCAGCTCCCGATGCGCGATAAGCCAGAGCTCGCGGCTCGGGAGCGGGATTCGCGCCGAGCAATTCAGCTTTTGCAGCCGTGCGTCGGCATCCGCAATCGCCGAGGGCAGGAGCGAACGACCCAATCCAGATAGCACCGCTTCGAGCACGGCCTCGGCATCGTTGACGCGCACCGAAGCGATCATCTCTCCGGCTTCCGCCGCTCGCGCCGCGATCCATTGTGCCTGCGGCAGGTGCGCCATAGCCTCATCGTAGGTGATCCAGGGCATGGCACCGGCCTCATGCGGCGAGCACGAAGCCGATGCATAGGCCTCATATCGCATCGTTCCGATGCGGCGCGCCGTGAGCCGCGTTCCACCGGTCTTGGGACGAGCGAGGCGCAAAGCCAAATCGGTTTCTCGCCGGGTAAGGCTTAGATCGCGCGCATCGCCGATCAACCCAAATTGAGTGCCGGATACCGCTTCAGCAGCGCTGGCGCGGCCGGCAGAAGGATGTGGTTGACGATTATCGGAACCGCAGTCAGGCGGACGGTGCCGGCGGCGGTGTCGTCAACACCGGATACGGCTGAGGCGAGACCGCAAATCTCGCGTTCGATCCGCTCAGCCTGGAGCGCGGCCCGTTCGCCGGCGGAGGTTAGCTGCAAGGTTCCGTCGGCACGGCGCAGAAAGAGACCGGCGCCGAGTGCCTTCTGCATCGACCGCAAGCAAACGGGCCGCGGCGGCGAATGTCCCTCCGCGGGCGACGGCGAGAATGTAGCGGAGATCATCCCAGTTCAACGTCTTCATTTTTGCGCTTTCGATCCGCAAGATTGCGCGTTTCAGCGCACAAGATTGCAGCGCAAGACTGGCTTCTCCAAATCTCACGGAGGAGCATCATGATTTACGCCGTTATATTTGAAGACGCACCCAACCTCGGTTCCGACCCTCGCCACCAGCACATGGCCGCCCATCTCGCGTTTCTCGCGGAGAACGCGGCCAGCATCAAGATTGCCGGGCCGCTAACGGAAGCCTCCGGCGACCCTGCAGGCGGACTATGGCTCGTTGATGCCGAGACCCCCGAGGCGGTCGACAGTCTCGTCAGAGCAGACCCCTTCTGGCCGACTGGCCTCCGCCGCTCCGTCCGCATTCTGGCCTGGCATCAAGTCTTCGCAGGGGGCAAGCGCCGGATTTGAGCCCAAGACGCCCTGGCGATCTCTGCCCGTCTCGAACGGGCGGAGATTGCGTCTGACTACTAATTGCCCGCCGCCTGGATGATTCTCTTGCCGGCGTCGAGGAATTTCTCCGGATCCTGCGGCGTGCCGTTCACCAGCACCTCGTAGTGGACATGCGGCCCGGTGCTGCGCCCGGTGCTGCCGAGGAGCCCGATCTGCTCGCGCGCGGTGAGGCGCTGGCCGAGCGCGACGGTGATGCGGTGAAGATGGGCATAGCGCGTGACGATGCCCGAGCCGTGGTCGATTTCGACGACCTTGCCGTATTCGTGCTTGACCCCGGCGAAGACGACGACGCCGGGGGCCGTGTTGTAGACCGGCGATTTGAAGGGCGCGGCGAAATCGAGCCCGGTATGCATCGATTGCCGATGGTTGAAGGGATCGACGCGCGGACCGAATCGGCTCTCGAGCTGATATTGCGCGAGCGGTGCCGACAGGGGGAGCGCCCGCAGCATCTTGCGCATCCCCTCGGAGAGGCCGGCACCCTGCTTGATCGCCCCGAGCGCAACGAAGGGGCCGCCCTGCCCCGGCGGCACCGCGCCGTAGCGCGCCGCGAGCTTGTCGAGATCGACCCCGGCCGAGGCGAGGACGCGCATCAGCTCGCCCCAACCGCGCCGCGTCTCGTTTTCGAGATAGCCGAAGCCGGTGGCGCCGGCGCCGGCCGCACCGCGCTGATCTGCGAGCGCCGGCTCGGCGAGGGCAAGCTTCTCCGGCTTCTCCGCTTCGAGGCGCGGGGGCTCGAGAGCGGCAAGCTTGCCGGCGAGGCCGCCGCGCTCGCCGAGCAGCTTCTCGTGCTCGGCCGTCATCTGCCGCAGCTTCCGCTCCGCGGCTTCGGCGGCAGCCTTCGATTGCGCCGCCTGCGCGCTCGCCGCCTGCAGCTCGGCCGCGAGCTCGTGGATGCGGCTCGTCAAGCCGGCGCGCTGCTGCTCGGTCTGCTTCAGGTCGGATTTCGTCCCGTCGAGGCTGTGGCTCATCCGCGCGATCTGCGCCGATTTTGCCGCAATGGCGGCCTCCGCCGCGGCGAGACGCTCGCGCGCCGAGTCGCGCTCGGCCAGCAATCCGGCGCGCGCCTCCTCGGCGCTGCGCAGCCGCGCCTCCATGGCATAGAGGTCGTTGCGTATGGCCGCGTTCTGCGACATCACCGTGGCGAGTCGCGCGCGCATGCGGCCGGCGTCATGCAGAGCCACGGCGAGCTGGTCTTGTAGGCGTCCGACCAGCTCGCGCAGCTGGTCGTTCGACATCTCCGCCTGCGCGACCTCGGCGGCGCGATGCGCCGCCTTGCGGTCGCTCGCGATGTAGCCGACGGTCAGACGCGCCATGGCCGAGGCGCCGACAAGCAATATGCACAACCCGGCGACCTGCCAGGAGCGCGTCAGGGTGAGATAGCGGATCCGGCCCTTCGAGCGGATCGCGATGTGGCGTTCGGAGATGAGCCTTCGCGCGAGGCGCGCCACCCTGATGTCCATTACCCCCCAACATGCCCAAAGCGACGGCTCGCGCCGCGCGCTCTCGCCAGCGGCGCTCATGGCCGCTCGCCCCCGCGGTGACGAGCCTCCCAGCGGCGCCGAATGTCGGTTGCAAGGATCGGGCGTCCGCCATTCATCGGCCGGTTCGCCCAGCTCGACATGGCAGTCGCCGGCAGAGCGTCGGGAAAGACGCGCCGCCCAGGTTCAGGCGAGCGCACCGTATCGCCGGGAGGTAGCCCTGGCAAGGCGTTTTTCAGCGCTTTCGCGTGATCGGCCGATGCTCTCGCATCGCCGTCGTGAGCGGCGCTCATTGGCAGCTATAGACGGCAATCTTGCCGCCGCCCGATTCGTTGCTGACGCTGTCGAGCGTCGCCGTCTTGCCGTATTGCCCGCAATACTGCGCGGCGCGCTCGTTGCTCTCAGCGAGGTTGCCGTTGTTGATGCGATATGAGACGCCGGGCGGCGTCTCGGAACCGGCGTTGGGTCTGCTGCATGCCGCCACGGCGGCGCACATCGCTAGGAGCGCAAAAGCCGCGCGCATCAGAGACCTCCCGGAATCTTGGTTATGCCTTCATTCACCAATACGCCCCATCGGAAGGTTGGTTCCGCAAGGTGAAACAAAGGTAAATTCCGCTACCTTTGCGCTCGCTTGCGCGGTGTGTCAAAGTTGCGACGCGGCCTCGGCCCCTTTTGCCGCATCTGCGAGAGACAGCTCCTTGCCATCGAGATGACTGCGCCATCGCCGCTCAATTTCGCTTTTCCCCGCCCATTCCTCCGCCGCCGGCGGCAGGTTCGGGAAGGTCGGAAAGAGCGGCCGCGGCGCCGATGGCGCCGGCTGACATCATGGGCGATCGGGTTCTGGCTCGCCGCGCTCTTCGGCGCCGCCGCCGAGGAACGCGACCCGGCGGTGATCGCCTGCTACGACGCCGAGCGCGAGATCGTCACCCACACTCTGCCGGACCTCTGCCGCGGAGAGGTGATCTCGGCGGAGCGCGAGGCGGCGCTGGCCGCCGCGCGGCGCCTGCGCATCCAGTCGGGCGTGCAGGAGACGACCGCCGATCCCGTCGCCGGGACACGCCGCCTTATCGGCACCGGCTCCGGCTTTTATGTCGGCAGCGGCGGCGAGCTCCTGACCAACGCGCATGTCGTCGATCATTGCGGCCTCTTCACCGCCGCTTCCGATGACGGCGACAAGCTGGCGCTGCATCTCGTCGCGAGCGACGCGCGGCAGGATCTCGCCCTGCTGAAAGCCGACGCGCCGCCCCCCGGGATCGCCGCCTTCAGCGCCGCGCCGGGGCGGTCGGACGGGGCGCGACTCGCTGTCGTCGGATATCCTGCCTACGGACTGCCGACTCGCTTGTCGACACTTTCGCCGGCGCGCATCGACCCGATTCGCCTGGCGACCGCGAGCGACCGCGTCGAGTTCAGAGGCGAGGTGCGGCATGGCAACAGCGGCAGCCCGCTGCTCGACGAGGCGGGGAATGTTCTCGGCGTCGTCCATGCGACGATCGACACGCCGAAGGTGTTCCGGGCGACCCATACGCTCGTCACCGATATCGGCGTCGCGATCTCGTGGACGGCCGTCATGCGCTTCCTTGCCGCCCATTCCGTCACCCCGGTCATCGCCGCGGGGCCGCAGCGCGGCTTGAGTTTGGAGGAGGTGCATGCCAAGTCGCGCCGGTTCGTCGTCCAGATCGGCTGCTGGCAGTAGCCGATTCGGGCGCGGCGGCGCGCTTGCATTCGCGCCGGCGGCTCCGTAGCATTTTTTTCAACAACGGGCGCGCGGGCGCCGTTTTGCGGGGAGGGAATCATGCGGTTGGCATCCGCTGCGCTTGGTGCCTTGGGATTGCTGCTGATCACGGCGTTGGGCGCGGCGCCGGCCGGCGCCGCGCCCAACGAAGTGGTGATCGGCGCGCTCTACCCGCTGAGCGGCGGCAGCGCCCCCGTCGGGCTCGACGACCGCCATGCCCTCGAGACCGCCGTCGACCTTGTCAACAACAGCTACGATCTCGACTTGCCGCTCGCCAAGACGAGCGGGCTGCCGCATCTCGGCGGCGCCAAGATCCGCGTCATCATCGCCGACCACCAGGGCGACCCGCAGAAAGGCCGCGCGGAAGCCGAGCGCCTTATCACGCAGGAGAAGGTCGTGGCCCTCATCGGCGCCTATCAGAGCGCCGTCTCGGCGACGGTCGCGCAGACTGCCGAGCGCTACGGCGTTCCCTTCCTCTGCGCCGACAGCACCTCGCCGAGCCTCACGCAGCGCGGCTTCAAATGGTTCTTCCGGCCGACGGCGCACGACCTCATGTTCTCGACGGCGATGTTCGATTTCATTGGCGATATGGAGAAGAAGACCGGCAAGAAGGTCGCTTCGGTCTCGCTCATCGCCGAGGACACGCTGTTCGGCACCGACAGCCGGACCATTCTCCGCAAGCTCGCCGAGGAGCGCGGCATCAAGGTTGCCGCCGACATCAAGTACCGCGCCAACAGCCCCTCCCTCACCGCCGAGGTTCAGGAGCTGAAGGCGGCGAATGCGCCGGTGCTGATGCCGAGCTCCTATACCAGCGACGCGATCCTGATGATGAAGACCATGTCCGAGCTCGGCTGGCGGCCGAAGGCGATCGTGGCGCAAGCCGCCGGCTTCGCCGATCAGGCGCTCGTCGATGCCGTGGGCCCCGCCGCCGAAGGCATCATCAGCCGCAGCAGCTTCGCCACCGACGTGAAGAACCGGCCGGCGATCGGCCCTGTCAACGAGATGTTCAAGAAGCGCGCGAACAAGGACCTCAACGACAGCAGCGGCCGCGTCTTCACCGGCCTCATCATTCTCGCCGATGCGATCGACCGCGCCCGCAGCACCGACCCCGCGAAGATCCGGGCGGCGCTGCAGGCGACGGACATGCCCGGCTCGCGCACCATCATGCCGTGGAAGGGCGTCAAGTTCGACGCCAACGGGCAGAACACCGAGGCGACGCCGATCATCACGCAGATCAAGAACGGCAAATGGCGCACGATCTGGCCCTTCGACGTGGCGAGCGAGCCGGCGGTGTGGAACGTCCAATAAGGGCGGTCGGCGCGAGAATAGGGTTCTCTTGCCCCCTCTCCCCTTGCGCGGCCTTCGAATGCCCCTCTCCCGCTTGCGGGAGAGGGTTAGGGTGAGGGCAAGTCGTTGTGTCTCGATGATTTGAATCCGGCGGCGGTCCCCCTCACCCTCCCCTCTCGCCGGAGGGGAGAGGGTTTTGCAAAGGCGTTGCGGAGCGAAAGGGAGAACGGCGCCGAATCGCTCACCGACGATCCGCCCGCATGACCGCCGAGACCCTCA
The DNA here is from genome assembly GCA_021325525.1 of Alphaproteobacteria bacterium. Lineage (GTDB taxonomy): Bacteria > Pseudomonadota > Alphaproteobacteria > ATCC43930 > CGMCC-115725 > URHD0088. Next base: position 40,049 of record JAJPHB010000050.1, read on the forward strand.
TCCAGATCATCGTCAGCGGGCTCTTGACGGGGCTCATTTACGCGCTCATCGCGGCGGGGCTCAGCCTCATTTTCGGCCTCATGGACGTCGTCAACTTCGCCCATGGCGAATTCCTGATGGTGGCGATGTACGCCGCCTTCTTCCTGTGGGTTGCCTTCGCCCTCGACCCGCTGCTCGCGCTGCCGGTCGTCGCCGGCTTCCTCTTCCTCATCGGCGTCATGGTCTACCGCGTCTTCATCACGCGCGCCTTGAGCCTCAAGGTGAATTCCGGCATGGCCCAGATCTTCGTCACCTTCGGCCTCGCCATCTTCCTGCGCGGCGTCGCGCAATTCGCCTTCGGCCCCGATTTCCGCGCCATCCGCGGCGCCTTTCTCAGCGACAAGACGATGAGCGTCGCCGGCATCTACCTGCCGCTGCCGCAGCTCGCCGGCGCCGCGGTCTGCGTCGCTGCTTTCCTCGGCCTCTGGCTGCTGACGACGCGCACCGATTTCGGCCGCGCCCTCGAAGCGACGCGCGAGGACCGCGAGGCGGTCGCCCTCATCGGCATCGACCGCCACTACATCTTCTCGGTCGGCTGGGGCATCGGCGCCGCGACGGTCGGCATCGCCGGCACCATGCTCGCGCTTTTCTATTACGTCTCGCCCATCATCGGCGACGTCTTCGCCCTCATCGCCTTCGTCACCGTGGCGCTCGGCGGCTTCGGCAGCCTCATGGGCGCGCTCATCGCCGGCCTCGCCATCGGCCTCGTCGAGGCGCTCACCGCCATTCTCATCTCCCCGGCGATGAAGCAGATCGGCATCTTCGCCCTCTATCTTCTCGTCATCTTCCTGCGGCCGCGAGGGCTCTTTGGCAAGCTCTGAGCCGAGGGCGCCGCTCGACGCCGAAGCGCGCTACCGGCGGCGCCAGGCCCGCATCGGCGGCCTCGTCCTCGCGGCGCTCATCCTCGCCCCGCTCGCCATCCGCGATCCCTATTGGCAGAACGTCCTCATCCTCACCGTGATGTATGCGGGCCTGGCGCAGGCCTGGAACATCCTCGGCGGCTATTGCGGCCAGATCTCGCTGGGCCAGGCGCTGTTCTTCGGCATCGGCGGTTATGTCGCGACCGTGCTCGACGCTTCGGCGGGCGTGCCGACGCTGCTCGGCCTCGTGCCGGCAGGCATCGCCGCCGCCCTCGCCTCGCTTCTCGTCGGCTGGCCCTGCTTCCGCATGAGCGGCCACTACTACGCCATCGCGACGCTCGTCGTGGCGCAGATCGGCTATCTGCTCTTCCTCAACTGGGATGCGGTGGGCGGCGCCAGCGGCATCTTCATCCCCTATGTCGCCGAAAGCTGGCCGCATCTCCAATTCCGCAGCTCGAAGCTGCCCTATTACTACGCCTTCCTTGCCCTCGCCGCGATCGTCTGGCTCGCCAGCTATGCGCTCGAGAACTCGCGCTGGGGCTTTTCCTGGCGGGCCATCAAGGACGATCCCATCGCCGCCGAAAGCGTCGGCGTCCGCATCTTCCGCGCGAAGCTCGTCGCCGCCGCAGCCAGCGCCTTCTTCACTGGCATCATCGGCGCCGTCTACGCCCAGTTCGTCGCCTTCATCGATCCCGACAGCGTCTTGAGCGGCCAGCTCTCGATCCTCATCACCCTTCCCGCCGTGCTGGGCGGCGTCGGCACGCTCTGGGGGCCGGCGCTCGGCGCCGCGATCCTCATCCCGCTCTCGGAGGCGACGCGCAGCTATGTCGGGGGCAGCGGCAGCGGCCTCGACCTCATCGTCTACGGCGCGCTCGTCATGGTCGTCGCGGTGGCGAAGCCGCAGGGGCTCGTCGGTCTCGTCCCCGCCTTGCAGCGCCATGCCGCCGCGGCGCGGGTCCGCAGGGAGGCGGCGCGTGCTGCTTGAGCTCGATCGGGTGACGCGCCGCTTCGTTGGGCTCGTCGCCAACGACGCGGTCAGCTTCGCCGTCGCGGAAGGCGAAATTCTCGGCCTCATCGGCCCCAACGGCGCCGGCAAGACGACGCTCTTCAACCTGATTTCCGGGATGTTGAAGCCTTCATCGGGCCGCATCCGCTTCGCCGGCGAGGACGTGACGGAGTTGGGCGCCGCCGCCTGCGCCCGGCGCGGCATCGCCCGCACCTTCCAGGTGGTGCGCAATTTCGAGACGATGACGGTGCTCGAGAACGTCATGGTCGGCGCCTTCAACCGTCTGCCCGCCAGCGCTGCCGCCAAAGCCGCGGCGCTGGAGATTCTCGACTTCACCGGCCTCGGCGCGCGGCGCGACGCGCTGGCCTCCGCGCTGACCCCGCCGGAGAAGCGCCGCCTCGAAGTGGCGCGCGCGCTCGCGACGGGGCCGAAGCTCCTCCTCCTGGACGAGGTCCTGACCGGGCTGACGCCGACCGAGGCGCAGGCCGGAGTCGAGCTCGTTCGCGCAATCCGCCGCCGCGGCGTCACCATCCTCATGGTCGAGCATGTGATGGAAGTGGTGATGCCGCTCGTCGACCGCGCCGTCGTCCTCGATCTTGGCCGCGTCATCGCCGAGGGCAAGCCGGCGGACATCGTGCGGAACGAAACGGTGATCGCCGCCTATCTCGGCGAGCGCTACCGGCGGCGGGTGGAGGCAGGCGCGTGAATTCGATCGTCCACGCTCATTGATTGCAGCAGCGACGTGACGTCCTCATGCTGACCGTTACCGATCTCAGCGCCTCCTACGGCGGCCTCAAGGCGCTGCACGGCGTGTCGCTCGCGGTCGAGCGCGGCGAGATCGTCGCCGTGCTCGGCGCCAATGGCGCCGGCAAGAGCACGCTCTTGAAGGCGATCGCCGGGATGGTGCGGATCGACAGCGGCGATCTTCGCCTCGACGGCGCCGACCTTCGCCAGCTCCCGCCGCACGGCATCGCCCGCGCCGGCGTCTCGCTCGTACCCGAAGGCCGCCGCCTCTTCCCGCGCCTGCGCGTCGTCGACAATCTCCGCCTCGGCGCCTATGCGCATCGCCGCGATGCCGGGCGCGACGCACCGCTCGACCTCGTCTTCGCCCTCTTTCCGCGCCTCAAGGAGCGCCTCGGCCAGCGGGCGGAGACGCTGTCCGGCGGCGAGCAGCAGATGCTGGCGATCGGCCGGGCCCTCATGAACCGCCCGCGCCTCCTCATGCTGGACGAGCCCTCGCAAGGGATCATGCCGCGCCTCGTCGACGACATTCTCGCCGCCGTCTCCCGCATCCGCGCCGAAGGGACGACGGTGCTCATCGTCGAGCAGCGCGTCGCCGAATGCCTCGAAATCGCCGATCGCGCCTATGTATTGCAGACGGGGCGCATCGCCTTCGAGGGCCGGGCTGCGGCGCTGCGCGAAGACGACCGCATCCGCACGGCCTATCTCGGGCTCTGAACCGGCGCCTCCTCGATATAGCCCAAAGCGCGGTCGCGCTCGGCGAGCGCGTGCGGCCGCGCGCGCGGATCGCCATAGCCGCCGCCGCCCGGCGTCGCCATCAATATGCTGTCGCCCTTGACGAGGGTGTGCTGCAGCCGATTGTCGACGGGCTTGCCGTTGATCTCGACCCGGCCGAGGCCGCCCGGCCCGCCGCCCGCGAGGCCCGGCGCCGGAAACCGCGTCCGCTCGGTGATGAAGCCGACGGCGATCGGCGTCTCGGAGCGGTTCTCCATCAGGATCTCCTGGCCGAGCCCGCCGCGATGGCGACCGGCGCCGCCCGAGCCGGGGCGGAGGCGCTTGTGGCGGAAGACGAGCGGGCTGTTGCGCTCGGCGACCTCGACCGGCGTCGAGGAGATGTTGCTCGGCCAGGAGAGGCAGCTCTCGCCGTCCTTCTCCCGGAGCGCGCCCATGCCGCCATTGAAGAACAGCACATTGGCATAGGTCATGCCGTTGTCGCGGATGCCGGTCTGCGTCAGGATCCAGAGCGGCGAGCCGGCCCCCGCCATGACGCGGTCGGGAACCGCCTCTTCCATGGCGGCGAAAATTGCGACCGGAAGATAGTGTCCGACGGAGGCCCGGCCGCCGCAGGAGGCGGGAAAGCGCGGGTTGACGAGCGAGCCCTCGGGCGCCGTCACCGTCAAGGAGCGGAACATGCCGGCGTTGTTCGGCAGGTTGGGCAGCAGCAAGCATTTCACGGCATAGGCGCTCATCGCATAGGTATAGGCCCAGACCGTGTTGACGGCGCGCGGCTGCTGCGGCGAAGTACCGGCGTAGTCGATGGCGATGTCGCTGCCGGCGACCGTCACCGCGACCTTGATGGTGAACGGCTCGTCGAGCCCGTCGGTCGTCATCTCGTAGCGCCAGGTACCGTCGGGCAGCGCCGCGATCGCCTTGCGCATCGCCGCCTCGGCCCGCGCGAAGAGGGCGTCGGCGATCGCCTCGAGGCTCGCGAGACCGTAATCCGCCATCATCTCGCCGAGGCGGCGCTCCAGGAGGTCGAGCGCGCCCACCTGCGCGAAGATGTCGCCCACCGTCTGGTCGGGGGTGCGCACATTGGTGCGCAGCAGGGTCAGCAGCGACTCGTCGGGCTCGCCCGCGCGCAGCAGGTGCATGAGCGGAATATGGAAGCCTTCCTCGAAGAGCTCCTTCGGCTCGATCGAGCGGATCTTGCCGCCGATATCGGGAACATGCGAGGTGCTGGCGCCGAACGCCACGAGTCGGCCCTCTCGGAAGATCGGGCGGACGAGGCAGACATCGTTGAGGTGCCCCGTCCCCTGCCACGGGTTGTTGGTCACGAGCACGTCGCCGGGCCGCATCCGCTCGACCCCGATGCCGGCGATCATGTGGCGCACCGTCGCCGGCAAGGTCGCGATGAAGGAGGGAATGGAGCCGGTATTCTCGGCGAGCGAATTGCCGCGCGCGTCGGTCAGCACGCAGGCGAAGTCGTTGGCCTCGTTCGACAAGGTCGAGAAGGCGGTGCGCGCGATCACCTTCGCCGCCTCATCGACCATCGAGCCGATGCGCGTCCAGACGATTTCCAGCGTGACCGGGTCGATCGTAGTCGGGGCACCGGCCGTCATCACTCCACCTCGACGATGATGTTGCCGGAAGCGGCGACGCGGAGGCGGCCCGCGGGACCGAGGACGAGGGTCGAGCCGTCCTCCTCGACAAGGGCTGGACCGCCATATTCCTCGCCCGGGGCGAGCCGCGCGCGGTCATAGACCGGCGTCTCGACGAAGCGCCGGAGCTCCGGGAAGTAGGCGGAGCGCCGCCCCTTCAGCGCTTCGCCGCGGGCATGCCGCGCCGCGCCGCCGAGCCGCGCCGACCCAGGCACCTTCGCCCGCAGCGTCGTGCGGATATTGGTGAACTCGATCGGCACGCGGCCGGGCGTGCGGGCGAATTTGCCCCGGTAGCCCGCCTCGAAGGCGGCGGCGAGGCGCTGCCGCGTCTCGTCCTCGGGCGCCCGGTCATAGGGACCGGCGGGGAGCGCGACGGTGAGCTCGAACCCTTGGCCGACATAGCGCCCGTCGACGAGCCGGTCGACGGCGATATGGTCGAGCACGAGGCCGGAATCCGCGATGGTGCGCCGCGCATCCTCCTCGAGCGCGCGGAAGTGCGCTTCGAGCGCCGCCGGCGCGTGCCGGTCGAGGCGGAAGCCGATCGTGGCGACGCGATCGACGCGGATGGGCGCGACGAGGAGGCCGAAGGCCGAGGCGACCCCCGCCGCGGGCGGCACGATGAGGCGCGTTAATCCCAGCTTCTTGGCGACGTAATAGCCATGCACCGGCCCGCCGCCGCCGGTCGGCACGAGCTGATAGTGGCGCGGGTCGCGGCCGCGCTCGGCGACATGGACGCGGGCGGCGCGGACCATGTTCTCGTTGACGATGTCGTAGATGCCCCAGGCCGTCGCCATCGGGGACAGATCGAGGCGGCGGGCGAGGCCTTCGATCGCATCGCGCGCCGCCGCGAGGTCGATCGCCATGGTGCCGCCGGCGAAGAAATCGGGGTTGAGGTAGCCCAGGAGGAAATTGGCGTCGGTCACGGTCGGGGCCGTTCCGCCGCGCCCGTAGGCGGCGGGGCCCGGCTCCGAGCCGGCGCTCTCGGGGCCGACCTTCAAGAGCCCGATCTCATCGCGACGGGCGATGCTACCGCCGCCGGCGCCGATCTCGATGAGGTCGAGCGCCGAGATGCGGATCGGCAGGCCGCTGCCCTCGACGAAGCGCTTCTGCCGCGCCGCCTCGAAGCCGTAGGCGACGAGCGGCTCGCCCTTGTCGATGAGGCTGAGCTTCGCCGTCGTGCCGCCCATGTCGAAGGCGAGCACATCGCCGCCGCTGTCGGCGGCGCCGAAGAAGGCGGCGGCAAGCGCCCCGGCCGCCGGGCCCGACTCCAGCATCTGCACGGGACGCCGCTGCGCCTCGGCGACATGCGTCAGCCCGCCATTCGACAGCATCAGCCAGAGCGGCGCCTCGAGGCCGAGCCCGGCGATCTCCGCCGCCATCCGCTCCAGATAGCGCGTCGCGAGCGGCATGACATAGGCGTTGGCGACCGTCGTCGTCGCCCGCTCGTATTCGCGGATCTCGCGCACGACCTCCGAGGAGATCGTGACGAAGAGATCAGGAAAGCCGCGGGCGATGAGGGTTCGCGCCGCTTCCTCATGCGCGGGGTTGCGATAGGAGTGGAGGAAGAGGATGGCGAGCGCCTGCACGCCGCGTCCGGCGAGCGCCGCCGCCGCGGCAAGGACGCCCTCCTCGTCGAGCGCCTCTTCGACGGCGCCGTCGGCCATGATCCGCTCGGCGACCTCGAAGCGCAGATCGCGCGGCACCAGGGGCGGCGGATTGGCGATGGCGAGGTCGTAGAGCTCGTATTTGCGCTCGCGGCCGATCTCGAGCGTGTCGCGGAAGCCTTTCGTCGTGAGCAGGCCGGTCACCGCGCCCTTGCGTTCGATGAGGGCGTTGGTGAACAGCGTCGTCGCATGGACGACGCGGCGGAAGCCGGCCGCATCGAGGCGCTCCGCGGCGAGGATTGCGGCGATGCCGTCGATGACGCCGAGCGCCGGGTCGCCATGGGTCGTCAGCACCTTGCGGCTCCACTGGCGGCCGGAGCCGTGGTCGTAGACGACGATGTCGGTGAACGTGCCGCCGATATCGATCCCGAGGGAATAGTCCGGCATCACCACCCCTTGCGCCCGCGTCGCCGCCGGATCGGCACCGGCGGCGAGCGAACGATAGCCGCCGCGGCGAGGAAAAGGGGAGGAAAATCGATTGGAGCGGGCGCGCTGACGGTTGAACCACCAAGGCACGAAGGCACGAAGATGGTTCGCGCGCGAAGCGCGATCAATTCTCGTGCTCTTCGAGGACGCGCATCAGGGCGTCACGCGGCGGCGCCAGCTCGGCGCCTTCCTGACTTGGTGGTTCGAGCGTCCCCGCGACCGCGCGATCCGACCCGCGGCTATTGGGCGCCGAGCTGCGCCACCTGCTCGGGGGTGAGCACGAAGTCGATGGGCGTGCCGTCTTCTTCCGTGCGGAAGCGCACAGGGATGCCGCGGCTATTCATCCAGACATCCTGATGCTTATCGGTCTGGAACTGATAATGCCGAACCGGCACTTGCGCGCCATAGAGAGAGACGACGGCCTGGTCGGCGCCGCTCGCCTTGACCGGGAAGAGCTTGCCGCTCTTCGTCGACATCATGACGACGGGATTCGCCATCCCCGCCGCCCAGGGCTCGGACGGGTAGACATTGGCCGGCGCGACGGTGGTGCCCGTCGGCGTCGTGATGACGAAGCCATTGCCTTGCGCCTTGCCGTGCACCTCGACGCGCTCGCCATTCGTCACCGTGACGCCGTCGAAGCCGACGAGGCGGTTGCCGCGCCAGAGCTCGGTGCGGTCGGCTTCCTCGCGGAACATGACGATGCCGAGCACCTTGACGGCGACGCGCAGCCGCGTGTCGATCCGCCGCGAATCGCCGTTCTGCTCGACGGTGTCGACATAGGTGCCGATGTCGCCATAGCGCGGATGCTCGACGCGATATGTGTAGGTCTGGCGCGTGCCCGCCGCCGCGGGGCCGGCGCCGGCCCCGGCGAGGAGAAAAGCGCAGACGATGAGCCCACAGGCTTTCAGCAAAGCAGCCCCCAGATGCGCAGCGAGAGAGTCTAGCCCGATTTACCGCGGCTACAAGCGGCATTTCAGAGCGCTGCTATAATACGCTCCGCGCCGCCGCTTCATTCCCTGGAAACGCGACCAAAATCCGCCAAAAGCGATCTACTGCTCGTTCCGCCGGAGGAATTCGGCATTGACGCAGTTGACGAGGATGCCGTCGCGCAAATAGCGCAGCGCCGTCTCGATCGACTTCCGCCGCTGATCGGCGAAGCTCGCGGCGCTGTAGAAGGCGGCGTGCGGCGACAGGAGGACGCGCCCTCTGATCCAGGGCTCGTCGGCGTGCCAGGCGGCGATCAGCGGATCGGCGAGGTCGAGCGGTTCCTTCGGCAGCACGTCGAGGCCGACGCCGCCGATCCGACCTGTCTTCAGCCCGGCCAGCACGGCGGCGGTATCGACGATGGGCCCGCGCGCCGCATTGATGAGGAGCGCGCCCTCCTTCATGCGGGCGACCGCGCCGTCGTCGATCATGCGCCGCGTCTCGTCCGTAAGCGGCGCGTGGATGGTGACGACATCGGCGGCGGCGAGCAGAGCTTCGAGCTTCATGTCGCGCTCGAAGCCCAAGGCGAGGTCCCGCCCGGGGAGGATGTAGGGATCGTAGAAACGGACCGCCATGCCGAAGGCGCGGGCGCGGAGCGCTGCCGCCGTGCCGATGGCGCCGAGGCCGATGACCCCGAAGACGGCGCCGCGCAGGCGCCGCACCGTCGACGGCGCGTCGTAGCGCCAGCCCTGCGCGAGCTCGGCGCGGAGCACCTCGTTGTAGCGCGCCGTGCCGCGGGCAAGGCTCAGCATCATGGCGATGGCGTGGTCGGCGACATCGGTCGTGCCGTAATCGGGCACGTTGCAGACGGCGACGCCCCGCCGGCCGCAGGCGGCGAGGTCGACCGTGTCGTAGCCGACCCCCATCCGCACGACGATGCGGCAGCGCGGCGCGCGCGCCAGCTCCGCCTCTCCGAAATTCATCCGCGTCATGATGACGGCATCGCACTTGGCCCAGCTCTCGGCCGAGATCACCGAGCCCGAGCGAATGCGATGCACCTCGATCTCCGTGTCGGCGCCGCCGACCTCGCGCTCGATATCGGGCTCGCCGCGAAAGGAGGCGTCAGGATAGAGCACGCGGATCATCGGGTTCTCGTCGCTCAGCGAAACGTCGCCGGCAGGATAATGGCGCGGCGAAGCGGCGAAAACCGTGAAGTTCCCGCGCGAAACGCATCCGGGCGAATGGGAGGCAAATTGTATCAGAGCCCTCTCTCGGCTCCCGATGGTGCAACACAATGTAAAAGAACACGTAAATTGCGGGAACAAACACAAATGAGCCGTATCAAACCGCGTATGGCCAAACATAATTGAAACACATTATTACACGCCGATAAGGATGAATTTCACCGTCCCATGTGTTGAGCGGGAAGTGTATTCGGCGCGCGCTCATCAACAGCGAAACGCCCGAGAACAGAACCGACTCAACACAGCAGGAATATCGATGGATGCTGGATATTTGCGTGAAAAAGCCCGTGAATTTGTCGAGCTCGCCTCGCTCGCGAGCGAGGAGAATGTGCGCAGACGCCTTCTGAAGCTGGCCCAGGAATTCGAGGATCTCGCGGACCGCATCGAGGAGGGGGAGTAGCCTCAGGTTTCGGCCTGACGCCGAGGCGAGAATATCCAGAGATCAGCCGACGAGGCTCGTGCGGCGCATGGCGCTCGTGAGCGGCACGACCCTTATGCCTTGCGATGTCGCGGCGGGCAGCCACTCCGCCAGAACCGAAAGCGTCGCGTCGTGCGGGTGGCCGATGCCGATCGCGGCGCCGTGCCGGCGGGCGACGCCCACCAGCTCCGCCAATTGCCGCCGCACGCCGTCGGCCGTCGCCTCATTGTCGAGGAAGACGTTGCGCGAGGCGAAGGGCAAATCATGCGCGGCCGCCACGCGCGGGCAAACGGTGCGCGGCGTCGTCCGGGAATCGAGGAAGAGCAAGCCGCGCGCCTTCAGCTCCTCGAGCACGATGCTCATGCGCGCGGCATCGGCGGTGAAGCGGCTGCCCATATGGTTGTTGACGCCGACATACCCCTCCATGCGGCTCAGCCCCCAACGGAGGCGGCGGAGGATTTCGGGCTCGGCGAGGCTCGTCGTCAACGCATTCGGCCCGGGATCGACCGCCAGCGATTCCGGCTGCATCGGCAAGTGCACCAGGTACTCGCGGCCGCGCTCGCGCGCCGCTCTCGTCCAATCGGAGAGCCGGTCGCCATAGGTCATGAAGGCCAAGGTGACCTCGCCCGGCAGCGCGACAGCCTGGCTGGTGCGCGCCTGGTCGAGGCCGAGATCGTCGATGACGATGGCAACGGCCGGAGCGGCGCCCGCGCCGACGAAGGGGCGGGCATTGCGCAGCCAGGTCGGCGTGCCGGTCGCCGGCCGTGGACGGGGCGGCGCAGAAGGGCGGGCGACGGGGACGGGTTGGAGGGGGGCGGGTTCGGTCTTCGGCACCGCCGGACCCGGCGCGGCGGCGGGCTCTTCCGGCTCCGGCGGAACATAGATATCCGCCGGCAGCGGCACTTCCTCCATGGTCACGATCGCCGGGCGCGACGCCGCCACGCGCCTGGCGGCCTCGGGCGGGGTGGCGCGCGGCAGGGGCGGCGCCGCACGCAGCAGCTCGGCAATGCCGAAGCCGGCGGCAACGGCGCCGAAGCCGCCGAGAAGGAGGGCGCGGCGCGACGGCGCCGCCGCCCGCCGGCGCTGCCGTGGCGCCTGCGGCGGCCTGCGGTATGTCGCCAGAGGATGCGTCCTTCGCTTCGCCATCGCCCGCCTGCTCTCGCCCTCATCGGTATCGGCCAAACCCTAATTTAACCCTAATCGCCGGGCGATTTGCCGCCGCTTCCGTGCGCGCGTTCAGGCGTGAATATGCGAGCGGACCAAATGGCGCGTGCGCACGCTGTCGCGCCGCCCCGCGAGAAGGGAGGCGATGTAGCAGACGGACGCGGTGAGGATGATCGCCGGACCCGAAGGCAGGTTCGCGTGGTAGGAGAGCAGCAGGCCGACATAGCTCGAGGCGAAGGCGATGGCGGTCGAGAGCAGGCTCAAGGTCCACACCTCGCGCGCCCAGAAGCGCGCCGCCGCCGCGGGAAGCATCATGAGGCCGACCGACATCAGCGTGCCGAGGGCCTGGAAGCCGGCGACCAGGTTGACGACGACGAGAGCGAGGAAAACGGTGTGGACGGCCCCGCCGCGCCCCCCGACCGAGCGGACGAAGGCGGGATCGAAGCATTCCATGACGAGCGGCCGGTAGATGAGCGCGAGGACCAGCAGCGACGCGGTCTCGATGCTCGCGACCAGGATGAGCGACGCGTCGTCGACGGCGAGAATCGAGCCGAAGAGGACGGTCAGGAGATCGATGCTGCTGCCGTAGGTCGAGACGATGAGGACGCCGAGGGCGAGCGAGGTCAGATAGAAGCCGGCAAAGCTCGCGTCCTCGCGCAGGGTGGTCGCCCGGCTGACGA
>JAJPHB010000083.1 GCA_021325525.1 Alphaproteobacteria bacterium
CCCTCCTTACCGGCATCTGCTTCTGCGCCGACTGCGGCGGCCGGCGTAAAGCCGGCTACGCCCGGCGTTCGCAGTTCTGTTCTGAAATGGCGGAGAGGGAGGGATTCTGGCCACCGAAATTGCTCAATTATTTCAATACGTTATTTTTAGACCGAATTTCTACCCATAAAACTACCCTGGAGCTTACGCCGGATCAGGGCGCCTGAAGGCGAACACCGGCGGCAATCCGGCAGGACATCAAGGGGCGTCGCCTCGCACGGGTCAGGCCTCAGTCGTCATGTCGCAAAGATGCCGCAGGGCGCGACCGACCAAGCATGCATCGTCGCTGCCCATTCTCAAGAGACGATGATACCCGATGAACGCCCATCCGATCACGCGCGCCGATCTCTACGAGCTGGTATGGCAGAAGCCGGTCACTCAGGCCGCAAAGCAGTTTGGGGTCTCTGATGTCGGCCTGCGCAAGATCTGCTCGAAGCATGACATACCGACACCGCCGCTGGGCTACTGGGCGAAGCTCGCGCACGGCAAGAAGGTCTACAAGCCGCCGCTGCCTCCGCTCAGGAATGGAATCTCGGATCGGATCTATGTGACGGGTCGGCCCTTCACGGCGATCCCCGATTCTGTTGCAGCAGCGGCCGCCGGCGCCCGGGACCGGGAAAGCGCTCCGGAGAATCGGATCAAGGTGGAGAGCGAGCGGCCGGAGAAACTTCATCGCATCGCAGCCGCCGTTGAGAAAGCGGTCCGCAAGGCCAAGCCTGACGATGAGGGCTTCAAGACAGTTCGAGGCGCAGGACTCGTCGAGATGAGCGTCGGCACCGAGTCGGCACCGCGCGCCATCCGCATGCTTGACGCCGTTCTGAAAGCCGCTACCGCACGATCTCACGCGATTGTCGAGGAAGACGGCGGCGTGCGCCTGCTCGTCGACGACGAGAGATTCGTGTTGCGCCTTTACGAGACCAAGGACCGGCGGACGCATGTACCGACTGCCGCTGATCAGAAGCGACAGGCGCAGTACGACAACGACAGCAAACGGTTTCCCACGCTCTACCCTCCCGGACGGGTCGTGTGGGCGAGCTGGGATCATTTCCCGTCTGGCCGGCTCGCCCTCGAGATCAGGGATCCCACGCAATATCGGTGGAACGCCGATGTCGTCGGCCGCTGGTACGACCGAAAGAGCAAGAAGCTCGAAGACTGCCTCGGCGACGCTTTCGTGGCCCTCGTCGCGGCGGCGGCCCAGGTGAAGCACCGGCGCGCGGAGGAGGCAGAGAAGGCACGCCTCGCGGCGATCGAGCAGGAGTGCCGCCGCAGGGCCGAGGCGATGCGGGAGCGCGCGAAGAAGCGCCGCGATTTTCTCGACAAGATGGCCGACCAATACGCGGCGCTATCGAAACTGCGCGCGCTGGCCGAGCACTTGGAGAGTCGGGGCGGCGGGGAGGGCACTGAAGGTGCCGACCGACTTGCACATGTACTGAGGTCGATGGTGACCGAGGCAGGGCAGCAGTTCGAACGAGAGGCTCTGAACGCCGAAGTCGCTCGGGTCGAGCTATTCGCCGACTACGATCCTGTCTGAGATGCAGGTCGTGACAACACGGAAGCACGGCGGCAAGCAAGGGGCGCGGCTCGTCAGGCCCCTATACGGGCGGCTTCACCTTACGCGATTGCATCCCACATCAGTCCCCTTGGTCGCGTAGCCACTTCATATCCCGCGGCTGTGCCGATTTATGGGAGATCAGCACTTCCCAGCGGCGGTCCTCTGCGTTGAGGCGGGCGTAGGCACGGCCCTGATTATCCTGTCCATTGCTGACGTGGCGCTCCCACCAGCCGTCCGCTCCCTGAACCTTCTTCCAGGCCGAGGGCCGAGATCCGATCTCGTGAAGCTCGGCGAGCGCGCGGTAGACCGATTGACGGGTGCCAAACTCTGTTGCCACGACGTCGAGGCTATCTCGGAGCAAGCGCACGCGCGGCAAGAGAACCTCCAGCACCGTCTGGATCTCGACCGTGAGGCGCCCCGGCACCGCCGGGGAGGGACGCGTCGGGACTGAGGCCGCTTGGTCAATGGCGACGTCGAGGACGGGCTCGGATGACGGCATGACCGAGAGGCTCTCGGCGCGCTGCTTCTCCTCGGCGAGCGCTGCCTGCAGCTCAGCGAGCTCCAGCTCGAGGCGCCCGGCATCGATGCTCTTTGTCTTGACCTCGTAAAGCTCGGCGCGGAGGTTCGCCTCGCGCGCCCGGGCGCTCGCGAGCTCCTGCCTCAAGACGCGGATGCGAAGCTCTGCGCTGTCCTGAGGGGGTGGCGCGCCGAGTGAATGTCCTAGAACGGAGCCGATGAAAGCTTGCAGGTCCGCTTTATCGGCCGGCTTCACGAACCGCACAAACCAGTCGGCCTGCAACTGTGGAAGCGGATCGCCGAGATAACGGCCGGTCCGCACGATCGTCACACCTGCGTTCCGCAGCTGACTCGCAGCCTCGTCGCAATCGGCGATTGAGCCCGGCAGAAGGGCGTAAGCCTCGTCGGCCCCGTCGATGAGGGCAAAAGGTTGGGGCGGCATCGACGAGGCCTGTTCCCATGGCGAGCATTCACCCGGGGGAAACGCGATGCTCTCGATATCGATGATGCCTTCGGCGCAGAAGGGATAGGCGAGTCCCCGCCAGATCACGCCCGGAGCCCCGTTAGGGAGTCGAACGCGACGGCAGTTTCTCGCCTCTAGAGGTTGAAGTCCCTCGCGTATTTCAACTAACGTATGAGGGCTCGCATCGCTCAATAGGGTTAACTCTGTCTCGCCCGTGCGGCTGCCGGCGGGCGAACCGGGGGTTGTACGTGTCGAACACGAATACCATGCAACAATTCGGGCCCTTGGTAACCAATCCGTGGGCCGTCTGGGTCGTCGGAAGTGCCCTGATTCTCTGGGCAGCCGGGTCGGCGACCAGTCTATGGCGCGGCACCGAAGCGCTTATCCGCGCGCTTTGGTCGGCCCGCGAGCGAATCGAAGAGACCCCCGACGCCCGCGCCTTCGCCGAGCGCTACGAAGCCCTGTCTGCCTCCCTCGCGACCGCACCGATCCTGGGGCCGCGTTGGCGCGAGTGGCAGGAATCCCTGGTGCTGCCGCGCGACCCCGGGCGGCTTGTCCGCTCCACCACCCGGCCGAGGAGCTGGTTCGACCTAGACCTGCTGCGAGCCGACGGCGTCCGCATCGATGCCCGTTACCACGCGGCGCTGCCGAACCTCCTCGTCGGGGCCGGCCTGCTGTTCACCTTCCTCGGCCTCGCCGTCGCGCTGAGCTCCGCCAGTGGCATCGTCGCCGACGGCGTCAACCAGGTGTCTCGGAATCAGGCGCTTCACAACCTTCTTGATACAGCGTCCTTCAAATTCGTCACCTCGCTCGTCGGCCTCCTCCTCTCCATCGTCTATGCGCTGTTCCGCAAACGCCGGTTGCAGGCGGTGGAGCGTGCTCTCGGCCGCTTTCTTGCCGCCGTCGAGCAGCGCGTTCCGCTTTTGACGCCGGCGGCTTTGCAGCAGGAAGCTAACGAGTTCCTCCGCAAGCAGACGATGCAGCTCGAGACCTTTTCGACCGAGCTCGCCGTCAATATCGGCACGGCCTTCGACAACTCGTTCGACAAGCGCCTTGGCGAGCACATTGCGCCGCTGACCGACGCCATCCAGCGCCTTGCAGGCGGCATGTCGTCGCGGAACGAAGACGCCATTCGCTCGATGATGGAGGCCTTCCTCGATCGTCTTCAGGTCGGTGCCGGCGACAAGATGCAAGAGGCGGTGGCGAGCCTTGCCGGGTTGGGTCAGCGTCTCGAAGGCCTGCAGACTAGCCTCGGCGAAGCGGCGGTCCGCATGTCGCAAGCGGCTGATGCGATGGCGACGCGCATGGGAGAAGGCGCTGAGGCCGCGCTCGCCCGTATCACGAGCCAGCTGGGTGGCCTCGCCGAGACGCTGCGTGGCCTTGCCGACTCGACTCGTAACGCCGGAAGCGAAGCCGGACAGGCGATGGCGCTGAAGATCGAAGCGGCAGCAGCTGGATTCGAGGCGGCGGCTCGCAGCGTCGCAGCAACGCTTGCGGAGGCTGGCGAACGCATGGAACGCCGCATGGGCGAGGAGGCCTCCGCCAGCTCCGCACGTCTATCCTCGCAGTTCGAAGCCATGCTGGGCGAGCTCCGCGGTCTTGCCGAGAGCAGCCGGGCCGCGGGTACATCGGCCCTCGATGCGGTGGCGCAGCGGATCGGCGAGGCGGCTGCGGGGTTCGAGGCGACGGCCGCCCGCGTTGCCGAGACGCTGGATCGTGCCGCCGGACAAACCGGCGGAACCCTTGGCAGGGGAGCCGAGGAGGCGGTGGCCCGCATCGCATCGGCCACCGAGGCGATGCGGGGCGAGATGAACGCCGCCTTCGCCGAGCTGCGGGAAGCGGTCGGCTCGGCAGGTGCCGCGCTACGCGACGGCAGCGCGGCCGGCGCCGCCACGCTCGGCACCGCGATGAGCGGCGTCGGCGAAGCTCTCGACAGCGCCGCCCAACAGCTGCGACAGGCCGGAGGCGATGCCGCGGACGCGCTGCGCCGGGGCGGCGATGCGGCGGGCGGGCGCCTCGATGGTGCCGGAAATGCCCTTGGAACTCAGGCTGGGGCCCTGGGTCGCCAGATTGCCGCGCTCGGCTCGGCGGCGGATTCTCTCGTGCTACGCGCCGAGGAGCTCGGTCGCGCTGCACGCGATGCCACGACACCGCTCACGACCACGGCCACAACGCTCAGCGGCGCCAGCGAAGGTCTCGTCTCCGCGATCCAGCCGCTTCGGGCGGTAGCGCAGGACATGACCCGCGTCGTCGAGCAGATCAGCGGTGCAGCTCAGCGAGCGGAGCTGGCCAATGCAGGTGCCACTCGCCTGATCGACACGCTCGATGCGGCGGCAAAACGGTTCGAGAGCGTCGACCGTGCGCTCGCGACGACGATCTCGGGCTTGCAGGCCGGGCTTCTGGGCTTCACCCAGCAGATCTCGACCTTCGTCGCCGGCACCGACCAGAACCTCGCCAAGGCGGCGACGCAGCTCGGCAACCTGGTGAAGAGCCTCGACGACACGCTGGAGGATTTCCGGCCTAACGGAGGGGCCCGAGCATGAGCCTCTCGCGCGCGGATGGGGTCGAAGAAGAGGGCGCCGAAGGCTATTTCGCCTCGGTCAGCGATCTCATGGTCGGCATCCTGTTCGTGTTTCTCCTGATGCTGACGGTCTTTGCGCTCAACTACCGGGATGCCGAAGACGACCAGAAGATCGAGCGTGGTCGCTACGAGCAAGCGCTGAAAAAGCTCGCCGAAGCTGAGAGGCAGGCAAAGGAAGCTAAAGCCGAAGCCGAACGCCAGGCGGCAGAGGCGGCCCGGCAGAAGCAGCAAAACGACACGCTCCGCGGTCTGCTCACGGCTGCGCTCGATCAGCTCGAGCGTGACATTCGGGAGCGCGCGGCGGCACGGGAGCAGCTGCTCATGACCCTCGAAACCGCGCTCAAGGAACGCGGCGTGAAGGTCGAGGTCGATACGCACTCCGGAGTCCTGCGCCTCTCGGGAGATCTCCTGTTCGAGACGGGAAAATCCAGCCTCAATATCGACGCACGCCGCACCGTTCAGCTCCTCGCCGATGTGCTCGCCCGCGTGCTTCCGTGCTACGCCGCTTCCGCCGCCAGCACGTCATGCGATGGTTCCGGACTCTCGATCCTGGAGACCGTTCTGATCGAGGGCCACACCGACCGGCAGCGCTTCGCCAATGCGGATGCCGCCACGAGCGCCGAAAAAAACGACAAACTGTCGACCGAGCGAGCCCTGGCTGTCTTCGGCGAGCTACGGCGCGATCAGCAGGGGCTCGAGGCTCTGCAGAATGACGACAGGCTGCCGCTGCTGGGTGTATCGGGCTATGGCGAGCGTCGTCCCCTGCCTCAGGCCCAGGGCACGAGCGAAGCGGACTTCAAGCAGAACAGACGCATCGATCTGCGCTTCGTGCTCTCGGCCCGCAGCTCGCGCGAGCTGGAGCGGCTTCGCGATCAGATCCACGCGATTCTGGGGCAAGTACCGTGAGCGAGGCGCTGCGGGCGCTCGATGCCCTCCAGGACGCGATCAAGGGTCTGCCGACGCGAGCACGTTTGCCCACGGTCCCGCCTTCACGGAAGGCGGTGGAGGCCTTGGGGGCGGC
Organism: Alphaproteobacteria bacterium; assembly: GCA_021325525.1. GTDB lineage: Bacteria > Pseudomonadota > Alphaproteobacteria > ATCC43930 > CGMCC-115725 > URHD0088. The sequence continues at coordinate 6,173 of JAJPHB010000083.1, forward strand.
CGAAGCGGCCCCTGCCGAGCCGGGTCCCGCCGTGCTCGAAGCCGTGCGCCGAAGGTTGGCCGCAGCAAGCCGATCGGGCTTTGCCGAGGTGGCTCGGCGTGACCTGCGAGATGCGCCCTGGGTCCTGTGGAACGGGCGCGATCCCGGGATCGGGATGAGCGGTTTGCTTGACGCGATCTGCAATCTCGCCCGCAGCTCGAGCCGCACGCTGCGCAATCTGATCGATGCTTGGCTGCGCGACTTCGCGCCGGATGCGCCGTCGATCAGTGTCGCGGCGGAGCGCATTCGGGCCCTGCTCGCCGCAAGCCAGGATGCCCGCTTCGATCAATGGAAGGCAGCCGACCGGTCGATCAATCTGTTCGATGCCAAGCGAGGCCCCAAGGAGCTGGCTTCGTTGCTCCTGAAGAGTGGCAGGCCGCCCTCGGATCTGCTCGCGCAGCTCGGTTTCGGCGATCCATTCCGAGCCGGCTCGGGCTATCTCAAGTTCGTCCAGAACGAGCTCCTGGCCATGACGGTCCAGAGCATGCGGGCCGGTGACACTGCAGCGCTAGCCCGCGTCCTTGCCTTTCTCGCCCCCGGCGGCGAGCTGCGCTTCAAGGAGCGAAAAGCCTCGATCGCGCGAGGGCTGCTCGCACCATGGCTCAGCCCCGGCCGGACGCCATCGGATGAGATTCGCGATGCCGTCCGCGACTTCCTCCTGCATCACGTCGGCGATCCCCGCACGCGTCCCGGCGACTGGGCGGGTGCAGGCAAGGAAGCAGAGCTGCTGATGCGACAATGGCTCGCCCGAGTATCGCTCAAGGCTTTCTTTGACCTCGTCGACGAGCACGCCCGCGATGATCACTGGAAGTATCGTCGCGCATTCTGGACGGCCTGCCTCGAGGCGGGCGCGATCGCCGATGCATGGCTGGCGCTGGGATCGCGCGTCCATGCCTCGGCCCGCGCGATCCGCGATCTGAACGGCGCGTACGGGCGAATGGAGAATGCCAGCGAGCAATCGGTTCTGCTCTTTCGCATCGGTCCCCTTGTCTGCTGCGAATGGAGTCATGATGGGAAGCTGCGGGCGTGGCCGGTGGAGTGGCAGAACGCACCGAAGCTCGGCCGAGCGCTATACACACGCAAACAGATCACCACAAAGGGCCTACCCTTTCCGCCCAACCCGAAAACGGGGAAAGGAGGCGCCTCCGATGGCATGGGATTGAGCCACATCGGATCCGAGCGGGGCTTTTGGCAAAGCAGTGCGGCTGAGCTGCTGGCGCGACGTGCCAACGTTCATCTGCGCCCCATCGATTGGCGGCCGCGATGAGCGGCAGCTTCGTTCACGAGATCACGGCTGACGCAGTCGAGATCCGGCTTCTGGGACCGCGCGGCCCCATTCCGGCAGAAGCGTGGGCTCTCACGGCTCCGACGGAGGCCCTGCCCGGTGTGGATCTCGCGCAGCGGCTGATCGCCGCCGGCAGCGCCATTACCGAAGGCGACACGCTCTTCGTCGAGCACGCGACGATCGCAGGACTCTCGGGTCGCGAGGCAGCGCTGATCGGCTTGCCGTCGATCGCCGACGTCGTGGCGGTCATCGAGACCCATGGCATCGTCACGCAACCGAGCTTCGCGGCCGGCTTGCGCTGGCAGCGACCGAACGGCCAAGCCGTGATCGGAGCCGGGAGGACGGGAGCGTTCCTCAGAATCGGGCAAGCATGGTTCCGGCTGCCCGATATCCTTTATCAGATCGCGGAGGCCGTCGATCGTCTGGCTTCGCTCCGGATCGAGGATGTCGGCGCGCGGCTGGCCGCCATTTCGGCGCTCGCCGAGGTGCTGCCTCACGCCGGGGGTGCCGCCGATGCACCGAACATCCTTGGAAAGATGACCATCGCGGTCGCCGAGGCTTTCTCGGTCGATCTCCTGGGCGAAGGAAATGCTGCCCGCCTGGTGCCGATCCTTCACCGCCGTGGCGGCGATCCGGAAGCGAAGCTGCTGTCCGCGGCCGAGCAGGATGTGTTCGGGCTGGACCAGTTCAACCGATTCGAAACGGCGCGCTCGGTCTACACGATCGGCGGCGGCAAGTTCCTCGTCCTAGCCCCGCCGCTACGTCGCGCGCTGGCCGAGGTCCGGCGGCTGCAATCGGCGCCCTTGGCCACCAAGCGTGCGTTCGTGGCGTCTCCGCGGGCATTTCTTCGCTCGGCGCTCGGCGAGGAGACGGATGGCACGCTGGTCGAGAGCGTCTTTCGCGAGACGGCCGCGTACTCCGAGCGGGTCGTGGGGCTCGGCTTGTGGAGCCCGCGCGTCCTGCCCTGGATTGTCCTGCCGACGACCGACTGGTTCGGGCCGGAGGTCCCCGGCGGTCCCCCTCAGCGACAGGAGAAGCCGCCCGGCGGTCTCGTCATCGGCGACAGAAGGATCCCGCTCGATCCAGCGGAAGCGGATGCGTTGCGCGTGCGCATCGAGGATGCGATCGGCGCCGGCCGCCCGGTCGTCTCGCTCGATGTCGGCGGTGAGACGATCGCGATTCCAGCCAACCACGAGGTGCTGGGCGCACTTCAACAGCTCGAGAACCAGCGGCTCGGGGCGGAGACGCGGACCGAGGCTGCCGAGACAGAGCAGCCCAAGCGGCCCGAAGCCCTCCTTATTCTTCAGAACGAGCAAACAGTCGAGCTCGAGGGTAGCTTCCGGCCGCGTGTGGGGCCGTCAGAGGGATTACCATCCTGCTTGAGTACTCCGCTGAAGCCGCATCAGGCGGAGGGTCTCGAATGGTTGCAAAAGACGTGGCTGGCGGGGCGGCCCGGCGTCCTTCTCGCCGACGACATGGGCTTGGGAAAGACCCTGCAGGCCCTGTCGTTCCTGGCCTGGCTCAGGGAGGCGATGGCGGCCGGCACGATCGCGCGCGCGCCGGTCTTGATCGTCGCTCCGACGGGCCTGCTCGAGAACTGGCGGGGCGAGCATGATCGACACCTTCGATCCCCTGGCCTTGGCTTTTGCTGCCGGGCGTATGGCAGAAATCTCGCCGAGTTCCGCCACGTCCGACCCACAGGTGAGCCGGCGCTGCAGACCGATCGGCTCGCCGCCGCCGATTGGGTGCTGACCACTTACGAGACCCTGCGCGATTACGATCGCTCCTTCGGTCAGGTTCGTTTCGCGGTCGCTCTTTTCGATGAGGCGCAGAAGATCAAGACGCCGGGCATCCGGCTCACCGATGCCGCCAAGGCCATGAACGCGGACTTCCGAATCGCGATGAGCGGCACACCGGTGGAGAATCGGCTTGCCGACCTCTGGTGCATCATCGATGGCGTCCATCCCGCCTGTCTCGGCGATCTCAAATCCTTCAGCGCGGAATACGAGCGGACGTCCGATGCCGACACGTTGCGCCGTCTCAAAGGTGGGCTCGAGCGGTGGCAAGGCGGTCGGCCACCGCTTTTGCTGCGCAGATTGACCGCAGACCGCCTCCCCGACCTGCCGCCGTGCGAAGAAGCCGTCACCGAGCTGGCGATGCCGGCAGAGCAGGCCGACGCCTACAACGCCCTGGTCGCATCTGCCCGTGGCGCGGGCCGCAAAGGTGCGGTGCTGGAGGCCCTGCAGGCGCTTCGCCGCGTCTGCCTCCATCCCGATCCGGACCAGCCTGCGGACGATCAGGAATTCATCTCGAAATCGGCGCGGCTCCGCCTCACCTTCCAAGCGCTCGATTCGATCGCAGACCGTGGCGAGCGCGCCTTGATCTTCCTCGACGATCTCGCGCTTCAGGCACGGCTCGTCGGCATCATCCAGCGGCGTTACCGGCTTCCGACGCCGCCCATGGTGATCAACGGCGAGGTCGCCGGCGCCTCACGACAGGCGCGTGTCGACCGTTTCCAGGCGGCACCTCACGGATTCGACGTGATGATCCTCTCGCCGCGAGCCGGCGGCGTCGGGTTGACCTTGACCAGCGCCAATCATGTCATCCACCTGGCACGGTGGTGGAACCCGGCGGTCGAGGATCAGTGCACGGGCCGCGTGCTGCGGATCGGGCAGCGCCGCCCCGTCACGGTCCACGTTCCGCTCGCGGTGCTCGACGAGTCGACACGAAGCTTCGACCAGAATCTCCATGCGCTCCTCGAGCGCAAGCGCCGCCTCATGCGGGAGGCTCTGATGCCGCCTGCCGCGACCGAGGCCGACCGCGATGAACTTCTGTCCGCCACGCTACGCGAGCCGGCCGCGGCCTCGTGACGTCGGGAGATGGCGCTGCGATAACGAAGGTGTGCGCTCTCGATCAGGCGCTTACCGGATAGTTCGTCGGCTTGAATGGCGTCACAGCTTCCCCGCTCCCTCACACATTAAGAACGGCTGCCTCCCCACAGGAACAGTTCGCGAGATGCTCCTTCTTGAGCCCATTTCTCCGCCGGACTCGCATCACGCGCGGCGGTCAGGGTTCCGACTTCCGGAAGACGTTGGCGCGATGCCAGGCGAGGTTCGCGCGGTGCTCGTCGCGCAGGCCGTCGAGGCGCGCCGGCGCGGCGAGACCGAGCGCGGCGCGCGCGATGGAGCCGAGCGATGGGGAGGCGATCGCGAGGCCGTCGTCGTCGAAGGTGACGAGGCCTTCGTCGAAGGCGGCGTCCCAGAGAGCGGAGAGGAGGAGGCCGTTATGGACGTCGAGGCGCTGCGCATCGCTCGTGCAGTCCGCCCAGCGGACGATGTGCGAGGCGCGCAGCAGCGGCCGCTCGGTGATGCCGGTGAGCGGGCAGCGGCCCTCCCAATAGTCGAGCAGCGCGTCGCGGAAGATGTCCTGCCCGACACGCTGCACGACGAGCCGCTCCGCCTCGGTCGCGCGCGGCAGCCCTGCGGCTTTCGCTTCGAACCGGGCGAGCGGCGCCGCCGGCAGGCTGACGCCGAGCCGGTAAATGCGATCGAGCGCGGCATAGAGCGGCGGCAGCGCCGGAAATCGCCACGTCCTGACGCCGGGTCCGGCCGTGGTTTCGGCCGGCCAATCGGCCATCTCCGCCGCGACGCCGGCATGGTCGATCGACAGAAACCACGGCCCGCTCGCGCCGGCGCCGGCGATCCAGATCCGCCCGTGCGCGGTGGTCGAGCGGAAGCGCAGCCACCCCGCCGCCGCGCCCTCCTCGATGCGGAACCCGTTGTCGAACGCCGCCTTCTGCGCCTCGGTGCGCACGACGAAGCCGGGCGGGTCCTCGGGGCGCGAGGTTTCGCCGGGCGGCGCCTGCATCACGCCGGCACGCGCGCGTTCGACGGCATCGGCAGCTCGCCGCGCTCCATCCGGTCCCAGGCGTCGAGGACGAGGCGCCGGGTGCGGTATTCGCCGTAGCGGCGGGTCTCGTTCTTCTTTAGGACGCGGAAGGTCTCGCTTGGGTAATCGGCCCCTTTCACATCGGCGGGATCGAGGATGTAGCGAAGCTCGTCGCGGCGGAGACCATAGGCTCGCGCATACCAAGCATCGAGTTCGGCCCGAAGCTTCGCGCGCCGCTCATCATCCCATTCGAACGGCGGGCCGTCGTGGCCGAGATCGCGTGCGAAGGATTGAAGACTCCAGCTCGTGTACGTCAGTTCGAGGACACGAACCGCGACGAACTGACGATCATTCGCGGAGTAGGCGGACGGCGGAACTACAGGAAGCTGCTCGTACACGTTTTGTGGGATACTCGGCTGGCTCAGTGCGCCTCTGAGGCAGTAGTCGAGTGCCAGCGAATTAAGATTTGCGCAAAGCAGCGCCTGTTCCGAAGATGTTGGATCGAGCAGGACGATCCAACCATAGGTAAGCGGCATTCGCGGCAGAATCGCAGCGATCGAGGTACGGTCGTCAGTCGATCTCGCGACCCGTCGAAAACCCAAGAAGGAATTCACGTCGCCCCGCAGCTCCCACCGCGCGATGTAGTCTTCATACGCTTTCGAAGACGCGGCGTACTCGAAGGCCGGTTCGAAATCGGGGTCCCTGTGTTCCAGCAGGGTTATGGGACGCACTATGTTGCCGTCAAAGGAAGCGTAGCGGTGATCAAACTGATGCCCGTATTCACCTTCGTGGACCGGCAGCCAGTTTTTTGGTAGGCGCCCAGCCATAGCCATGTTGCTTGCCGGCTCTAAGTCCCCCGCCCTGGAGGCGTTCGATTTGTGGAACATCGTCCGTAATCGCACGCCCCAGGGATTGCCGTCCTTGCCCTTCGTCTCGTCGATCAGCACCGGGACACGGCCGTAGATCTTCGCCGTTAGCCGGGCGTCTTCGCGGGATCGGAAAACGGGCGCAGTTTTGGTGTTGGGATTGATGCGGGCAATCTCGGCGGGGCTGAGCCCGAAGCGGCGCTCGGGTTGGGCGAGCTGCGCAGGGTCGGTGAGGAAGAAGGCGAACTCGGCTTGGTCCACCTCGCGGCCCATCGTCAGGAGGCTGAATTTGAAGCTGCGATGAACGGCCGGAAAAATTGGCGCGCCGTTCTCGAAGTCGAACAAGCTCGCCAGCCGTCGGCCTTCGGTCAGGGCGGCGAAGAAGGGCGCGGTGGTCGCGTCCGTCGCGATCCCCGTCGGAACGATCACGCCCGCGCGACCTCGCCGGCTCGCAAGTCGCGAGAACAGCTCGGCGAACAACGCATAGGTATTGACGTCGCCCCGGCCGGTGAGGGGAAAGCGTCCGCCCTCCTCCGCCGGAACGCGAACGAAGACGGATGACGCTTCGGCCGTGCGCTTGGCGGCCTCGAATTCCTCGTAGAGTGCGCGCTCGCGCGTGCCGGGCTCGGCCTCCTTCAGCTTCGCGATCAACCGCGCGCGCGCCGCCGCATTCGGCGCCTGCGCGATCTCCGGATCGCGCGCTGCGAAGAACTCCTGCTCCTGCAGCTTGATGCGTTCCCACGGCGGATTGCCGAGGACGACGTCGAACCCGCCGGCCGCCATCATGTCGGGGAACTCGAGCGGCCAATGGAAGGGCCGCGCAGCGGACAGCGCGCGCTCGGCCTGCTGCATCAGCAGCCCGAAAGGCTGCACGCCGCGCAGGAGCTCCCAAACCGTGCCCGAGGTCGGCACCGTCTCGGCGCCGCGGCGCGGCAGGCCGTCGGGTCCGGCGGTTTGCGGCAGAACCCGCTTCGGCGCGAGAAAAGCGGCGACGTAGAGGTCGCACGCGCGGGCGAGCGTCCAGCCGGTCGCGCCCGCGCCGGTCAGGCTCTTCAGCCGGGCCGCCTTGGCGGCGATCTCCTCGGGCGTATCCTCCGGCATCCGCCGCAGCTCGGCGAAATCGCGCATCAGGTCGCGCTGCCGGTCGAGGGCGAAGCCTCGCTGGATGCGCTCGCGCTCGGCCCTCTCGCGCCGGTTCTTCTGGAGGTAGTGACGCGCCACCGCCTTGTCGTCGCCGGCGAGGGGCTTATAGGCATCGTCCGGAATGCCCTTCTCCAGCGCGGCGAGGTCGAACACGCCGAGCAGCGAATCGCCGCAGCGGATGTTGGCGTCGAGGAAGCCGAGCGGCTTGCCGGGATCGACCGTCTCGATCCAGAGCGCCACTTTGGCGAGCTCGACCGCCATCGGGTTGCGGTCGACGCCGTAGATGCAGGCGCGGACGACGTCGCGCAGCGCATGGCGGAAGTCGGCGGCCGAGGCGACCCCGCCGGCGCGGTGCCGGGCGAGCCGCGTCGCGATGCGCCGCGCCGCCGCGAGGAGGAAATGACCCGAGCCGCAAGCCGGGTCGAGCACGCTGACGCCGAGCAGCGCCGAAGCGGGATCGTCCGCCTCGGCCTCGACGCGGTCGAGGACGGGATCGAGCGCCGTGTCGAGCAGCGCCTGCACGAGGCTGTCGGGCGTGTAGTAGGAGCCGGTGGTCTTGCGCGCGTGACCCTTGGCCTCGCCGCCCCCGGCGAAGGCGAGGGCGCGGCCGTCCTCGGCGCGGCGCGGCGTCAGCTCGAGCAGGCTCTCGTAGACCGAGCCCAGCTCCTCCGTCTCCATGTCGCGCCAGTTGACCGGCAGGAGCCCGCCTTCTTCCTTCAGCCAGGCAAGCCGCCACACCGCCTCCATGAGCGCGCGGTTGGCCACGCGCGCGGTCTCGATATCGGGGATGGTGCCGCGCGCGAAGAGCCCGTCGAGCGCGGGCAGGCCGAGGCGCTTCTCGCCGCGCGCGAGCGCGGCGAAGACGATGAGGAGCCCTTCCCAGCGGTCGTGATGACGGTCCCATGCCGCACGGCGGACCGCCCGGTCGCGCAACGCCGCGACCGAGTAGCCCTCAGCGTAAAGCCGGCGCGCTGCCGGGGACGCGTCCGGCGGATGGAGGAGGCCGCGGTCCTCCGCGACGAGCAGAAAGATCAGCCGATAGACGAGGCGGAGGAGCTGCCCGAAGAACTCGGTCAGGGGCAGCGCGCCCGAGTCGAGGCGGGCACGCAGCTCGCCGTTGTCGGGATGCGCGAGGAAGCCGGTGCCGAGCGCCCGGAGCGCCGCCTTGACGCCGGTGCTTAGACGCTCTCGCGCGGCGATGCCCTCGCGCTGTCCCTCTTCGCGCCAGCGCTCGATCCAGCAATCGGTCGGCGGCGCGCCGGGCGCGCCGAACCGGGTCGCATGGATCAGCAGCCACAGCGCCGCGAAGTCGGCGAACGCCTCGGCCTCGAAGATGCGCCGCAGGTCGGCCTCGACATAGGCTGGCCGGGTGAGGCTGGCATTGGCGCGGGCGAGGCGCAGCCGCTCGCCATTGGAGGCGAGCCCCCACACCGCCGCGTCGGTCGCGTTGAGCCAGTCCTGCAGCGCGGAGGACGCGGAGCGGCGGCGGCCCTCGCCCGGCAAATGCGTTGTCGGCCGGTCGAGCCCGTCGGCAGGCGGCACGACGACGACCGGCACGCGGCCGCCGAGACCCTCGAAGGTGAGCGGGAAGACGCGCTCGCCCACCGTGCGGATGCCGGCGCCGCGGAGGTCGGTGAAGCCGAAGACATCCCGGAGCAGCCCCTCGATGAGCGACGACGTCGCCGCCGCGGACGGCGTCGGGCTCGCCGACCACTCCTTGAAGAGCGCCTGGCCGATGCGGAAGTAGCGGGCAATCTCGTCTCGAAGCGTCAGTCCCTTCGGGATGCCGTAATCGGCCTCGCGCTGCCCCTCCGCCTGATGCGCAGCGACCCGCGCGAGCATCGCCGGCTGGATGAGCCCGCCCTCGACCAGGATAGACTCGAAGGCGGCGGCGGAACGAGACGAGCGTGCCACTTCTACACCGAAGGAACGAGGACATAGAGGCCGATCACGTCGACCGGCAGCACAGGCTCGACGGTGCTCCGCGGCGCGGCGGCGGCGCCACGGCCAAATGCTGCGCGGACGCGGGCATGATCTTCCGCCAGCTGTTCAGCACGCTCTCGGGCATGGGAGGCGAGAGCGTCGCCGAAGACGCCGTCGACCCGCTCGCGCGCCTGCGCCAGCAGCCGCTGGCGCGCCGGTGCGGCGAGATCCCCCGACGCCGGAGGCTCGAGCAGGCGGAGAGCCGCCGCGCCGACAGCGGACGGATCGGGCGTCGCGCCGACGAAGGCGAGCGCACCCGGTTCCTCGGCGAGGAGCAGCCGCTCGGTCGCCCCACGACCCACCGCGATCTTGAAGCGGAGCCGCAGCAGCAGCAGCGTCGTCGCGACCGAGACCGCCGAGCTCGGCCAGGCGCCGGCCCGGCCGAGCGGTGCGATCGCCGCGGAGCCCGGATCGAGCGCGCCCTCCAGGAGCGCCTCGGCGAGCGTCGCCGGCAAGGGATGGCTGCGCCCGACCATCGCGGCGCCCGCGGGCGGCGGTTCGGCGAAGGCGAGGCGGACCGTTCCTTCGAGCCCGCGGCTCGCGAGTCGCTCTGCGATCGAGGACGGCAGCGCCGCGAGATGAGCGCGAACCGCCGCCGGCCGGGCGGGATCGCGCATTTGCTCCGGCTCGAGCGGCGCGTCAAACCGGCTCATCGCCCGCTCAACGAAGCGACGCACCTCATCCGGGCCACCGAGCAGCTCGCGCCAGCGCTGCCATTCGGGCGCTACCTCCTCGGGCTTCAGCGCATTCTGCGCGAAGCGCGCCCGGGAGCGCCGCTCGCCCTCCTCGGCATTGCGCCACTGCGTCTCCATCGCCGCCGCAGCGGGCGCGAGATCGAGATCGAGCGTGAGCTGCCGGCTGCACCCGCGCCGCAGCAGGACCGCGTTCATGAGGGCGCCGGTGACTGCACCGCGCTCCTCCGGGAGCGGCACCGTGACGCCGGTTGCTTTGCGGATGGCCTCGGCCTTGCGGAGGATCACCTCGAGCACCGCGCCATCGATCGCGCTGTCAGGCGAGTAGAGCAGCACCGATCGGACCTCCGGAGCCGGCTGGCCGAAGCGGTCGACCCGCCCCTCGCGCTGCTGGTGCCGCGTCGGGTTCCAGGAGAGGTCGTAATGGACGACGGTATCGAAGAGCGCCTGAAGGTTGATGCCCTCGGAGAGGCAGTCCGTCGCGACGAGCAGGCGCTGCTCGGACTCGGCCATCGCTTCGACCTGTGCCCGCCGGTCCTTCGGAGGCAGGTCTCCGGTGACCGCTTCGATGCGGAGCCGCGGGAACGCTTTGCGCAAGCCGGCCGCGACATGCTCTGCGGTGGCGATGAACCGGCAGAAAACGACCGGATTGGCGCCCTTCTCGATCAGCGGCTTCAGGATCTTCACCACCGCCAACAGCTTCGGGTCGGGAAGCTTCACCAGCCGCTCGGCCTGGGCGACGAGAGAAGCAAGCGCCGCGTCGCCGCCGAGCCCGGAAGTGGGCTCGACATCGACTGCGTCGGCGTCCTCGGAATCCTCGTCGAACACCTGTTCTTCGAGGCGTTCGGGATCGAGCCGGAGGCGGTTGCGCAACGCGCCGAGCGCCGCCGCGGGCGAAGAGCCGACGCAGCGCATCAGGGCGAGCGTGCCCCAGAAGGCGAGCCGCCGGTGGCGCTGGTCGGGCCCCGCGCCCTCGACGACGCCGAGGCAGTAGTCGAGCACGGCGTCGTGAAAGGCCTTGTGCGCGGCGTCGAGCGGGTACGGCTCCTCTCTTGTGTAATGCTTCGGGAAAGCGCGGTCCTCGCCCCAGTCGCGGCCGACGATGTCGATGCGGCGCCGCTGCACGAAATGACGCGCCAAGCGGATGCGCGAGCCCTCCTCGTCGAGCGAGGCTTGCGAGAAGGCGGGGTCGAGAAGGCTCAGCAATCGGTCGAAGGCGTCCTCGTCGCCGCTGTGCGGGGTCGCGGTGAGGAGGATGAGGTGCCGCTCGCCGTCCGAGGCGAGCCGCTGCAGCAGCTCGAAGCGCTGATGCCGGCTCTGATGCGTCCCGACGCAGGCATGCGCCTCGTCGACGACGACCAGAGACGGGCAAGCCCGCGCGAAGCTTTCCCGCCGCTTGTCGGCCTTGATGTAATCGAGGCTGACCACGGTGAAGGGATGCGCCTCGAACAGGGTCTGCGACGCCGGCAGGCCTCGCTCGAGGCGGGGCGCGCTGGCGGCGGTCACCTCGACCGCATCGATGTCGAACTTGGCGCGCAGCTCGCCCGTCCACTGCTCGACGAGATGCGGCGGGCAGAGCACGGCGAACCGGTCGGCCTCGCCGCGGTCGATCAGCTCGCGCAGGATGAGGCCGGCTTCTATCGTCTTGCCGATACCGACATCGTCGGCGACCAGCAGGCGCACGATAGGAAGCCGCAGCGCCATCAGGAGAGGCACGAGCTGATAGGCGCGCGGCTCGAAACCGAGCCGGGCGGCCGAGCGGAACGGACCGGCGCCGCGGCGGAGCGACATGCGCAGCGCGTCCGAGAGAAGGCGCGCCACGTCCTGTGTTGAGAGCTGCGTCGGATCGGGCGGCGCGAACTGCGCCGGGCGCGGCGGTTCCCGCTCCAGCGCAGGATGGAGGAGCTGCACGTCGCTCTCGGCGCCCGACAGCGGGCGCAGGCAGATCAACTCCTCGTCCGGCGAGGGCATCGCGATCCATTCCCGGCCGCGCGCATAGACGAGGTCGCCCGGAGCGAAGCCGGGCCTCATGCGGCGCCGCCAAGGAGGTCGACGAGCTCGGAAGGCGGCTCATCGCCCGGTTGTGCCGGCAACGCGACGACGGTGAACCCGAGCGACTCGACGGCAGCGCGGAGTGGCTCCTCAATCTGTGCCGTCGTGGCTGCCGCGACGTGGGCGCGCCACACCAGTGGGAGATTGGCGCCGGCGACGGGCAGCGGCTCGTCGTCTGGCCGGGGCAGGCCCCAGCGGACCAGCGCCTCGATCCACGTGGTCTCGGCGCCGCCGCTCGACCGCGGCTGCGCGGCCGCGACCACGTCGGTCCGCGCGAGTCGCAGGAGAACGCGGCGAACGGCCTCATCGGTGCGATCGATCAGCTCATGGTCCGGCTGGTTGTAGTACGAGAGAAGACAGCGATAGCAGCCTTTGACGCAGCCGGAATCGGCACGGTCGTGCAGCAGCGCCGGATCTCCGGCCGAGACCGCCGCGTCGATATTCTCGCAGTGCATGAGCTCGAGCGCGGCACGCGCCACGCGGCGCAGCGCTTCCCGCTCGCTCACGAGACGGCCAAGGACGCCAGCGCCGCCTTCCGTCGCCTCGAAGGCAAGCATGGCGCGGCGATCGTCTCGCGAGGGGACGGGCTCGGTCAGCGTCTCGCCCTCCTCGAGCTGGAACACGATCGCGATCCCGCGCGCGAGCGCGTGCTGAAGGGTTGCCATGCCGGTCTCGGCAAGCGGGCCCTCGGCCAAGCGCAGCAGCAGCGCGTTCTTGTTGTCCTGGACGATGGGGACGACCCGCTGCTTCACCGGGTCGTCGGGCGCCGGCTCGCCGTCGGCGTCGGGGTTTCCGGTCCACCGCCCGCTCGCCGGGTCGATGCCAAAGCCCAAGAGGCTCTTTTCGCGCCGCCGCCGGAGGCCTTTGTTGATCCGGCTTATCGTCGCGCCGGAGGCGTAGTCGAGGCGGAGCACGGGCCCGTCGCCGTCTTGCGCGATGGCCGCATCGACGTCGTAGCTGCCCTCGCGACGCGGCCAGGCGAAGACTGTCTGGATCTCGAAGCCTTGCCGCTGCCGGTCCTCGTCGTTGGCCGTGATCCGCTCGGCCGGCAAAGTCTCGACGTTGTCGATGCGGAGGATGTTGCGGATCGCATTCGTGCCGGCCATCGGCGCGCCGCAGGCATGGCAGCGCTCGGGCTCGTCACCCTGATGCGCACCGCCGCATTCACCACACACATAGAGCGAGGTCGTGGCGAGTCGTCCGCCCTCCTCGGCACGGATGCCGGGCGGCAGCTTTGCCTTGAAGACCCGATAGGCGCGCCCCTCGTGATAGATGAGGCTGCGAGGCCCGAACTCGGCGATCGCCAGAAAGCGCGCACGCTGCAGGAATGCCGCTCTGCCACCGCCGCTGCTGATCGCCGGGATATACGCATAGAGCGGCAGACGCGGGAAATTGTAGCCGGGGAGGAATCCTTCGGTCGCGAGATAGCGGTAGGTATAGAAATCCGACCCGCCGCTCGCACGCCCCTTCTCGAGCAACCCGAGCTGCTCGTTCGCTCGGGCCTGCTCGATCTTGGCATCGCGTCGCTCCGCAGCCGTGAGCCCGTGCATCTCCGACTTCCGATTGGCCTCGATCAGTTGTGCGCGTGCTCCCTCGTAGAGTTGGCGCCAGCGATCGAAGGCTGCGCTGAACCGGTCGACCGCGCCTGCAGCAACTGTCGTGACGAAAGCGTCGCGGTCTCGGGCCCACGGCGCCGCTTCGTGCGTAAGCTCCTCGTCGATGCTCTGAAGGATCCGCCGCATCGACGCCGCGGCGCGATCCGTGACGTCCGCCGCCGAAACGGTTCGAAGGATCTCAGACTGTACCGGCAACGAGGGCTGATGAAGGTCCAGCACATGCGGGATGTCGGCCTCGAGCTCGGCGCCGGATTCGGCGAGCCAAACCGCATGAAGATGGGCTTCAACGAGATCGCGGTTGGCGAGCTCCAAAGTCGGCGGCCGCACGACGCCGCTCACCAGCGCCTCGCGGTGCTCGAAATAGTACTGGTCGTGTGGGCTCTGCGCGGCGCAGTAGGTGACGACGAGCGCGGCCTGACCGGATCGCCCCGCGCGGCCCGATCGCTGGGCGTAGTTGGCGGGCGTCGGCGGAACGTTTCGGAGATAGACGGCGTTGAGCGCCGAGATGTCGACGCCGAGCTCCATTGTCGGCGAGCAGAAGAGGACCGGCAGGAAGACGGCCGGCTCGCCCGCCTGCCGTAGCTCTTCCTTGTGCTCAGCCAGTTTCTCGAGGTCGTCCTTGCCCCAGCGGAAACGCCATTCGCGCCATTCGCGCTGCTGCTGATCGACCTGCGCCGTATGCTCGCGCCCTTCCATTCCGAACAGCGCGGTGCCGCCGGCCGCGATGGCGTCTGCAAGCTCCTGGTAGAGAGCGACAAAGTAGGGGTTGACCGTCTTGCCGTCCGCACGCCCGTCCGCGGGCGTCAGGCGAACCGCGTTCGCGGCGAGACGCCATCCATCCACGTCAAAAGCCGTCGGTACCGCGCGGACGAGCTGATACCGCGCAGCGGCGGCAAGCAAGGCCTTCACCACCTCGAGATAGGTCTTGCTGTCGAGGCGCTTGCCCCAGATCCGGGCTCGACCGAGCTCACGCGCGAGCCGGCTTCGTGGACCGCCGCGGAGGACGAGGGGCTCACCGCGAACCCCCGTTTCCGCCTTCTTTGGTGCATCGATGATGAGCGCCGCCGCGGTCCGAGGCGTCTCCTGCTGCGAGATCGACCACGGCTCGCGAAGACTTTGCCGGGCGCCCGCCGCGATCGCGTCGACGGTGGCCGGCTCGAGCGCATCGGCGGTGACTGCGAGTCCACGGCGCAGCGCGTCGAGCAATGTGATCAACGCGTCGCGGCGCCTCGCCGGCGTCGCGTCCCGGAGCTCGGGAGGCGCCGACGCGAACGCCTCGTCATCCGCCGCGAGCTCGTCGAGAGAGAGGTAGCTCGCGCCGATAAGGCCTAGCTCCTCGAGGCTCGGATTGGTGAAGCGCCAGCCTCGCCTCTGGTCGGCCCAAACGCGATGGGCGAGCACTTTCGCAAGCGTCCGCTCGGCCTCCATCTGCCCGACGCCTTTGATCTCCGGATCGAGAAGCCATTCCTTGCGGCGGCCTTGATTGGCCGCGACGAAGCCGAGCGCAGCCTGCACTCGTCGCCCGAAGTCCTCGTCGGCAAGCCCCTCCGTGCCCGCCGCCCGCACCGCTGCCAGAGTTGCCGCCCGGAGCAGCGCGATGAAGAGGAAGTCATTGAAGTGCCCGGCTTGCAGCGCCGCGTCCTGGCGATTGTCCGTGAAACCGAGGAGCTTGCGTTTTTCGAAGGGCAGCGCGCTCGACTGCCCGTTCATCCAGCGCAGCGCGCTCGAGACCAGGAGCGTGGTTGCCGAGCTGCGCCCCTCCGCCGACAGGCTCGCCAGCTTGTTGATCTCGCGTGCCTGTCCCGGTGGCTGATCGCCGCAGGCGGGACAGAAGCCGAATTTGCCCGGCAGGAACCATGAGCTCCGACCCGTTGTCCCCACGATGCCCGCGGGATCCACGTGGACGTGCGCGGGTGCGCGCCGCCGACGATCAGCGCGCAGCCGCAATCCGCTCGGGCCGGCTTCCGTCCACTCCTCGGGATAATCCTCGGGCGCACCGGAGAACGAGTACTCGGGATCATTCACCGGCTCGGGCATGAGGTAGCCGGCCTGCTCCGTCCCGTCTGGCTCGTCCAGCGGCGTTTCATCGATCGGGCGCGGGATCGCCGTTTGGACGCCGCCTTCCTCGACGAGCACCACTGGGTGGTACTCCTGACCGCAGCCGCGGCAGAAGAAAGTCGCGTAGAGCCGCGCCTCCGGGTCCTCGGGATCGTTGCGCTGGCCGTCCAGCGTGACCCGACGGCTGCCGGGCGTACGCAGGGTCGCGTAGACCTGTCCAGCGCCGGAGATGAAGCGGTGAAGCTTGAACGCAAGGAAAGCTCGGTCACCGGCTCCGCCGCGCTCGAATGCTGGGTGGCTCATCAACGTGAGCATCCGTTCGAGCTGCTCTCGGCATCGCTCCGGATCGCGCCCGGTTTGCGCCGCGAGACGCGCCGCCGCTTCCTCCAGCGTTGTCGGAGCGCGACGCTCGAGCCGCTGCTGGTCCGAAAGCCCGATTTCGAGCTCGATCCACACCGCCAATGGATGCAGCCGGAGCGCATCGTCATCGATCTCGGCCGGCAGCTCCGTGTCGAGCGCGGCGGCGAGAGCGCCGCCGAGAGAGGCAGGCTTAAGTCGAGGATCGGTTGCCCGTTCGAGGCTCTCGTCGATGACGGCATCGGCAGCAATCGGCGTGCCGAAGAGGCGCGTCGCCACCCGGGCAACGGCGTCGGCGCGCGCGCTCGGGTCGCCCTCGCTCGCCATCGTCGCGGAGGTCCCGACGCACACCGGCGATTTGCCCCCGCAGAGACGATCTCGAACGCGTCGCACAAGCATGGCGACGTCGGCTCCCTGACGTCCGCGGTACGTGTGCAGCTCGTCGAGGACCAGGAAATCGAGCCCTTGCGCGTTGCTGATGACAGCGCGGTCGAGCGGGCTCTGCCGCGTCATCAGCAGCTCGAGCATCATGAAGTTGGTCAGCAGGATGTCGGGCTTTGCCTGCCGTACGAGCTCGCGCTCCTCGGGCGTTTCCTGACCGGTGTATCGCGCGAAGGTCGGTCGCAACCCCTCGGGCAATCCTGATTGCTCGAGGAACTTCTCAAGCTCCTGGAGCTGGCTGTTGGCAAGCGCATTCATGGGGTAGACCACGATCGCCCGTGTCCGCTGCGGCTCGCCTGCGGCCCGCGCCCGGATTGCCGAATCGATGATCGGTATGAAGAAGCACAGCGACTTCCCGGATCCGGTGCCGGTGGTCACCACAAAGCTCTGATGTGCCACCGCCTTTGCGACGGCCTGGGCTTGGTGGCGATAGAGCGTGATGGGCTTGCCCCCGACACGGAAGACGCGGCCCGTATCCGGGTGCAGCGAGCCGTCGGCCACGAGGGCGTCGATCGAGCTGCCGCGCTCGAAATGCGGGTTGATGCTGATGAGGGCCGCCGGCCAGAACTGCCGGCTGGCATAAATCGCGTCCACCTGTTCGCGAATATCGGCGGCTCGGATTTGGGTAAACGAGCGCGCAAAGCGCTCGTAGTCGCTGACCAGCGCCCGATCCAACTCAAATACGTTCACGACGCCCCCCGGCCTCTTCCCTAATCCTCGCCCTGGTCGCCTCCGCTTGGCTGGCGGATGCTAAGCGTGCAGTTTATCGCGCGCAGGTTGTCAACAGAAGGAAATCATTTGGTTAGCTCGAGTGCGTAGGACCGAACTGAGGCCCCATCGTGATTAACGTCACACATTGAGGCCGGAAGTGCTTGTACATCCTCCGAGGTCTGAGACCCGGGCACGTGGCTGGTCTGATCTGGGCTGATATTTCAGCACATGACTTACGCATGGTGAAGGCGAACGGTTGCGCTCGCTGACGCTCCGTCTTCTGGCCTCACGTCCACGGCCCGCCGGGTGGCCAGCTAAGACCGAATCGGGAGCCACTCTGGAGGGACTGAGCGGGCGGCATGACGAAGGTCTCGATCTTCTTCAGAACCGCCGCTAAAGGCTCAGGTGCCATCGCGATCGCGGTACGCTGCAGAAACCCTTGCCATTGGCGCTGCTTCAAAGGGGCGTCGGCGAATTCGGGTGTCAGAGCGACAGGAACTTCGTTTGGGACCTCCGTAGCGCGACGCTCGAACGTGGCGTGGATCGCCTTTGCAAGGGTGGCGCCATCGAAGTGGAACGTGGTCGCGATCGCCCACAAATCGTAGAAATCCTTCATGCGGCTGTTCAGCATGCCAAGCGCGACCAAGGCTTGGAATTTCTCCGCCACCACGGTTTCCGGCGGATAGGCGCGCAGCTGCGGCGCCGGAAACTCGAGCAGGGTTGGAAACTCGATCTCGTGCGCGGCCGGCGTGATCACGTCGCCGAAACCGATGTCGACCTGAACGGGCAGACGGGCGCCCGCGATGACCGCATCGAGTCTCACGCGCACGCCTTGATATTCATCTTCCTGGCGTGCCTGCTCGGCGCTCAGCGTCTCGTCCAGGAAACGAACTCCGTCATCATCATCGACGCGGGTTAGACAGATCGATCGGAAAACATCGGTGATCGCAGCGGCCTCGCTCGGCCCAAAGCCCAGGAGATCGAGATCGCCGGTGGCGCGATAGGGCGCCTCGGCCCAGACGCCAAGCAGCATCGCTCCCTTCAAGACGAAGCGGTCGCGGTACTCAGAACGTGACAGCCGGTAGAGCAGGCGCTCGATCGCGTATCGAGTCAGGACGAGCTGGACGTTTTCTCCGTTCGCTCGTGCTCGCTCCGTCAGCCGTGCTCGTACTGAAGCGGCGACGTTGCGCCGCCGCGTCACAGGAGCGCTTCCATATAGGGACGCATGACGTTCTGGACGCGACAGATGCGGGCAAAATGCCAAAGCCGATCGACGGTGCAGAGCCTGCGGCGGCGACAGTCGCGCAGCGCTTCGATCGCGACGTCCAGGCCGACCTTGCTCCGATACTTAAAGCAGTCGGCGACGGTTTTGGCGGGCTCGTACACCGGCACCGCAACGCCTTCGATCGTATGGTGCTCCACGCCGGCGGTCAGCGATTCGCCCGTCGCGCGAACGATGCGGAGCCTGACCGGTGGTTTGGTCGGCGCCCATTTGCGGAGCCCGATCATCACCCAAACCTCGTGCGGGGTCTGCGTCGTCAGCTCATGGAACTGGAGTGCCGAAAGGAGACAAATCACGCCGTGAGGAACGACACGGGCTGTCTCCGCCAGGCTATGCGTCGCGGCGAGCTCGGCATCGGCGAGCTGATAAAGTCCACGGCCGAGGCGAACCAGGCGACCCTCTTGGGTCAGGCGCTTCAGGTAAATCGGGGCGATCCCCGCGGCCGTGAAATCCCGTGCGCGCGCCACGCCTCGCGTTCGCGCGACAGCCAGAGCGCGGTCTGTGGGTGAGCGGGCGGGCTCCATAGGAGAATGTTATTATATCAAGGTACTTATTAACAAGTACCGAGATTTGCTAACACACAGAGGGTCACGCAAACTCGTAAGAGGCCAGGAGGCCCTCCGTCAGGAAGAAGCCTTGGCTCGGCGTCGGCGACGTTGTCCATGACGGCACAAGCTCGGCGACGCGCTGTAGGACCAGCGCCGAATGCGCGTTCGCGTTCTCCGGCCCACCGAGATTGATGATCGGGATGGCCCATTCAAGCGCCAACCGCAACGCGGTCGTCGTGCCGCCGCTGAGCGCGCCGCTTGGCGTCCAGGCAATGACGAGATGGGAGGGCGTCGCGAGATCTTGTCCCAGCACCTGTAACATGTTGCGCGCATGCAGCCGTCGTGCCGCCGGCCGACAGCGCTTCCACGCCGGATGGAGCCGCCGAGCGATCCGCCTTGCCTCCGGCGGCGTTGAAGTCCGGCCAGGGCAAATAGATTTCCTTGCCGCCGCCGGCGCGATCGGCGCCACGCTCGAACGCGGTGTCCGCGCCCGTTGCTCCACCTGACCGCAACACCCAGCCTTCCGTCGCGAGCAAGTATCCTAGCTCTTCCATGAGGGCGAGCACCGGCGCCGGCGTCGCTCGAGATCCTATGCCGCTATAGATGCGCACCGCGAAACTCCCCTACCCCCTGTCGCCAGGCTCGCTCCAGCGTATTCACTACACCCTCAAAACACGATCAATGGAAACTCCCGAAACGAGGAAAAATCACGGTCCCAGAGGAGCGCGGCGACCGCGACATCCAAAACCGGGGGTACCCCCCTTCCGGCGAAAAACGTCGAAGTCTGTGGCTTCACCAAGGCTCGCGTCAGTGCGCCGTGACAGTGAGCGAAGCCTTGATCCGTTGCACCGCGCTGACCCCGACGCCGAAGGTGCGCGCCGCCTTCAGCACGCCCATCTTCCGCCGCAGAGCGCCGGCGATCGCGCTCTCTTTGGCGGCGGGGATGCGTGGCCGCCCGAGGCGCTTGCCCTGGCTCCTCGCCCGCGCCAGGCCCGCTTTGACGCGCTCGACGATGATGGCGCGCTCGAACTCGGCGAAAACGCCCATCATCTGGAACATCGCTTTCCCCGCCGGCGTGCTGGTATCGAGCCCCTGCTGATGCAGGTACAGATCGACGCGCTTGGCGTGCAGCTCGCCGAGGAAGCCGACGAGATCCTGCAGCGAGCGGCCGAGGCGATCGACGGACCAGGCGGCGACCAGGTCGACTTCCCGACGCGCGATCGCCTGACACAGCTGAGCGAAGCCGGGCCGCTCCTGCTTCCCCTTCGAGCCGCTGATCCCGCGGTCGGTGAACGTCGCGACCACCTCCCATCGATGCCGTGCTGCAACGGCCTCGAGCTCGCGCCGCTGATTCTCGATCGTCTGCCCGCTCGTCGACACACGCAGGTACAGGGCAACGCGCTTGCTCATCGAGGCCTCCCCTCAAGCGGCCCTTTGTATCTCAGCCTCCCTATGCTGAAAACAATTCATTTCGGTATGGGCGCTCGCCGATGTCGCGACGCCTGGAGTTCTGCGCGTCTGATGATGCAGTCGCGCCGAGGGATTTCGGTATGGGTCCCGGGTCGTGCGCTCTGCCCCACCCCGACCCCGAAGCAAGCGGTGAGCTTTGGCCGCTGTCTTTTGGCGTACACGCGACGGCGCCGCGGCGCCGGAGGAGCCTGACACAACGCCCCGAGCGAGCGAGGCGCGCGGCCGCTCGGTCAAGCATCGAGCGCCCGACGCCCGCGAGGCGATCACGCCGACAGGGGCGCGGCCTCGAGCGTGCTCCGCCCCGCCGCCGAATATCGCCCCAGTATTTTATTGCTGTGACCCGCTTCGGGCGGTCGTCACGCGACGTCACAGCCGCCCACCTGCGGGAAAACTCGATCACGCTTCACCTATCTCGAATCGTGAGGGATGCATGTGATCTTGTGACGACGTGACGCGCTCTGCTCCTTTCGCGCGTGTGCGCGCGTACGCGTATCTTCACGCCCGTCACATCGACACATCGTCACAAGCCAGATCACACCTCGCCATGCGACGTGACGAGCGCGCGGAGATCGTCACGCGGAGTTGCGCGGAACCCTGTCTGAAGCCTTCGGGTCGGGGGCAAGGGACGACAAATGGCTACCGGCAAGAGCTGCTCGCGGAGACGCGGGTTATCCGAGGGTCGGGATCGGGGGCGCGGCCGGACGAGGGTAGTCGTCGTCGGCGCGCGGCGGCAGGACGAGCTCGATCGGGAGCAGCGTCGCCTTGCTGGTGGCGCTCGCGAAGCGGACCGTCGTCGGCGCGCTCTCCGCGCCGGGTAGCCGGCGCAGCGCCTGTTTCCAGACGCTCGATGCGCCGGACTTACCGGCCCAGTGCGTGCCGTTGAAGAGGCGCGCCAGGCCGACGTGATAATTCGCGACCGCCAGCGAGACCGCCTTGCCCTCGCGGTCGCGAACAACCTTCAGCCCATAGGTGCCCAGCACCTCGACTGCTTCCTCGACCCCGACCTCCCAATGCGATGCCGTGCAGGCACGGCGGATCCATTCGCCCGTGCTGCGCTTGTTGGGTCCATCGGGCGGTAGCGGCGAGGTCAGCAGGTGCTGCAAGCAGCGCTCCTGGTCGTGGGCATCGTCTTCTGTCTCAGCCAGCGTCTTGCGCGCGAGCTGCTCGGCCAGCTCGGCGACCACATCGCTGTGCGGCAGCTCGTCGTCGACGAGAAGGTCGGCGGCCGCCAGCATGGTACCGAAGACGTCGGCCCCTCGCGCGCCGTGGCCGACCTCGGCAAGAGCGCCACGATACAGCCCGAGCGTGTCCGCCCAGCGCGGCCAGCCATCGACCAGGCGCCGCAGCAGTTGCCGCCCGCAATCGCGCATCTTCCCCTGCAACAGCTCCGGCGGCTTCTCCTGGCCGAACTCCTTCAGCTCGAGGATGGCGATGCGGCTCCGATCGGCGCCTTGCAGCGGCGGCACCAGGACCGACGAGCAGAGAAAGCTCGAGCGCGCAGTGAACTCGGCGCCGGAATGGTCGGCACCGCCGCGCAGGACCAGGCCGCCCGAGGCTGCCTGGCGGATCAGCTTGATGATGGCGAAGGACTTCCGGTTGTCCTCTTCGGACTCTAGCTCGTCGAGCGCCACCGGCAGCGAGGCGTGGCCCAGCTTCTGCCAGACGCCGGCGGCCGAGGCGTCGGAGACCGGTCAGTGCTCCGTCCAGAAGCCAGACGAGCAGCTTGTGCAGGGTCGACTTGCCGCTGCCCGGGTCGCCCGTGATCCAGACGACCGGCCGCCAGTCGATGGCGCCGGCGATCATGGCCGCGCCTAGCCAGCCGAGCAGCAACCGCGCGTCGAGATCCTTGCGCCGCCATTTCCAGGTCCCGAGAAGCCGCAGGACAAAGGCGGTCACGCTGCCGCTTCCGCCGGCAACGGGGCTGGGCCAGGGCCGCAGGACGGCCGGTGCCGCGGGATAGACGTGATGCCCGATCACGCCAGGTTCGCGCCAGCGCGGCCCGTCGAGCACGCCGTCGCCGCAATGAAGGACCAGCTGACCGCCATCGCCCAGCCAGGCGCCGCGGCCGCGGATCCGCTCCGACGGATTCCACACGCCGCATCGCGCCGCGGCGGCGCTGATCGCTTCCGCCGCTTTCTCCGGTCGCCATCCCGTCGTCACGCCGTTGGCGTCGGTGCGTGGCCAGAGCTCGTAGAGCAGATCCGTCTTGCGCCCGAATAGCGCCATGATGCCGAGCCGCGAATGCTCGCGCGCCGGCACCGCGCGCAGCTGCTTCAGGTCGTCGAGGTAATAGCTGACATCTCCCAAGACGCCGAGGGGCACCACCGGACAGGCTTTCGGCAGGCCTATATCCGCGTTCGCGCGTTTGTCACCACCATTGTCCCGCGGGTGATCGGGTCGGGGCGCGTCGTCAGCGGTGTCGATGAGGCGGCGAACGGACGAGGCCGCATCCGAGTCGTCCGCCACTACGCCGCCCCTTCACCGCGCAGGACGTCGTTGACGTCCTTCAGCCCCGGCGGCGGCCGCGCAATCTTCACGCGCTTGCCCATGTCCTGGAAATGTCTGACGGCCCGATCCAGCGCCGCCGCCGCCGGGCTACCGGGCGGGTCGTTCTGCGCCAGAATGATGACCCCCTCGATCGTATCCGGTAGCCACAGGCTTGCCATGTTGGCGAGCGAAACGGCGGCGAGCGCGCGGAGATCAGCCCGCCCCATCGCGGCGCTGAGCGCATCTTCGATGCCTTCAGCGACCATCACCCATTCGCCGGGTGCCGCATCGCTCAACGGGACGCGCGTCGCGCCGCGCCACAGTCGAACCGCGCCGCCGCGGTAACTGCCGAGCGTCTTCTTCGGATCTCGCAGCGGCGCTTTGGTGACCCGGCCATCGCTATGAGTCTGCAGCCACGTGCGGTGGACCGCGACAACCGTGCCGTTGCGGTCGCTTATGGCTGCGATCAGGGCCGGACAATGGGATTGGATTTCGGTATTCCAGCAGCGTGGTTCATACCGAAGCGACCGTGGTTGCCGGCCCACTTTGGCGAGCATGATGCCTCGCGCGGCGAGATACGCTTCGGCTGGCGTGCCGGCGAGCGATAGCCGTGCACCAAGGAAGAGCCGCATGGCGGCGCCGCGTGTCGCATTCTCGGTACGCGTCGCTTGGCTCGATCCGGCATCCCTGCGCGAGCGCAACTCGCACGACGGGGGACCGGCGTGGTCGAGACCCAGCCAGGCCCGCGACCACAGGATCGCCCGCTTCTTGTCGCCACCGAACAGGACCTGGGCGACGAGATCGAGCGCATCACCCCGCTTGTCTGCGGCGCCGAAATCGCACCACGCGCCCGCGCGTTCGCCGGCGAGATGCACCGCCATCGACCGGCCGGGCTCGCCGGCGATCGAGCCGACGCGCCATTCCCGACCTTCCCGACGCCCATTCGGGAGAAGCTCAATGCAGAGCGTCTCGATGCGAGCGGCGAGCAGGCCCGCAATCGCGGCAACCTCGATCAGGCGAGTCATGGCGATCGCCGAACTGTGTTCAGAGGCGGCAACCGATCAGCCGGGCTGCGAGCTGCCGATTTCTGCAATCGGCGGCTCGATCAGCCGAAGCAACGATGGGACGAGCACGAGCCGGCGATTGTCGACCTTGGTGGAGGCGAGGCGGCCATCTGCAATGGCCTCGTAGAGCTTGGTGCGGCCGATGCCGGTGGCGGCGCAGGCCTCGGTAATAGTGCAGGAGATGCGCTCGCGAAAGGGAAGGGTCGTCATCTGTCCCGGTGCCTCCGTTGGTCGCCGCGTCGGCGACGGGTGATCGCGTACACGGACGATGACCGGGTGCTGCGGCTCAGGTCAAAATTCGCAAATTCGCCGCCTCATTTTCCCGTGATTTTCGGCGGCGAATTTCGCGGCCGGCCTCTTCCCTTGCTGTCGAGGGCGTTCTTGGCTTCCCGCACCTGTTCGCGGGTAGCGCGTGGAATGGCGACCTTCGCCCAGTCCCACAGCCGGGTCTCCGAGATCGAGCGGCCCGCGGCTCTCTCCTCGGCGATGCGTCGTTCCACCGCGCGCTGAACCTCGCGCTCGCTCAGGCGAGCACTCGAGGCAGCACGACGGGTGGGGCGTTCCCGCACGGCCACTTCGACGTACTCCGTCATGCCGCCGGTGAGTCGGTTCTTGCGCAGGTCGGGCTGGAGCCCAGCAAGGTCGCGCGGAGCAAGCGCCACGACGGTATGGTCCGGGCGTCGTCCGGTGACCTCATAGCCGCCGCGCATCAAGGCGTCATGCACGAGCCGCGGGAGGTGCACGGTCAGCAGCAGGTCCGCCCGAAATCGAAGGCGCAGCACGCGACGGGCGAGGGCGCGCTCGATAGGCGACCCGATCTCCCACTCCGGAACGCTGGCCGCGTGATACCGCGCCTCGGCTCCGGCGCCGCGACGGGCCGCCGCGCTCAGCGTGTGGGGCTCTATGCCGATCCAGCGGCGGCAGGCCGCCGCGCGGCAGGGGGCCAGCCGCTCGGCGAATTGCCAAAGGGTGACGTACGGCGCGTCGTCGGTCATGCCGCGGGCTGCGGCCTCGCGGATGCCGCGTGTCCGCGTTTGGTCGCCGCCTTCGCGGCGCCGCAAAACGCCGCCCAGTCGGTCATGATCTGGCGCCGGCGGTGGAACAGGTCGCCCCGACGGTAGGCGGCCTCGACCTTGTCGCTGACGGCGTGCGCCAGCGCCATCTCCGCCACCTCGCGCGGGTAATCGGTGCGCTCGGCGGCCCAATCGCGGAAGGTCGAACGGAAGCCGTGCGCTGTAAGATCGTCCCGGCCCATGCGTCGCAGCAGCATCAGGAACGCCATGTTGCTCAGCGGCTGACCTGGTTTGCTGGCAAAGACGAAGGCATCGGGTTGTGGGCCATTACCCTGAGCACGCTCCTTTATCTTCGCCAGGATCGCCAGCGCCGGATCGCTCAACGGAACCCGGTGCTCCCGTCCGGCTTTCATGCGCCCGGCCGGCACCGTCCATACCTTCTCGGCAAGATCGATTTCCCGCCACTGCGCGCCCAGCACCTCGCCGGTGCGTGCCGCCGTCAGGATGGCGAACTCGAAGGCGCGGGCGGCGAGCCCTTCTTGGGCCCGAAGCGCCGTGAGGAAATCGGCAACCTGAACAAAGGGCAGCGCCGCATGGTGCTTGACCCGGCGCACCTTGCCCGGCGCCGGCAGCAGCTTGTCCAGGTGGCCGCGCCAGCGCGCCGGGTTCTCGCCAACGCGATACCCGCGGACCTTCGCCCAATCCAGGATGACCTCCAGGCGCCCGCGCAACCGGCTCGCGGTCTCCGGCCGCGCCGACCATAGGGGCTGGCCAGCCCGACCTTCACCGTCGCCGACCTTCTGTTCCAAGACCTTCATGACAACGGCGGTGTCGATCGATTGCACGGCGACCCTGCCGAGGATCGGCTCGGCGTAGGTCTTGAGCGTGCTTTCCCATTGCGCCGCGTGCTTGGCATTGCGCCACCCAGCCTTGTGTGCCTCGACATAGCGTCGAGCGCAGTCGGCGAAGGGGATGGCCTGAGCGGCCTCGAGGGCCGCCTTGGCACGCTGGGCGCGCCGGGCCTCGATCGGATCGATGCCGTCGGCGCACATTTCCCGGGCGCGCCTGGCCCGGTCGCGCGCTCGCTTCAGGGTGAAGGTCGCCAGCGAGCCCAGTCCCATCTCGCGCGCGCGGCCGTTCAGCATGTAGCGGTAGACCCAGCTCTTCGCCGGTTCAGCCCCCTCCTTGGCCACCGCGACCTGAAGGTAGAGACCCCCGCCATCGGCATACATGCCGGGTGCCTTGACGGTGTCGACCGCGTGCGCCGTCAGCTTGCCGAGCCGTGCCATTCGCCGCCTCCCTGTCGGCTGCTTATAAACCTTCCGCCTCACTTTGCTACCCACAAAATTACCACAGCTACCCACAAAATCGAGGGCGAACGCTTGCGGCAAGCGGCGAATGGCTCGATAACGAAAAAGCCCGTAAATACGGGCTGTTATGAGGCTATTTTCGGGTAAAGGTGAACGTCGGCGAATGGCGTTCTGGCGGAGAGGGAGGGATTCGAACCCTCGGTACCGGTCACCCGGTACAACGGTTTTCGAGACCGCCCCGATCGACCACTCCGGCACCTCTCCGCTGGGGGTCGCGAC
>JAJPHB010000023.1 GCA_021325525.1 Alphaproteobacteria bacterium
ACTCGACGTACTAATTCGCCGCGCCGGATTGAAGGCACTGCAGCTCGGCAAGATAGGCCCGCCGGCGCTCGGGATCGAAGAGCGAGTAGGGCTCGGCGTCTTCCAACGCCGGCGCCGCGGCTTCGAGCTCGGCGCGGTAGCGCGCGAGAGCGGCGCTTGCGGCGTCGAATTCGCCAGCCTCGCCGGCGAGGCCGACCCGACGCAGATCGAGGACGAGCTCGCGCAGCGCGGCGCGTGCTTTGCCGCGCTCCGCCCTGCCGTCGCGGACGACGCTGTTTCGGCGCTCGGGGAAGCGCTCCATCAGCTCGCGGAGCTCGCCGATGACGGTATCGACGGTGAGGGCGATGACAGGCCGATCATGCGCCGGCAGAGCGGTATCGAGAACGCTGACGAAGTATTCGACCTCGACGAGCGCATCATCGACGCCGGCGGGCTCGAAAGGCTGCTCGCCATCGCCGACGGCACGCAGATAGGCAACGAGCGCCTTCGTCTCGTCCGGTCCGAGGCCGAGAGCGAAAACACGGTCGAAGTGGCCGACGACGGCCGCATAGTCGTCGTAGCGGCCGTCATGGAAATAGGGCGCGTTGAAATTGGCGCCGAGGAGGGTCGGCGTTTTCTCGAACCCGCCCGAGCCGACATCGTGGAGGCGGCGATCGGTGAAGGCGGCCGAAGGGGTGTGGCAGGCGGCGCAGCTCAGCGAAGGGTCGTGCGGAAAGGGCCTGAAGAAGAGCGCCTCGCCGCGCCGCTCGAGCGGGCTTGCCCCTGCCGCGAGGCGGCCGCCCGCCGCAAGGCGCGGATTGGGCAGGAACTCGATCTCCTGCAGATATGCGACGAGCGCGTCGAGGATGACGGGAGGCGGCTCCGGCCCCGCGAACTCGCCGACGATCACGTTCCGGATGAAGTCGCGCAGCGAGGCGAAGCGCCCATCATGGCCGTAGGGCGCGAGGAAGCGAGTGCCGCGCAGGCTCGGGATCCGCAGCGCGTCGAGCCGATGGTCGTCGGCCGCCGGATTGAAAAGCGCGCTCGTCGTGTCGAAGGTGCCCCCTTTCGTCGACAGCCCGGGAATGAAGAGGGAGGGGTTGTTCGTGGCGTTGCGGTGGCAGGTTGCGCAGCTCATGCGCGCCTGTCGCGCGGCCGGACCGAGGATGCCGGGAGCGCTGAAGGCCATATCGCCGAGCCGCACGAGGTAGGAGCGCTCGCCGCCGGCGACATCCGTCTTGAAAATCTCGCGCGGCTCATCGAGGCTCTGCTCGCCGAGATCGGTTCCGGCTGGCAGCAATCCCTCGCCTCCGGCGGCGACGGGCGCTCCGAGAAGGGCGAGGCACGAGAGAAGAGCCGCCGCCCGCAGGCGCATCGTGTTTGCCATGGGTCAATCGCCAAGGCTCGGCGCGGCGAGGCCGAGCTTCGGCGCCGCCGCCTCGAAAGCGAGGGCCAGGCGCTCGCTCGCGGCGGCGAGCCGGCTCTGATCCAGCGTCTTGAGATCGCCCGCCCGCAACAGCGCCTCGAGTTCGGCGAACGCCGCATCCATGCTCTCCGCCTCGGCGGGATCGCTCGCGCGCAGCGCCGGGGCGAAGACCATGGTCCAGACCGCCGCGATCCCGGCGAGGTTGTTGCGCATGTCGTCGAGCGAGGTGCCGCTCGCCGCCGATTCGCCGCCCGCCGCCTTGTTCTCGCCGATCTCGAAAGCGAGCCGCGCCGAGCCGTCGAGGAGCCCCTGCGCCGTCACGCCTCTCGCCCGGATTTGCTGCGCAAACTCCCGCAGCTTCCCGGCGAGCGCCGCCGCGATCGGCTCGGCCTCTTCGGCCGTGCCGGCGAAAAGCTTAGCCTCGACGGCGTGATACCCCGCCTTCGCGTCGGGCCAGGCGTCGATCGCGTCGTCGAGATCGGGGTAGAGCGTGGCGGTGAAGGGCTCGGCCCGCTCCCAGCCGGCATGGGACTGGATCCACGCCCGGCGCGCGCCGTCGACATCGCGCAGGGCGATCCGCTCCCGCATGCGCTCGGCCCCGGCGAGAGCAGCGTCGATCTGCTGAACCGCATAAGGCACGTAGCGCTGCAACCCGGCTTCCAGCGTCGCCGCCGTCACCGGGTCGGTCATCTGCAGCGCAAGCAGTCCCGCCGCCATGGCTCGGCAGCACCGCCGCCGCGACCGAGCATCCATTCGTCTCTCCCGATAGGTGCAAATGCGAGCTATTTGCATTTACCTATGCGAGAGGCGCGGCCGCTGTCAATGCAATTGCGACGCATTCTTATCTTCTGCTCACGAGCGCTCCGGTGAAGGCGCAGCTTCACCACAGAGATACGGAGAGCTCGGAGCCAAGGGTGTGTCCGGTGGCGCGACATTCGCCCGCACCCCCCTTTTCCCTCTCCGCGACCTTCGCGTCTCTATGATGAGGCGCCCGCAGGACGGGGCCTTTTCCGTTTGCCGCGCCGCAGCAAAACCGCTATCTCGGCGGCATGATCGAGCCGCTCCACCCGGCGCTGCTGCCCTTGGGCCTGCGCGACCTGCTGCCGCCCGACGCGGCGGCGGAGGCGCGCGCCGTCGCCGCCATGATGGCGGTGCTGGAGAGCCACGGCTATCAGCGCGTGAAGCCGCCGCTCGTCGAGTTCGAGGAGAGCCTCTTCTCCGGCGCCGGTGCCGCCATGGCGAAAGAAACCTTCCGCCTGATGGATCCGGTCTCGCAGCGCATGATCGGGCTGCGCGCGGACATGACGCCGCAGGTGGCGCGCATCGCCGCGACGCGGCTGCGCAAGGCGCCGCGCCCCTTGCGCCTCTCCTATGCGGGGCAGGTGCTGCGCGTCAAAGGCAGCCAACTGCGCCCCGAGCGGCAGGTCGGCCAAGTCGGCGCCGAGCTCATCGGGGCCGACGGCGTCGCCGCCGATGTCGAGGCGATCGCGCTCGCCGCCGAGGCGCTGCTGGCGCTGGGCGTCGTCGGCCTCTCGGTCGATCTCACACTGCCGCCGCTGGTTCCGGCGATCTGCGCCGCGCACGCCTTGACGGCGGCCGAAGCGGAGGCGGTGCGCGCCGCGCTCGACCACAAGGACGCGGCGCGCCTTGCCGAAGTCGCGGGACCGGCGGCGCCGCTCCTTGGCCGGCTGCTCGCCGCGGCGGGCGCGGCGCCGCGGGCGCTGGCGGCGCTGGCCGCGCTCGACATGCCGGAAGCCGCGGCGGCCGAGCGCGCGCGCCTCGCCGCGGTCGTGCGGCTTCTCGCGGCGCGGGCGCCCGAGCTCAGCATCACCATCGACCCTGTCGAGAACCGCGGCTTCGAGTACCACAGCGGGATCAGCTTCAGCTTCTTCGCCAAGGGCGCGCGGGCCGAGCTGGGTCGGGGCGGCCGCTACATCGCCGGCAACGGCCATTCCGAGCCCGCAACGGGGTTCACGCTCTATACGGATACCGTGCTCGCGGTCATTCCGGACCCGGAACAAGCCCGCCGCATCTTCGTCCCGCCCGATGCGTCCGCCGCCGAGGGCCAGCGCCTGCGCAGCGAAGGCTGGGTCACGGTGGCGGGGCTCGAGACGGTCGCCGACATCGCGGCGGAAGCCAAACGCCTCGATTGCAGCCACGCCCTCATCGGCGGCAGCATCATCGCCCTGGCTGCGGGCGCAGAGGGTTGAAGCATGGCGAATGTCGCGGTGATCGGCGCCCAATGGGGCGATGAGGGCAAGGGCAAGATCGTCGACTGGCTCTCCGAGCGCGCCGATGTCGTCGTGCGCTTCCAGGGCGGCCACAATGCCGGTCATACCCTCGTCATCGGCAATGTCGAATACCGCCTCTCGCTCCTCCCCTCGGGCGTCGTCCGGCCGGAGAAGCTGTCGATCATCGGCAACGGCGTCGTCGTCGACCCGTGGGCGCTGCTGAAGGAGATCGATGCCATCGCCGCCAAGGGCGTCAGCGTCACGCCCGCGAATCTGAAGCTCGCCGACAACGCCGCCCTCATCCTGCCCTCGCATGGCGAGATCGACCGCGCGCGCGAGGCGGCGCGCGGCACGCGCAAGATCGGCACGACCGGGCGCGGCATCGGCCCCGCCTACGAGGACAAGGTCGGCCGGCGCGCCATTCGCGTCTGCGACCTCGCCGAGCCGGACAGCCTCGCGGGAAAGCTCGACGATCTCCTCCTTCACCACAACGCGCTGCTGCGCGGCCTCGGCGCCGACGAGATCGAGCGGGCGCCGCTCCTCGCCGCGCTGCTCGATGTCGCGCCCCGGATCCTGCCCTTCGCGACGCGCATCTGGGAGATGCTCGACGAGCTCCGCCGCGCCGGCAAGCGCATCCTCTTCGAGGGCGCGCAGGGCACCATGCTCGATGTCGACCACGGGACCTATCCCTTCGTCACCTCGTCCCACACTGTGGGCGGGCAGGCGGCGGCGGGCGCGGGGGTCGGGCCGGGCGCGGTCGGCTACGTCCTCGGCATCACCAAGGCCTATACGACGCGCGTCGGCAGCGGCCCCTTCCCGACCGAGCTCACCGATGCGACGGGCCAGCGCCTCGGCGAGCGCGGCCGCGAATTCGGCACCGTTACCGGGCGAAAGCGGCGCTGCGGCTGGTTCGATGCCGTCATGGTTCGGCAGGCGATCAAGGTCGGCGGCATCAACGGCATCGCGCTGACGAAGCTCGACGTGCTCGACGGCTTCTCCGAGCTCAAAGTCTGCACTGGCTACCGGCTGGGCGGCGACATCCTGCACCATCTGCCGCCGGGCACCGCGGCGCAGGCGGCGCTCGAACCCGTCTACGAGAGCTTCGATGGCTGGGCCGATTCGACGCGCGGCGCCCGCAGCTGGGCCGACCTGCCGGCGAGCGCCGTCAAATACATCCGCCGCCTCGAGGAGCTGATCGAGGCGCCGGTCGCCCTTCTCTCGACCAGCCCCGAGCGCGCCGACACCATCCTCGTCCGCGACCCCTTCGCGGATTGAGGCGGCGCCGCCACTCTCTCCCGCCTCTCCCCCACTTCGTGACGGAGAGGGGCTCGTGGTGCCGTGGGTGAGCTGCGTGATGAAGGTTTAGCTACGGCGTCCCCGAGGCGCGGCGATCGGTTCTTGCGAGGCGCAGCAGAGGACCGGGCGTCGCATCCGCCGTGCCGGGAAAGCGCTCGCGATAGGCCTGCGGACTGATCGCGAGCACGCGCTGGAAGCTTCGGCGCATCGTCTCCGCCG
The DNA here is from genome assembly GCA_021325525.1 of Alphaproteobacteria bacterium. Lineage (GTDB taxonomy): Bacteria > Pseudomonadota > Alphaproteobacteria > ATCC43930 > CGMCC-115725 > URHD0088. The sequence goes on from JAJPHB010000023.1 coordinate 5,152, forward strand.
CGCCGAAGCCGCAAAGCCGCGCCACCTGCTTGATCGGCTGGGCGGTGTCGGACAGCAAGCGGCAAGCGGCCTCGACGCGAAGGCGCTCGACGGCGCGGCCCGGAGTGGAGCCGGTCGCCGCCCGATAGCGCCGAAGGAAGCTGCGCTCGCTCATCCCCACTCGCGCCGCCATCGCTCCGGTCGAGAGATCGGACGCCGGGTACTCGGCGATCCACTGGTGCAGCGCATCGAAGGGACCCGCCGCGTTCTGAAGCGCGAGCGCCGCGCTATATTGCGCCTGCCCGCCCGGGCGCTTCAAGAACACGACCAACTCCCGCGCGACGGCGAGGGCGGCATCGCGGCCGAGATCGGCGTTGAGAAAGGCAAGGGCGAGGTCGATTCCGGCCGTCACTCCCGCCGAGGTCCAGACGCCGGCATCCTCGACAAAGATCGGATCGCGCTCGACTGCGAGCGCCGGAAACCGCTCCGCAAGCCGGTCGCACCAGTCCCAGTGCGTGACGACGCGCCTTCCGTCGAGCAAGCCTGCCGCGGCCAGCAAGAAAGCGCCCGTGCAAACGGAGGCGAGCCGGCGCACATGGCGCGATCGCTCGAGGAGCCACGCCACGGCCGCTTCGTCCGCGGCAAATTCATGGACGCCCGGCCCGCCGGCGACGATCAGCGTATCGGCTGCCTCGCTCGCCGGCGGCAGCGGGTCGCCCGCGAGCCCGAGCCCTGCCGAGGCGACCACCCGACCGTCGCCGCGGGCGATCATCCGCGCCTTATAGGGGAGGGAGGCGCCGGCGCGCTCGGCGAGCTGATTGGCCGTCGCGAAGACCTGCAAGGGGCCGGCGACGTCGAGCAACTGCACCGACGGGAAAGCGAGGATGTCGACGCTTCGCGCGGTGCTTGGCGGAAAACGAGGGCTCATTGTCATTGCCGCCACACTCTGCCGCGCTAGAGTGCCTGCCGTCCACAGCGGAGGCAGACGATGTCCCTCGAAATCGGATTTTTGGTGTTCCCCGAGGTGCAGCAGCTCGACCTGACGGGACCGTACGAGGTCTTCACCGCGCTGCCGGGCGCCGCCGTCCACCTCGTGTGGAAGACGCTTGGCCCCGTAATCTCCTCGACCCGGCTCGCCTTGCAACCGACGCTGACCATGGCGGAGTGTCCGCAGCTCGACGTCATTTGCGTGCCGGGCGGCGCCGGCATCAATCGGCTGCTCGAGGATGAGGAGACGCTCGCCTTCCTGCGCGCGCAAGCCGCAGGGGCGCGGTACGTGACCTCCGTCTGCACCGGCGCCCTGGTCCTCGCCGCGGCCGGGCTGCTGGGCGGCAAGCGCGCGACCACGCATTGGGCCTCGCACGATCTTCTGGGCGTGCTGGGGGCGATCCCGGAGCGGGCCCGCGTCGTTCAGGACGGCAACACCTTCAGCGGCGGCGGGGTCACCGCCGGCATCGACCTCGCGCTGACCCTCGCGGCCGCGATCGCCGGACAAGACGAGGCGGAAGCGATCCAGCTCCAGCTCGAATATGCCCCGGCCCCGCCCTTCGACTCCGGAACGCCCGAACGGTGCCGCGCGGCCACTCTCGCGCGCGCTCGCGAGCGCGGCGCCAGGCTGCGCGCCGAACGCGAGGCGCTGGCCGCGCGCGTTGCCCAGCGGCAAAGCCTCTCACGCGCGGCGGGCCGCGATGGCTGAGGTCGTCAAGAACGTCAGAGAATTCGTGTCCGATCGTCCCTGGGGCGCAAAGACCCTCTCGGAGATCGACGGCGCCACGGTTCGGCTCCATTGGACCGACCGACCTTACCGCTGGCATGTCAATGACGGAGCCGAGGTCTTCGTGGTTCTCGATGGCGCGGTCGAGATGCGATACCGGCATGGCGGCACCGAGGAGAGGGTGCAACTCAACCCGAGCGACATATTCATCGCCGCGGCCGGAGACGAGCACGTCGCGCATCCGATCGGCCAAGCCCGGATTCTGGTGATCGAGCGGAAAGGGTCGGTCTGATCGCCGCCGAACGAGGCGTTGGCGTCCTACCGCGTCCCCGAGGCGCGGCGGTCGAGATTGCCGGCGATGTAGGTCTCGGCATGCGCCGTCAGCTCGTCGAGGTGATTGTGGAAGAAGTGGTCGGCCCCCGAGATGATGCGGTAGTCGATCTTGATGTCGCGCTGGTGCGATAATTTGTTGACGAGCTTCTGCGCCGCTTCGAGGCTGACGATCGTGTCCTGGTCGCCCTGCAGGATGAGGCCGGAGGACGGACACGGCGCGAGGAAGCTGAAATCGTAGAGATTGGCCGGCGGCGCGACCGAGATGAATCCGTCGATCTCCGGCCGCCGCATCAGGAGCTGCATGCCGATCCAGGCGCCGAAGGAGAAGCCGCCGATCCAGCAGGCACTGGCGTTGGCGTTGTAGCCCTGCAGCCAGTCGAGCGCCGCCGCCGCGTCCGACAGCTCGCCCTCGCCGCGGTCGAAGGAGCCTTGGCTGCGGCCGACGCCGCGGAAGTTGAAGCGCAGCGCCGAGAAGCCGCAGCGCACGAAGGCGTGGTAGAGGGAATACACCACCTTGTTGTTCATCGTGCCGCCATGCTGCGGGTGCGGATGCAGCAGCAGCGCGATCGGCGCGTTCGGTGCTTTGCAGTGGTGGTAGCGGCCCTCGATGCGCCCCTCGGGGCCGTTGATGATGACTTCAGGCATCCTTGCTCCGTCCGCATGGCCCCGCTGCGGCCGTTCGAACATCCGTTTGCCGTGCGCGGTACTGACGATCACCTTGCATCATTTGCGGCCGGGCTATTCTTGACCGAATTTCTGGGGATTCCCATATCGTCCGACGATAGGTTGTGCACGCCTTCCGACGCGGTACGGCGCGGCCAGGCGGCAATCATGATAGCATAGCGGGCTGAATGACATCGAAAAACCTGACTGTGCCTCGCCTCACGCCATGCGGCTGAGCACCAGGGGCCGCTACGCCGTGATGGCCATGGTCGATTTGGCGAAGCATGCGGCCGGCCGACCCGTTCCGCTCGCCGAGATCGCCGAGCGCCAAGAGATCTCGCTCTCTTACCTCGAGCAGCTCTTCGCCAAGCTGCGCCATGGCGGGCTCGTCACCAGCGTGCGCGGGCCGGGCGGCGGCTACAAGCTCGCCTTCTCGGCGGGCAAGATGCGCATCTCCGACGTCATTCTTGCCGTCGACGAGCCGATCCGGGCGACGCGCTGCAGGCCGGGCACGCCGGCCGGCTGCCGCGGCGACAAGAGCCGGTGCCTCACGCACGAACTCTGGGAGGAGCTCGGCAACCAGATCCACCGCTATTTGAGCTCGGTCTCGCTCGCCGATATCGTCGAACGCCGGCCGCTCGGCGCCAGCAAGGGCGGGCGCCGCGACGGCGCCGCGGCGCTGGCCGCGCAATAGCGCCGCCTTCCGAGCAGAGCCGATGCCGGATCGCCTGGCCTATCTCGACCACAATGCGACGACGCCGGTCCATCCGGAGGTCGCGGCCGCAGTCGCAGCCGCGCTGGCGCTGGGCGGCAATCCTTCCTCGGTCCACGCCGCCGGCCGCGCCGCCCGGCGCGCCGTCGAGCGCGCGCGCGCCGAGGTGGCGGCGCTGATCGGCGCCGAGCCCGACGACATCGTCTTCGTCAGCGGCGGCAGCGAGGCGAACCAGCTGGCGCTGCGCGGCTGCGGCCGCGAGCGGTTCATCGTCTCTGCGATCGAGCATGATTCGGTCCTTGGCGCCGTGCCCGAGGCCGAAATTCTGCCGGTCACCGCCGACGGCGTCGTCGATCGCGACGCCTTGGCCCGCCTCCTCGCGGCCGATCGCCGGCCGGCCCTCGTCTCGGTCATGCTGGCGAATAACGAGACCGGCGTCATCCAGCCCGTCGCCGAGCTGGCGGCGCTTGCCCACGCCCATGGCGCCCTGCTCCATTGCGATGCCGTCCAGGCCGCGGGCAAGCTGCCGATCGACTGGCGGAGGCTTGGCGCGGATCTTCTGTCGCTCTCGGCGCACAAGATAGGCGGCCCGCAGGGCGTGGGCGCGCTCGCGGTCGCGCCGCATCTCGAGCTGAGGCCCGCGCAGCGGGGTGGCGGCCAGGAAGGGGGAAGGCGGGCCGGAACCGAGAACGTGCCCGGCATCGTCGGCTTCGGCAGGGCCGCCGCCATCGCCGCATCGGCGCCCGCGGAGAATGCGCGGCTCGCGGCCTTGCGCGACGAGGCCGAGCGGCTGCTTCGCGCGATAGCGCCCGAGGCGCGCATCTTCGGCGCGGCGGCGCCGCGCCTCGCCAATACGCTCTCGATCACGATGCCGGGCGTCCGGGCGGAGACTCAGGTCATGGCGCTCGACCTCGCCGGCGTCATGGTGAGCGCCGGCGCCGCCTGCTCTTCCGGCAAGGTGCGGCCAAGCCACGTGCTGCGCGCCATGGGCGCCTCGGCCGAGGAAGCGGCGAGCGCCATCCGCATCAGCTTCGGCTGGAGCTCGACGCCCGAGGATGTGGCCCAGCTCGCCGCCGCCTGGGGCGCCCTCTATGCGCGAGCCGGCAAGGGCCGCGGCGAGGCGCCCGCCCCCCTCCCCGACCCTCCCCCGCTTGCGGGAGGGGTGGGAGCGCCGCAGGCGAGCGCCGCATGAGCGCGCGGCAGCCCGGCGCCAACGACCGCCCGGTCTATCTCGACTATCAGGCGACGACGCCCACGGATCCGCGCGTCCTCGCCGCGATGCTGCCCTATTTCACGGAGAAATTCGGCAACCCGCATTCGGCGAGCCATCGCTTCGGGCACGAGGCCGAAGCCGCCGTCGAACGCGCGCGCGCGCAAGTCGCGGCCCTCATCGGCGCCGAGCCGCGCGAAATCGTCTTCACCTCGGGCGCCACTGAATCGAACAATCTCGCGATCAAGGGGGCGGCACGCTTCCTGCGCGCCCATTCTCGCGACGCGGCGCCGCGCGACCGGATCGTCACCCTCGCCACCGAGCACAAATGCGTGCTCGAAGCCGCCGCCCGTCTCGCCGAGGAGGGGTTCGCCCTCGATTGCCTTCCGGTCGAGAGGAGCGGGCTCGTCGATCTCGAGCGCCTCGCCGCCGCGATCGGGCCGCGCACGGCCCTCGTCTCGGTGATGGCCGCCAACAACGAAATCGGCGTCATCCAGCCCCTCGCCGCGATCGGCGCCCTCTGCCGCGAGCGCGGCGCCCTCTTCCACACCGATGCGGCGCAGGCAGCGGGCAAGATTCCGCTCGACGTCGCCGCCATGGGGATCGACCTGCTGTCGATCTCAGGCCACAAGATCTATGGACCGAAGGGCATCGGCGCTCTCTATGTGCGCCGCCGCCCACGCGTCCGGCTCATGCCGCTCATCGACGGCGGCGGGCAGGAGCGCGGCTTCCGCTCCGGCACCCTGCCGACTCCGCTCTGCGTCGGCCTCGGCGAGGCCTGCGCTCTGGCTGCGGCCGAGATGGCGGCGGAGGCGGCGCGGCTCCTCGCCCTGCGCCGGCGGCTTCTGGATGCCGTGACCCGGCGCCTTCCCGAAACGCAGCTCAACGGCGATGCCGAGCGGCGCCTCCCGGGCAACCTCAACCTCGCCTTTCCCGGCATCGATGCCGAAGCGCTCCTCGCGCGCTGCCCGGCGGTCGCCGCCTCGACCGGCTCGGCCTGCTCCTCGGCCAGCATCGAGCCCTCCTATGTGCTGCGCGCCCTCGGCCTCGATGCGGCGATGGCGGCGGCCTCGGTGCGCATCGGCCTCGGCCGCTTCACGACGGAGGCCGAGGTCGATTTCGCTGCCGACGCGTTAGTCGCGGCCATCGGCGATCTCAAGGGGCGATGACAAGCGCCGCCTCCGGGGCCACATAGCGAAATTAGGGATTTCATGTTATGAGCGTTTCGCTTTGAGGAGTGTCTCGACCATGTCTCGCATGCAGGCCATGAGCGTGACCGATGCGGCGGCCCTGCGCATCAAGGCGCTGCTCGCCAAGCGCGGCAAGCCCTCGGTCGGCATCCGCGTCGGCGTCCGCTCGCGCGGCTGCTCGGGCCTCACCTATACGCTCGAATACGCCGACGAGAAGGGCAAGTTCGACGAGGTCGTCGAGGATAAGGGCGTCACTATCCTCATCGACCCCAAAGCGACGATGTTCATCATCGGGACGGAGATGGACTTCGTTGAGGGCAAGCTCGAATCCGGCTTTACCTTCCGCAACCCCAACGAAAAGGGCCGTTGCGGCTGCGGCGAATCCTTCCACGTCTGAGGCGATGCTGTTTCAGATCGAGGAGCCGGACGGCGCCCCGGGCGATGCCGAGGGTCCGGGCGCGGCGGTCGGCATCGACCTCGCCCGACCCCATGCGAGCGTTGCGATCGCGATCGGCGGCAATGCCGAGGTGCTGCCCACGCGCGATGGCGGGCCCGGACCCGAAACCGCGGGTTTGCGCGACGCCGTGGCGGGCTTCGCCACGGCGCCCACAGCGGCCGCGCTGCTGGCGCTGCGCGGCATCGCCGAGCGGGCGCTGGCGCGGCCGGTGACGCATGCGGCGGTCGTGGTCGCGGCGCCGCTCGATGCGACGGCACGTGCCTCGCTCGCCGCTGCGGCGGCCGCCAGCGGGCTGGTTTTGACGCGCGTGCTGGCGCGCGAGGAGGCCGCCGCTCTTGCCGCCGGGGCGCCGGCCGCCGACGCGGCCCTGCTCGGCGCCGCGATCGCCGCCGAGGACGATGCCATCGCCTTGCGGCCAAGACAGGACTGAGCTTAGAGGAATTCGGAATTCGCATTATGCCCAAGATGGTTTTTGTCGAGCGCGACGGGACCCGCCGCGAGGTGGAGGCGCCGGTCGGGCTCTCGGTTCTCGAAATCGCCCATCGGCACGGCGTCGATATCGAGGGCGCCTGCGAAGGCTCGCTCGCCTGCTCGACCTGCCATGTCATTGTCGACCCGGAATGGTTCGAGCTGCTCAAGACCGCGACCGAGGACGAGGAGGACATGCTCGACCTCGCCTTCGGCCTGACGCAAACCTCGCGCCTCGGCTGCCAGATCATCATGAGCGAGGAGCTCGACGGCCTCACCGTCGCGCTGCCGGCGGCGACGCGGAACATGATGAACCGGTAGGCGCCGCCCGCACGGCAGTCCTGCAGGAACTCGTTGTCCGACAAGGCGTTGGCAAGCAAGTGCCGCGTCTGCCGGATATCATGTTGTCGCGTTTGTGCAAATCGCCCCCCAATGGCTCCCGATCGGCGGCGCCGGGCTCGCACCGGAAGACGACCGAAATGGAGAAGCGGGCGACGATTCTCGTCGTCGAAGACGATGACGACATCCGCGACATGGTCGCGGAAATCCTGGAGGATTATGGTTATCGCGTGCTGTGCGCGCAGAATGCCGATGCTGCCCTCGCCATCCTGCGGCGCGACCGCGACATCGACCTCATGTTCACCGACATCATTATGCCGGGCCACCTCAACGGCGTCGATCTGGCGCAGGCCGCGCTCGATATCCAGCCGCATCTGAAGCTGCTCTTCGCATCGGGCTATGCGAGCCAGGCGGTGCTGGCGCCGCTGCAGGACCGCCTGAGCAGCGCCTTCATCAGCAAGCCCTACCGGCCGCGCGAGCTGGCGGCGCGCATCGCGGCGCTGCTCGACGAATGAGGCCGGAGGGCCCGTTGCGGAGCGGGCCGAATTGCCTATAGTGCCGCCCGCCATGCCGGACGCGACCGCCGCATCCTTTCCGCTCGAAATGACGAAGCCGCCGCGCGCCTGCCGCATCGTCGTCGCGATGTCGGGCGGCGTCGACAGCGCCGTGACCGCGGCGCTGCTCGTCAGCCAAGGCTTCGAGGTGGTCGGCGTCACCCTGCAGCTCTATGACCACGGCGCGTCGGTCGGGCGCAAGGGCGCGTGCTGCGCCGGCGCCGACATTCGCGATGCCGCGCGCGTCGCCGAGCGCCTCGGCATCCCGCATTACGTTCTCGATTACGAGCAGCGCTTCCGTCGCGCCGTCATCGACGATTTCGCCGATGCCTATCTGCGCGGCGAAACACCGATCCCTTGCGTGCGCTGCAACGAGACGGTCAAGTTCGGCGACCTCCTGGCGACCGCGCGCGACCTCGGCGCCGATGCGCTCGCCACCGGCCACTACGCACGGCGCGTCATGGGGCGGGCGGGACCGGAGCTGCACCGCGCCGCCGACGCCGAGCGCGACCAGAGCTATTTCCTCTTCCGCACGACGCCGGATCAGCTCGCCTTCCTGCGCTTTCCCCTGGGCGGCATGAGCAAGGCGGAGACGCGCGCCCTCGCCGAGCGCTTCGCCCTGCCGGTTGCCGCCAAGCCCGACAGTCAGGATATCTGCTTCGTGCCGAGCGGCTCCTATGCCCGCCTCGTCGAGAAGCTGCGCCCCGGCGCCCTTTCGCCGGGCGAGATCGTCGATCGCGAGGGCCGCGTCCTCGGCCGCCACGACGGCATCATCAACTTCACCGTCGGCCAGCGCCGCGGCCTCGGCATCGCCTCGGCCGATCCGCTCTACGTCCTTCGTCTCGATCCCGAACGGGCGCGCGTCGTCGTCGGGCCGAAGAGCGCGCTCGGCGGTCGCCGGGTGCGGCTCGGCGCCGTCAATTGGCTCGGCGGCGACCGCGCCGGGGCCGCCGGGCCCGACGGGCTGCGCGTCGCCGTGAAGCTGCGCTCGGCGCAGCCCCCCGTGCCCGCCCGGCTCTTCCTCGCGGGCGCCGGCGGCGAAGTCGTTCTCGACGAGCCGGCGGGCGCCGTGGCGCCGGGCCAGGCCTGCGTCTTCTACGATGGCGAGCGCGTCCTCGGCGGCGGTTGGATCCGGCGTGAGGCCGCCGCCGCGGCGTGAGCCGGACGGAAGCGGCCCGCTCTCAAGGGCGCCGCAGCGGCGCGTGCGGCGCCGAGACGAGGCGGAGAAAGATGCGGTCCTCGCGGCGGATGAACTGCTCCTTGCGCGCGAAGTCGAAATTGGCGCGCCCGGCGGGATCCTCCCTGAGGCGCGCGCGATAGGCCTCGTAGGCTGCGAGGCTCTCGATATTGTAGACGGCATAGGCCGTCGTCGCCGAGCCTTCATGCGGCGCGAAATAGCCGATGAGATCGGCGCCGCAGCGCGGGATCGCCTGCCCCCAATTGCGCGCATACTCCTCGAAGGCGGCGGTCTTGAAGGGATCGATCTCGTAGCGGATGAAGCAGGTGATCATCGGTGCCTCCAGCAATCGTCGAGGCACCTTACGCTGGCGCCGGCGCCCGATGCTTCGCGCGCCGCCGAAGCATCGGGGGGGGACGCCGGCACTGGCGTCAATCGCGTGTCGCGACGGGGAGCGGCATCTCCGCCGGCTCGATCCTGCGCACCAGCCGCGGCGCGGCGGAAGCCTGCGCGCCCTCGCTGCGGAACTGGTACATGGGCTGCAAGGCCTGGTGATCCTGCCGGCGAATGGTAAGGCGCCCCTTGGGAGCGAGGAATCGCATGCCTTCGAGGGCCGCGACGAGCGCTTCGGCATGCGTCGAAGGCGCCCGCGCCATCGCCTCCACCGCCGCGATCGCCGCCGTCATCGCCTCGGCGGCGGTCTCGTCGGGCCGCTCGTGGAAGCGCCTGCCCCAGCGCGCCACCAGCCAGGCGTTCACCGGATTGGACGGCATCGAATAGAAATAGGAGGTGACCCCTTCGAGCTCGCCTCCGGCCTTCGGCGGCGCGTTGGGGTCGATCGCGCCGCAGAGGGCGAGGCGAATGCCGAAGCGGCCGGGTTGGGTGGCGGCGATCGCGGCGATGGGAGGGTGCGGCCCGGGCCAGATCGTCAGCAGGGTCTTGGCGCCGTGGAGGTCGTGGAGCGCATCGAACTGCGCCGCAATCCGCCGCCCGATCTCTGAGCGGTCGGGCGGCAGGAAATAGGAGGAGATGAAGAAGACGCCCTCTGGCCTCCGCTCCAGCGCCGCCTTCAGCGCCGCGACGGCGCCATGGCCCTCGCCCGTATCGGGCGCGACGACGGCGAGGTTGAGCTCCGGCCGGGCGAGCGCCAGCACGGCCGCGATCGTCTCTTGGCTCGCGCTGGCGGCGGTGCGGAAGACGTAGCGGTTGCCGGCGCTGGCGGTGATGGCGTCGGCCTTGGCATGGGCGACGAGAAGGATTCGCCGGAGCTCCGCAGCGACGGGGAGCATGGCGAGGGTCTCGGCCGAGGAGCCGGCGCCGACGGCGAGAGCGACGGCCGGGTCGCGCCCCTCTTCGCCGAGGAGCCGCGCCGCCGTCATGGGATCGCCGCGGTCATCGCGGACTCTCAGCGCGATCTCGCGGCCGCGGACGCGGAAGCTCCCATGCGTCGCGTAGTCGAGCCCCAGGCGGAAGCCGTCTTCGCTATGCCGCGCGACATCGGCATGCGCCGGGCTGCGGTCCTCGATGAGGGCGATGGCGAGCGTCTGCGCCAGCGCCGAATTGCTCGCCGCCGCCGCCAGGAGTGCAAGTCCTATCACCGCGCGCATCATTCGCCAGCTCCGCATTGAGGCGTCGAAAACACGCGTCGTTTATAACCTATATTTTGAATATTTCAGGTGTTATTCCCGCGGTACCGGGCTGCGCCGGGAGCAGCCTTCCCTGGCAGACGTTTCCCGAATCGAGCGCGCATTCCGCTTCCTTTGCCGCAGTCAAGCTGGTAGGAACTGCCGCGCCACACTCCCCGTTCTCGCCGAGACCGACGCATGAAGATCAACGCCATCGACATCAAGCCCGGCAACGTGCTGGAGCATGCGGGCAAGCTCTGGCTCGTCATGAAGCGCGAGCTGGTGCAGCCGGGCAAGGGCGGCGCCTTCGCCCAGGTCGAGATGCGCGATCTGCGCGCCGGCAACAAGACCATCGAGCGCTTCCGCACGCAGGAGACCGTCGAGCGCGTCCAGCTCGACGAGAAGGAGATGCAGTTCCTCTATTTCGAGGGGAGTCAGGCGACCTTCATGGACAATGAGAGCTTCGAGCAGATCGCCGTCGATCGCGAGATGATCGGTGAGCCGGCGGATTTCCTCCGCGACGGCATGGTCTGCACGGTGCGCCTCTACGAGGGCGCCGCGCTCTCGGTCGAGCTGCCGCAGACCGTGGCGATGCTCCTTGTCGAGGCCGACCCCGTGGTGAAGGGGCAGACGGCCTCCTCCTCCTACAAGCCGGGAAAGCTCGAGAATGGCCGCCGCGTCATGATCCCGCCCCATGTCGAGGCGGGAACGCGCATCGTCGTCAACACCAGCGACGGGACCTACGTCGAGCGCGCCAAGGACTAGCGCGGCTCACCTCCTTTCCGCCGCGTTTCACGGAAGAGCGATGGCTGTCCGTTCCGCCACCATCAACGTCATGGCCGGCGCCGCCTTGAAGGCGGCGCGGGGTCTCATCCGCGATTTCGGCGAGGTCGAGCAGCTCCAGGTCTCGGTCAAGGGCCCCGCCGATTTCGTCTCGACGGCCGACCTCAAAGCCGAGCGCATCCTGCGCCAGGAGCTCGGCCGGGCGCGGCCCGGCTACGGCTTTCTCATGGAGGAATCGGGCGAGACCGCCGGCACGGATGCGCGCCATCGCTGGATCGTCGACCCGCTCGACGGCACCAAGAACTTCCTGCACGGCATCCCGCACTGGTGCATCTCGATCGCCTTGGAGCGCGACGGCGAGATCGTCGCCGGCATCATCTACGAGCCGACGCGCGACGAGATGTACTGGGCCGAGAGAGGCGCCGGCGCCTATTTGAACGAGCGGCGCCTGCGCGTCTCGGCGCGGCGCGGCCTCGCCGACGCGCTTATCGGCACCGGCATTCCGTTTCGCGAGCGCGGCGACCACAAGGTCTATCTCTCGACTCTCGCCGCAGTGATGGGCGCGACGGCGGGCGTCCGGCGGCCGGGCTCGGCGGCGCTCGATTTGGCCTATGTCGCCGCCGGCCGCTACGACGGCTACTGGGAATACGGCCTCTCGGCCTGGGACATCGCCGCCGGCATTCTGCTCGTGCGCGAGGCGGGCGGCTATGTGAGCGACCTCTCGGGCGGGCATGAGATGCTGGCGACCGGCGACGTCCTCGCCGCCAACGACCATCTTCACCTGCCGCTCGCCGCGCTCATCCGCGACGCGGCCCGGCACCCGGCCGGTGGATGAGGCCGCCTCTCCGGCCAAACCATTTGTGAGGCGCGGCCCGGATGCGCTATTTTGCCGGTTGCGCGCGGCGGATGGCGGAATGGCAAAAGCACGGAGTGCGGCGGGCATGGCGGTCCTGAGGATGCGGCGCCGGCGCCCGCGCGTCGACGCGGGCGGGCGCGCTCGGCGACCGTGGCGCGCGGCCGTCGCCGGCGCCGCTCTGCTCCTCTGCGGCGCCTCTCACAGCGGTTCCGCCAAGACGCCAGAGGTCGAGGTCGATCTCGGCGCCCTCGATTCCCTGCCGCCGCCGGCGGGCGAGCCGAGCCGCGTCATTCACCTTCACCCGCCGGTCATCGCCCCGCAGCACCCGGCCGCGACGGCGCCACGATCGCGCGCCGCGGCCACGGCGCCGGCGAAACCCGCGCCGCGGCCGGCGAAAGCGGCCGCGGCCGAGCCGGAGGCGCCCGTTCCGATACCCGACCCCTCGCGCATTCCGCCGCCGCCGCATCTCGCGGCCGCACCGCCGCCGCCACCGCCGCCCGCACCCAGCGGGCCGACGGCCGAGGCCCCGGCCGCCGTGCCGACGAAGACGGTCGCCGCCATTCCGGAGCACGCTCCTGACAGACCCGGCGCCACCGCTCCGGCGCCGGCGGCCGAAACGGTGGCCCAGCGGCTGCTCTTCGCTGCCGCCGCCACCGATCTGCCGGCCGATGCTAAGGCGGAGCTTCACGCCCTGGCGAAGCGCCTCAACGCCGATCCGCATCTTTATGTCCAGCTCCTGGCCTATGCCGGCGGCGAGGGCGATGCGAGCCAGGCGCGGCGCATCTCGCTGTCGCGCGCGCTCGCCGCGCGCAGCTATCTCGTCGATCAAGGAGTTGACGTGAATCGGGTCGATATCAGGCCGCTCGGCAACCGCACCGAACCGGGCCTGCCGCCCGACCGCGTCGACCTCGTGACGGCCGAGCGCTGACCCATGCTGGCGCAGCAGGAGATCGGCGAGCACGCGGCCAAGCCAGCCCTCGCCAAGATGCCGACGATCGGCCGGCCGCGGCGCTATCTCAACCGCATGGTGGCGTTCCTCGTCGCCGTCGCCATCGTCTGCGCGCTCATCGCGCCGGCGCTCGCCAACGCCTTCCTCGGCAACCCGATGCTGAACGGCATCATCATGGGCGCGATGGTGGCCGGCATCGTCTACATCTTCCGGCAGGTCTGGATGCTCTATCCGGAAGTCGCCTGGATTGAGAGCTTCCGCCGCAACCAAGGCGCGGCGTCGAGCGACGCCGTGCCGCGCCTCCTCTCGCCGATGGCGAAGATGCTGGGCGAGCGCAAGGGCGGCCGGGTCAGCCTCTCGGCGGTGGCGCTGCGCACGCTTCTCGACGGCATCGCGACCCGGCTCGACGAATCGCGGGAGATCTCGCGCTACTTCATCGGCCTCCTCGTCTTCCTCGGCCTCCTCGGCACCTTCTACGGGCTCCTCGAGACGCTGCGCTCGGTCGGCGGCGCCATCAACGGCCTCTCGATCGGCGGCGGCGACGTGGCGCGCGTCTTCGGCGATCTGAAGAACAGCCTGCAGGCGCCGCTCGCCGGCATGGGCACGGCTTTCAGCGCCTCGCTCTTCGGTCTTGCGGGGTCGCTCGTGCTGGGCTTTCTCGAATTGCAGGCGGGACAGGCGCAGAACCGCTTCTACAATGATCTCGAAGAGTGGCTGTCGAGCTATACGCGCCTCTCGGCCGGCGGGCCGCTCGCCGAGGCCGGCGACGCCTCGGTGCCGGCCTATATTCAGGCGCTCCTCGAGCAGACCGCGGACAGCCTCGACAATCTCCAGCGCATCATCGCGCGCGGCGAGGAGAGCCGCATCTCGGCCAATGCCGGCCTCATCGGCCTCACCGAGAAGCTCGCGATGCTGGGCGAGCAGATGAAGGCCGAGCAGGGCCTTCTCCTCCATCTCGCCGAAAGCCAGATGGAGCTGAAGCCGATCCTGGCGAAGCTCGCCGATGGCGGCGGCGCGCAGCGCGGCGCCGACGAGGCGCTGCGCAGCCATATGCGCAACATCGAGATGTATCTGGGGCGCGTCGTCGAAGACCTTGCGCATGGCCGCCAGGAGACGATCCAGGAGGTGCGGAGCGAGATCCGCCTCCTCGCCCGCACCATCGCCGCGCTCGCCGAAGAGAGCGAGCGCTAGCCCGCCGCCGCGCCGATGTCGATCGCCCGCCGCTCGCGCCGCAGCGAGATCAATATCTGGCCCGCCTTCGTCGATTCGCTGGGCCAGCTCGTCATCGCCATCATCTTCCTGCTGCTCATCTTCACGGTGGCGCAGTTCCTGACGACCGACGCGCTCTCGGGCCGCGACCAGGCGCTGCAGCGCCTGACGCAGCAGGTGAACGAGCTGACCGACCTCCTCAACCTCGAAAAGCGCGCGAACGGCGATCTGCGCCTCAATCTGGCGCAGCTCTCGACCGAGCTGCAGAATGCCAATTCGGCAAAGGACACGCTGACGACGCGCCTTGCCGAGCTCGCCGCCAAATCGCAGGACGACGCGGCGCGCGCCGACCGTCTCTCGCGCGAGCTCGTCGACGCCAACCAGGCGATCGCGGCCGACAAGGAGAAGGTCGAGCTGCAAGTGAAGGAGCTGGAGAGCCTCCGCCGCGACATCGAGGCCTTGAAGAAGGTGCGCGCCGAGTTGGAAGGGCAGGTGACGAGCCTCGCCGCGGCGCAGCAGAAATCGCAGCAGGATTTGACGGCGGCCCGCGACCGCTCGAAGGAGCTGGAGGCTCAGCTCTCGACCGAGCAGGAGCGCACGGCGCTCGCGCAGAAGGAGATCGACAAGCGCGACATCCGCCTCGCCGAGCTGACGCAACAGAGCGAGCAGGCAGCGGCCGCCCTCGCCGCGCAGGAGAAGCTGACGAAGGAGTCGCAGGATCGGGTCGACATCCTCAACCAGCAGATCGCGGCGCTGCGCCTGCAGCTTCAGAAGATCTCGGCGGCGCTCGATCTCTCCGAGGCGAAATCGAAAGACCAGCAGGCGCAGATCGTCGATCTCGGCCGCCGCCTCAACCTCGCCCTCGCCAGCAAGGTCGAGGAGCTGGCGAAATTCCGCTCGGAGTTCTTCGGCCGTCTGCGCCAGGTGCTCGGCGACCGCCCCGACATCCGCATCGTCGGCGACCGCTTCGTCTTCCAATCCGAGGTTCTCTTCGCGCAAGGAAGCGCCGAGCTCGGCGACGACGCCAAGCGCCAGCTCCTCCCCGTGGCCGCCGCGCTGAAGGAGCTCATCCCGAAAATCCCGAGCGACATCAACTGGGTGCTCCGCGTCGACGGGCACACCGACAAGCGGCCGATCGCGACGGCGCAATTCCCCTCGAACTGGGAGCTATCGACCGAGCGCGCGATCTCGGTCGTCCGCTTCCTCATCGACAACGGGATTCCCGCCGACCGCCTCGCCGCCGCCGGTTTCGGCGAGTTCCAGCCGATCGATCCGCGCGACGACGAGGTGGCCTACCGCCGCAACCGCCGCATCGAGCTGAAGCTGACGGAGCGCTGACGGCGGGCAGCGCCCGCTCGCGGCCTACCGCAGCACGGCGTAGCCGCGGTGGCGCAGGCAGTTGGCGATGACCTGCTTCTGCGCCGCGGCGCCGTGGAGGCCGCCGCTGGCGCTGCCGCCGGCTGCGCCGATGCTGGCGCCGACCGCGGCACCGCTGCCGGCGCCGCCGCCGAAGGCGCCGGCGATGGCGCCCAGGGCGCCGCCGAGGAGCGCGCCGCCGGCGCCCGAAGCCGCGGCTTCGCCCGCCGGGCTCACCTCCTCGGCATATTGCCGGCACTCGGCGAGGTCCTGCTGATATTGCGCCGGATCGACGCCCTTCATATCGACGATGGGCTGATAGGATTGGGCGCAGCCAGTCAAGAACAGCGCGGCGAGCGGCGGCAGCAGGATCAGGCCTCGCATTGAGCGGCCTCCGATGCGGATACGGGTGCGGCGGCGGGGCAGCCGCTGGTCGAGACGATAACGACAGGGCGAGGGTTGCCTCACCCGGCGCGCTTCGCTATAACCGCGCCCTCTTTTGGAGTTGCGGCCATGAAGGACGGAATTCACCCCGATTATCACGAGATCACCGTCGTCATGACCGACGGCAGCTCGTATCAGACGCGCTCGACCTATGGCAAGGCGGGGGACACGCTGCGGCTCGAGATCGATTCGAAATCGCATCCCGCCTGGACCGGCGGCCAGCAGCGCCTCGTCGATACCGGCGGCCAGCTCGCCCGCTTCAACAAGCGCTTCCAGGGCTTCAACCTCAAGAAGTAACGAAGGGCGAGCGCCTAGGCGCTCTGCCGGCGAACCATTTCGTCGAGGCGGGCCACTCGGATATAGAGGCGGTGGCTGCGATCGAGGAGATCGCGGAAATAGCGCGGAAGGCCGGCGAGCTCGGCCTCGTCCTCGCCCTCCATGCAGACGGCGATCGCGGCGAGCGGCCCGTTCTTCGCCACGATCTCGGCGTTGCTGAGCTCGCCCGCATGCACGGCGCGCTGCGCCAGCAGCCAGGCCATGATCTGGGTCAGCCGGGCGGTGACGCGCAGCGTCGCGCAGCAGAAGCGGACCCCTTCGGCCGGCGACAGGCCGGCGCGGTCCCGGGGTTCCGCATGGGCGACATAGTCGCGCATCTCGACGAGGAGGCTCATCGCCTCGTCATAGGTGCGGTTGAAGAATGCGGTGGGTGCGGCGGTCACGGGCACGCTTCGGGCCTCCTCGCGCGCGCCAGTATGCCGCGCATCGGTTAATTTTCCAGCCCGGAAGCGGAGGGGCCGGTTCTCGCCAGGGTTGCCGGACCGCCTCTTGAACGCCGCCGGCCATCCCCCTATCTGAACAACGTCGGATGCCGAATTCGGGTCCGACCGTCAACCCTGGATATCCGGCCCCGCGGGCGGATATCCGCGACCCATGTTGCTCGCTTGGAGGATATGGTCATGAATGCTTTCGACTTCTCCCCCCTCTTCCGTTCGACCATCGGTTTCGACCGCTTGATGCGCCTTGCCGATGCGGCGACGCGCGGCGACACCTCCGCCACCTACCCACCCTACAACATCGAGAAGACGGGCGAGGATTCCTACCGCCTGACCATGGCGGTCGCCGGCTTCGGCCAGGAGGATCTCGACGTCCGCGTACAGGAGAACGCGCTCCTCATTTCCGGCAAGGCCAAGACGGAGGAGGACAACGCCATCTATCTCCACCGCGGCATCGCCCGGCGCGCCTTCGAGCGGCGCTTCCAGCTCGCCGACACGATCAAGGTCGTCGGCGCCAGCCTCGATAACGGGCTCCTCCATGTGGCGCTCGTCCGCGAGGTGCCGGAGGCGTTGAAGCCGCGCACCATCCCGATCACCACGGCCACCCCGGCCCAGGTGATCGAGCATGAGGGCGAGAAGAAGGCGGCGTAAGGCGCCTGCGCTCGCCCCTCACCCGGCTCGCCCCTCACCCTGCCCTCTCCCCGTCGCCCCCACCCTTCCCTCCCCCGCAAGCGGGGGAGGGTTCGGGAGGAGGAGCGAGGCGGCGCCAAGCCTTACCCGAAGCTGGGTGAGGATTTGTCCCCGCGTGGAAACACTATAAGAACTGCTCACCCGACCCGCAGCTTCTCCAGCGCCGCCCGGATGCGCTCCGGAATGGGTGCCGGGCGGCGCGAGGCTCTGTCGACAAAGACGTGGATGAAGTGGCCGGTGGCCGCCGGGCTCGAGACGCCGGCGCGGAAGAGGCCGATCTCGTGGCGGACGCTGGTCCGCCCGAGATGAGCGACGCGGAGGCCGGCATCGACGGTCTCGGGGTAGGCCAACGGCTCGTGATAGCGGCACATCGTCTCGACGACGAGGCCGATGACCGGTCCCGCATAGATGTCGAGACCGCCCGCCTCGATGTAGTAGCGGTTGACGACGGTGTCGAAGAATTCGTAGTAGCGCACATTGTTGACGTGGCCATAGACGTCGTTGTCGATCCAGCGTGTCGGGATCGCGAGAAAGTGCCGGTAGCTCTCGCGCAGCTCCCCCTCTCCGGCCATCACGCCACCTCGCGCAGCGCCGCCAGCGTCCGCATCGGATCCTCCAGCATCATCATGTGGCCGACGCGCGGCAGCACCTCGCTGCGGCCGGCGGCGAAGGCGCGGGCGAAATCGACCGCCTTGGCGGCGGGCGTCATGCGGTCGTCGCCGCCGAGGAGGAGAAGCGTCGGCGCCGTCACCCGTCCCGCCGCCGCCAGCGCCCCGCGATAGGCATCGCAGGCGGCGAGATCGGCGGCGAGGCTGGAGCCGGGCGCGCGTTCGAGGAGGCGCAAGGCCTCGCCGGTGAGCCACAATCCGGGCGCGTCATTGCCGCCGAGCTGGGCCGGGCGGCCGAGACTCCAGCCGACCATGAGCTCGACGGCGCCATGCGCGCCGGCCTCGGCCGCCGCCAGCAAGTCGGGATGGACCGGCATCCGCGGCGTCATGCCGAGAAGGGCGAGGCCAGCAAGCGCCGGGCCGGCGCGCGCCGCCGCCTCCAGCGCGACGAGCGCGCCCATGCTGTGGCCGATGAGCGCGAAGCGCCCCGCGCCCGCGGCGGCGAGCGCCGCCAGCACGCAATCCGCCATGTCCTCGATCCGCCGCAAGCCCGGCCCGGCGCTCCGCCCATGGCCCGGGAGGTCGAGGGCGAGGACGTTGCGCCCGTGATGGGCGAACCAGCGCGTCTGCAAAGCCCAAACCGTATGGTCCATGCCGGCGCCGTGAATGAAGACGGCGCAAGGCAGCGCCGGATCGAAGTCGCGGCCGCCCGTCGCCGCGAAGAGCGCCCGTCCGGCGGCGGCGATCTCCATTCAGCCGCCCTCGGCGAGCCCCCATCCTGCCCTCCCCGTCGACCCCCACCCTTCCCTCCCCCGCAAGCGGGGGAGGGTCAGGGAGGGGGAGGGGGGGAGGGTTCGGGAGGGGGAGGCGCGAAGCGCCCACCACAAATTTTCGTGCCTTCGTGTCTTCGTGGTGAAGACGTTCCTTTGCGCCGATCGCACAGGCTACTCCGCCGCTCGCGCCACGGCCTTTTGCGAAGCCCGCAAGGCTTGCGCCAAATCGGCGATGATGTCGGCCGGCTCTTCGAGGCCGACCGAGAGGCGGATCATGTCCTCGCCGATGCCCGAGGCCCGCAGCGCCGCAGCGTCGAGCTGCTGATGCGTCGTCGAGGCCGGATGAATGACGAGCGTCTTGGCATCGCCGACATTGGCGAGGTGCGAGACGAGCCGCAGCGCGTCGATGAAGCTTTTGCCGGCGGCGCGGCCGCCCTTGATGCCGAAGCTCACCATCGAGCCCGCGCCTTTCGGCAGGAGGCGCTGGGCCAGGGCATGATCGGGATGGCTCGGCAGGCTCGGATGATTGACCCAGGCGACGGCGTCGGCGCCTTCGAGGAAGCTCAGCACCGCCTTCGTGTTCTCGATGTGCCGCGCCATGCGGACGGGCAGGGTCTCCACCCCTTGCAGGATATGGAAGGCGTTGGTCGGGCTCATGCAGGCGCCGAAATCGCGCAATCCCTCGGCGCGCGCCCGCATGATGAAGGCCTGCGGGCCGAACTCCTCGGCGAAATCGATGCCGTGATAGCCGGCATAGGGCTCGGTCAGCGTCGGAAACCGCCCCGAAGCCTCCCAATCGAAGCGCCCGCCATCGATGACGGCGCCGCCGATGGCGACGCCATGGCCGCCGAGCCATTTCGTCGCCGAGTGCAGGACGAGATCGCAGCCATGCTCGATCGGGCGAATGAGATAGGGCGTCGCAAAGGTGGCGTCGACCATCAGCGGCAGCCCCGCCCGATGCGCGACCTCGGCGACGGCCGGAATGTCGAGGACTTCGAGAGCGGGATTGCCCAGCACCTCCGCGAAGACGAGGCGCGTCTCCGGCCGGATCGCCTTCGCGAAAGCCGCGGGATCGCGCGGATCGACGAAGCTCGTCGTGATGCCGAAGCGCGGCAGGGTCAGCTTCAGCACATTGATGGAGCCGCCATAGAGCGAGGTCGCGGCCACGATGTGGCCGCCCGCGCCCATCAGCGTGGCGATGGCGAGATGGAGCGCCGCCTGCCCCGAGGCCGTGCACACCGCGCCGACGCCGCCTTCGAGCGCGGCGAGGCGCTCCTCGAGCACGGCGACCGTGGGATTGCCGATGCGCGAATAGATATAGCCCGGCTGTTCGAGGTTGAAGAGCGAGGCGGCTTCATCGCTGTCGCGGAAGACGAAGCTCGTCGTCTGGTAAATCGGCACGGCGCGCGCGCCGGTGGCGGGGTCGGGGCGCTGACCCGCGTGAAGGGCGAGCGTCGCGAAATCGAGGAACTTCGCATCCGGCATCGGCAGGGACCCGTCTTGGCCCGCTCAGGAGAGCGCTCCGGCACCATACACGAGCGGCACCCTCCGTGAAAACTCGGCTCAGCCCTCGCAAACTCCTTCCAGCGTCTCGATCCCGGCCGTACCGACGAGCGGCAGCGCCCAGGTCTTGACGAGGATGCGCGAGACGTGCTCGTCGCGCGCATTGACGAGGTGCCAGACGGCGTCGCCATCCCGGTCGAGATTGACCCGGCAGCTGCGGAACTCGCCGGTGATGCCGTTATAGAGATAGCGCACATCGAGCGCCGCTTGCGCCGCGCCCGCCGGAATGCGGCCCCGGAGGATGACGGCGTCGTGCCCGGGCTGGCCGTCGAGAACCGCGCCATAGGGGCTGGCGATCACCTCGAGCGGGAACTCCTTCACATGCACGCCTGTGGAGACCGGCCGATGGGTCGCGGGATCGGTGCGGAACTCGTGGCTCTCGAAGCGGATGTTTCGGATCGCCGCCGTGGCGTCGACGGTGACGCCGAGGCAGTTGAAGTTGTTGTCGCGCGTGTTGACGATGACGGCGAGCTTCTGCACCGAGCCCGGCGCCTCGGCGCAGCGCGCGGGCGCGGCGGCGCCGTGGAGGCTGCCGAGAGCCGGCTCCGAGGCGGCAAGCGGCGCGGATGAGCTGGCAATCGGCAGGAGCGCAAGGCCGAGCAACACCCCGCAAATCGTAGCACGCATTCAACCATCCCTTCCGGAAGATAACCGGCGCTCGTCCCGGGCTGCCGCCGATCGGCAGCGCATTGTCGCGACGCAATCGGGAACAAACGGTAAAGGCGGCGCTCAGTCCGCGCACATATAAGCCGCTTGGTCGGGAAGGCCAGCCGGTGCGGCAGTTCGCCGCCCTCAAGCGCCGCCGGCAGCCATCGATAGCGCCGCCCCCGGCTCCACCCCGGGTCAAATCCCGGGAGACCGTGGGCTGGGAAATCCTCGAGCGCGCCCGCGAGGACGAGCGGCGGCATTGCGCCTGGATCTTGGCGGAGCTCGAAAAATTCTGATGGGCACGACGGGACGGAGCGCGTCGGCCGATCCGCGCCGGCTGCCAGGTGCCGGCGCGGAGGGCGGCGATCATCAAAGCATGGGGACGGCGATGGCAAAGAGTGACCCGCCACCCGTTCCACCGGCCGGGCGGAGCGACAAGGGACCGGGCGGCGCCCGCGAGGAAGACCAACCCTCCGATCTGGAGCGCGCCGGCAACCGGCCCCAGAAGAAGAACCTCTCGGAGCAGGGACAGACGGGAAACGTCGCGCAGAACACCAGGAACAAGGGCTTTCAGCAGGACCGCTGAGATGGCGCCACGCAAGAACCCGGCCGCCGACCGCTCGCATGGCGGGCCCGGCAGCAGCGAGCAGAACGCGGCGAAGCCGCAGGACAAGGCGCGGCGTGGGCCGCGGCCCGGCGAGCCGACGAGCGGCGAGCGCAGCCAGGTCTCGGGCGGCGGCGGCGAGCGCGACATCCACAAGACTCACGACCCGGCGATGAAATCCTGATCGCTCCCGCGCGGCATACCCCGAAGAGACAGGTTGCCGCCTTCTTGCAAAGGAGCATATTGAGGCTTGGCCCTGTCGGACGAGCTGCCGTTGAGATGAGTGGGGCTACCGGGCGTTTACCGGAGGATGGCGCGCTTGCACAGTATTCTCGTCGTCGATGACGAACCAGCGCTCCGCGAGCTGCTCGCCACCGCCCTCAGCGAGCCGGGCTACACTGTCCACGTCGCGGCGGATGGTTATGAAGCGCTGTGCATTCTCGTCGAGCACCCCGTCGATCTGCTTCTGACCGATGTCGTCATCCCGGGAATCAGCGGCTTCGAGCTGGCGCGCCAAGCGAAGCTGATGCGGCCGCAGCTCCACGTCATCTACACCTCTGCCTATTACGACAGGGCGGATGACGGTGACGGCCCCATTTACGGGGATCTCTTGCCGAAGCCGCTGCGCACACGCGACCTTCTGAAGGCGGTGAGGCGAGAGTTCGGCGATGAAGCCATGAGCTGCTGAACTCCCGCCCCCCGGGGCCTCAGTAGGATTGCGGGCAGCCCGGCACCGGCGGGCCGTGATAGTCGCTGCCCCCCGGCAGATTCTGATGCAGCGCATCGGCGCAGCGGACCGGCGGAGCGACGGCGCCGCCGTAATAGGGCTCGTTGGCGTAGCCCTGCGAACTGCCGTAATAGGGCTGATTGCTGTATTGCGGGCTCGAGCTGCCGTAATAGGGAGTGCCGGTGCAGATATAGCTCGCGACGTTGCCGGTGCCGCTCGGGGCGACCCCTTGGAGCTGCGCCGACATCCCGTATTGCTGGCAATAGCCGGCGGCGCGGCGATTGGCTTGCGCCACGTCGTTGCCGACCACCTGGTAGGAGACGCTGGGCGGCGTCGAGCTCACCTCTTGGGCGCGATTGGCGCAGCCGGCGGCGAGCACGGCGGACAAGGCGAGTAGAGGAAATACGGCACGCATCGCGATTGTCCTTGATCGTTTCGCTCTCCCTTCTGGAACACGCCTTGCCGCATGGCGGTTCCTGCGGCGACAACGGCCCGAGCGCGCGCCGCCCGTGTGCCGAGCGAATCGAACATTGTTACGAAACTTTACACGGTGCCGCCTGTTTGACATGTGCCATGCACGATACCGTAACAAGGACATGCGAGGATCGAGACACCGAACGCTCTTTGGGGAGGCCACTCATGAAATGGCTCGATCAAGCCGAACCAAGGCTGGAGGAAGCGCTGTCCGACCCGGTGGTGCGCGCCGTCATGGCGCGTGACGGTGTCGCGCCGGAAGAGGTCCGTTCGCTCGTCCAGCGGATGAGCGAACTCCGCCACGACGTCGAGACGCGGCAGGAGGCGGCATAGCGTCCGGCGACGGCGCCGCGCTCAAAAATCGGTCGGAACGCCGCCCTCCGCCTTGCGCCGCGCGACGAAGGCGGCGAGCTCCTCGGCGATCGCCGGGTCTATGGCCGGCGGGCGGTATTCGGCGAGGATTTTCTTGTAGAGGCGGTTGGCCGCGCCATAGGCCTCGGGCCGCCCGGCTTCGGTCCAGCTCTCGTAATTGCGCCAATCCGAGATGAGCGGCGCGTAAAAGGCGCCGCGGTAGCGGGCGAGAGTGTGCGCGGCGCCGAAGAAATGCCCGCCGGGCCCGACCTCGCGGATGGCATCGAGCGCGAGCTCGGCCTCGTCGACGACGACCGGCCGCAGGAACTCCGCCACCATGCCGAGGAGATCGGCATCGAGCACCATCTTCTCGAAGGAGGCGTGCAGCCCGCCCTCCATCCAGCCGGCGGCGTGCATGATCATGTTGGCGCCGCCCATGATGGCGCCCCAGAGCGAGAAGACGCTCTCATAGGCCGCCTGCGCGTCGAGCGTGTTGGCGGCGTTGGTGTTGGAGGAGCGGTAGGGCAGGCGATAGCGCCGCGCGAGCTGGCCGCCGAGGAGGGCCGCCTTCATGTATTCGGGCGTGCCGAAGGCGGGGGCTCCCGACTTCATGTCGACATTCGAGGTGAAGCCGCCATAGACGAACGGCGCGCCCGGCCGCACGAGCTGCGTCAGGACGAGGCCGGCCAGCGCCTCGGCGTTCTGCTGTGCGACGGCGCCGGCGATCGAGACCGGAGCCATGGCGCCGGCGAGGGTGAAGGGCGTCATGACGACGGGCTGGTTGCGCCGCGCCATCTGGATGATGCCTTCCAGCATCGGCGTGTCGATGCGGAGCGGCGAACTCGAATTGATGACGGTGAAGAGCGAGGGTTCGCGGTCGAGCGTCGCCTCGTCGATGCCGCGGGCGATGCGGACCATCTCGATCGCATCGAGATTGCGGCCGCGGCCGAGGCTGTAGGCGTGGAGCGGCTTGTCCGAGAGGGTGAGCGTGTCGTGCAGCGCGTCGAGATGGCGGATGCCCGGGTGAACGTCGATCGGCTCGACGGGATACCCGCCCCAGACATGAACGCTGTCCAGCATCTGGCCGAGCTTCATGAAATTCTGGTAGTCGGCGCGGTTGCCGTTGCGCCGCCCGCCGTCGCGGTCGGCGGCGTTGGGCGCGCTCGCGACCGAGCAGAAGGCGATGAAGTCGCCGCCGATCTCGACGCTCCGCGCCGGGTTGCGGGCGTGGAGCGTGAACTGCCGCGGCGCCTTGCCGAGCGCGCCCTCGACGAGGCCGCGGTCGAAGCGGACGCGGTTGGAGCCGGCCTCGATGGCGGCGCCGGCCTCCTTCAGGATCTGCCGCGCGCCGTCATGCAGGAAATCGATGCCGACCTCCTCCAGAATGGTCAGCGACGCCTGATGGATCGCTTCGAGCTCGTCTTCCGAGACCGCGGCGGTCGGCGCGTAGCGAAGTCGCGGCTGCGGTTGCGACGGCGGCTTCGCCGCCTCGCCGCCGGCCGCGCCGCGGGCGCGCGCCCTGCCGCCTCTCTGCCGCGGCGCCTCGGCACCCGCCGGCGCTGCCTCCGAAGGGGTCATGGGGAATCTCCTTGAAAGCCTCGCGCAGAATATGCCCTCTTGCGGCCAGGTGGAAACCGCGAGGCTGCCCATGGCCCAGCTCACCATTGTCTACTGGCGCGACATTCCGGCGCAGGTCATCGCGCGCCAAGGGCGCCAGACGGCAAAGCGCGAGCTTCCCGCCCGCTTCCAGGAGGCGATCGATCGCGCGGCGATGCGCTCCGGCGCGCACGGGACGGAAGCCTATCTCGCCGAGTGGCGCCGCGGCGCGCCGGAGCCGTGCGGCGATGACCTCGAGGCGGAGGCCGAACGCGCCGCCGCCCGTCTCGACACCGAATACGACGCCGAACGGCTGACCCGGCTCGTCCGCGGCGAGGGCCGGGAACAAGCCGCCACCGATTGAAGCGTGGTGCCCCCCGTCGGAGTCGAACCGACACGATCTTGCGATCGCGGGATTTTGAGTCCCGTGCGTCTACCAGTTCCGCCAGAGGGGCGCGCCGCCATAGCTGCCACAGACGAGGCGCTGTTGGAAGAGACTATCTCTTCCGCGCATCCAGACTCCGGACCATGAGGCATAGAAGGTAGTCGTCATGGCGAGCGCAGCGAAGCCATCCAGTGCGGCAGCGAGTTGCTGGATTGCCGCGTCGCTGCGCTCCTCGCAATGACGGCGCCGTATGTCTCTTCATCTCACGAGGCGCGACTCATCATCCGCGCATCTTGCGTTGGCAGCGTGCTTCCGGCTAGATCGAGCGCGCCGTTTCGGACAGGTGCCAAGCAGATGCACGCCCGCTCTTCGCCGACGCCTTCGCCGCGTTTCGTGACGGTGCTGCTGCTGTTGGCGAGCGGCGCCGTCGTCGGCGCGGCGCTCCTCTTTCAATATGCGGGCGGGTTTGCCCCGTGCGAGCTCTGCCTCTACGAGCGCTGGCCCTACTATGCCGTCGTCGTCGTCAGCATGATCGGCCTCTCGAGCGGCAACGCCTCCGCCATGCGGGCGCTCGTCGCCCTCTGCGGCCTCATCTTCCTCGCCGGAGCGGGGCTCTCCTTCTACCATGTCGGCGTCGAGCAGCACTGGTTCGCCGGACCCAGCGCCTGCACCGGCAGCGCCGGCGGCGCCGATACGATCGAGGCGCTGAAAGCGCAGCTCATGAAGCTGCAGCCGGTCAAGTGCGACGAGCCCGCCTGGACGCTCTTCGGCATTTCGCTCGCCGGTTTCAACCTCCTCGCCTCGCTTCTCCTGCTCGCCTTCTGCCTCGCCGCCTGGCGGCGGCTCGGCCGGAGGCGCCTGCGGTGACGCAAGAAGCGCCGCCCCGCCGCCGGCACCGCCTGCCGGGCGACCCGCGCCCGGAGGACAGGCTGGCGCGCATCCTGCGCGTCGATCACGCCGGCGAATATGGCGCGACGCGCATCTATGCGGGGCAGCTCGCCGTCATGGGACGAAGGCGCGCCGCGGTTGCCATTCGCCGCATGGCCGAGCAGGAAAAGCGCCACCTCGAAGCCTTCTCCGCTCTCGTCGCCGCCCGCCGCGTCCGCCCGACGGCGCTGACGCCGCTCTGGCATGCGGCCGGCTTCGCGCTCGGCGCCGCGACGGCGCTCTTGGGCGAGCGCGCCGCCATGGCCTGCACCGTCGCCGTCGAGGAGGTGATCGACGGCCATTATGCGCGGCAAGCCGAAAGCCTGGGCGAGGACGAGCCGGAGCTTCGGGCCCGGATCGAGGAATTCCGCGGCGACGAGCTCCACCACCGCGCGGTCGCCCTCGAACACGGCGCCGCCGAGACGCTCGGCTATGGGTTCTTGAGCCTCGCCATCAAGACCGGCTCGCGGCTCGCCATCTGGCTCTCCGAGCGGATCTGACGCACGGCCCCGGCTACATTTGGAAACCGTCGTGACGGGGCGGTATCACCCCTTGAGCCGGGTGTTCTCCGGGTCATAGAGCGGCTCGCGGGCAACCATCGCGCGTTTGCGCTCGCCCAGGATCTCGATCTCGAGCATCGTTCCCTCCGTTGCGAGATCGGCCCTGACATAGGCAAGGGCGAGCGACTTGCCGAGGCGGTGGCCGAAGCCGCCGGAGGTGACGAGCCCCGCTCGGCTTTCGCCGTCGAAGACCGTCGAACAGAAGGGCGCCTCGGCTTCGAGCGGATCGAGGACGAGCGGAACGAGCCGGTCGCGGACGCCGCGCGCCTGTTCGGCGAGGAGCGCTTCCTTGCCGGGGAACCGGTCCTTCGCGAAATCGATGAAACGGCCGAGCCCTGCCGCCAGCGCCGAATATTCGGTACTCAGATCCTGCTTCCACGCGCGGTAGCATTTCTCGAGGCGGAGCGACTCGATGGCGTAGAGGCCGAAATCGGCGATGCCGTATTGGGCACCCGCCTCCCACAGCATCTCGTAGAGGGGAAGCGCGTGCTCCATCGCGACATGCAGCTCGAAGCCGAGCTCGCCCACATAATTGACGCGCAGCGCTGTCGCCGGAATGGCGCCCAGCATGATCTCGCGGCAGGAAAGCCAGGGGAATGCCGACGAGGAGAGATCGGCCTCGCTCAGCTTTGCCAGCACCTCGCGCGAGCGCGGACCGGCGAGGACCAGCGTCGTATAGCGCTCGGTGACGGGTTCGAGGACGGTGCCCGCTGGAAGCGGCGACGCCAAGAGGCGGTCGCGGTCGTGCCATTCCGCCGTGCTGGCGCCGATGAGCCAGAAGCGGTCGGGGGCGAGCCGCGTCACCGTCATCTCGGAGAGGACGCCGCCGCGCTCGGTGAGGATATAGGCGAGAGAGAGGCGGCCTGGCTTCGGCACCCTTCCGGCGATGAGCCCGTCCAGCCATTCGGCGGCGGCGCCGCCGCGGAGCTCGAAGCGCGAGAAGCCGGGGAGATCGGCGATGCCGACCCGGCTTGCCACCGCCGCGCATTCCTCGGCGACGGCGGCGAACCAATGCGGCCGGCGAAAGGTCAAGCTTCCCTTCGCCTCGGCCGCGGAGCGCGGGAACCAGGTCGCGCGCTCCCAGCCGTTGCGCGCCCCGAAGGCCGCGCCCCTGGCGGCAAGGCGCGCATAGACGGGCGAGGTCTTGACGGGACGCCCCGCCGGCCGCTCCTCGACCGGAAAGCCGATCGCGTATTCGTTCTGGTAGAGCTCGATAGCTTTCGCCGTGACATAGGGCCGGGTGACGAAGCCGGTGTAGCGGCGCGGATCGCAGGACCAGAGATCCCATTCCGGCTCGCCCTCGACCACCCATTCGGCAAGCGCCTTGCCGGCGCCGCCCGCCTGGACGATGCCGAAGGAGAAGACGCAGCATTCGAAGGCGTTGGAGAGGCCCGGCGCCGGGCCGATCAGCGGGTTGCCGTCGGGCGTATAGGGAATGGGGCCGTTGACGACTTTCTTGATCCCGGTCCGAGCGAGCAGCGGCACGCGGCGGCAGGCGCTCTCGATCTGGGGATCGAGGCGCGAAAGGTCGTCGGGGAAGAGCTGGAAGGAGAAATCCTCGGGCATGCCGCCTTGCCAATAGGCGCGCGCCTGCCACTCATAGGGCCCGAGCAGCAGCCCCTTCCCTTCCTGGCGCAGATAATAGCTGTCGTCGGGATCGCGCAGCAGCGGCAGGAGCTGCGCGCGCGCCGCCAGCTCCGGCACGTCCTCGGTGACGAGATACTGGTGACCCATGGCAACGCAGGGCACACTGCGCCCCATCATGGCGCCGATCTCGGCGGCTCGGTACCCTGCGGCGTTGACGACGATCTCGGCCGTGATCGTCCCCTGCGCCGTCGCGATGCGCCAGGCGCCGCCGGCGCCGCGGGCGATCCCCGTCACCGGACAGAAGCGGATGATCGTGGCGCCGAGATCGCGCGCGCCCTTGGCGAAGGCCTGCGTCAGCTGCGCCGGATCGATGTCGCCGTCATCGGGGTCCCATTGCGCGCCGGCGATGCCGTGGAGCTCGACGAAGGGATAGCGCTCCTTGAGCTCCGCCGGGCTCAGCATCTCGAAGGCGATGCCCTGATGGCGCGCCATCGCGGTGATGTGGCGGTACTCGGCAAGGCGCTCCTTGCCATGGGCGAGGCGCACCGCCCCCGTCACGTGATAATTGATGGGATAGCCGACCTCGGCGCCGAGACCGCAATAGAGCCGCGTCGAATAGCGCTGGAGCTTCATGAGGCCCCAGCTCCCGGAAAAATTCGGGCAATTGCCGGCGGCATGCCAGGTCGAGCCGGAGGTGAGCTCGTTCCGCTCCAGGAGCACGAGCTCGCGCCAGCCCATCTTGGCGAGGTGATAGAGCGCGCTGCAGCCGACAGCGCCGCCGCCGATGATGACGACCCGCGCATGGGAGGGGAGACCGGCCATGCCGCCATCCTCGCCGCCCGCTCCGGGCTTTGCAACGGCTTCGTCCTTGAGGCAAAGCGCAGCCGAGGTTGATCCGCGCCACGCGCCCACAGCTTCAGTTCAGCGCAGAGGTCGCCGCGGGAGCGCCGCGGTCGCAGTGAATCCGGATGCGCGGCGGCCTTTGCGAACCCTCTGCGTCCTCCGCGCTGAAAGTCGTGATCGCCGTCATCTCTCAAGCGTCGACAGTTTGGGCCGCGCCGTGTGCCGGGTTGCAGCGAAGGACCAGAGCGACAGCCGTTCTACTCCGCTGAAATTGCTTCAGGCGGCATCCTTGATTTCGATCAAAGGCGCTTGCCGAGAACGGCGAAGGCGGCCTCGAGCTGATCGACCCGCGAGGCGTGGCGGAGATCGAGGAGGCGTTGCGTCTGCGTCACAGGCCAGCCGAGGCGCCGTGCCAATTCCGCCTTACTGACGCCTTGTGCGCGCATTGCCTCGTACAGCGCCACTGGCCGCCGCCAGCGCAGGCAGCGTGACGACCGGTTGGCCGCGTGACGGCCGCGACGGATGGGGAATATCCTCTCGATCCCCCATGAGCGAAATGATCGCGCTTTCGATCGCATCGACTGCACGGGCCAGCGCCTCGCCTTCATCCTCGCCGAAGCTGTGCGAAGGGAATGTCGGGAAACCCGACAAGAATCGTGCCGTTGTCGTCCGGCGTGAGGGTGACGGGATAGGTGTACAACGCGGACTCCTTCCGCCGAACGGCGCGAAATCGCCGTGCGAGCCGAGAGGCAGCCGCGGCACTAAACCGGATCGAGCTCGGTGTCCCAGTAAAGAAAATCCCGCCAACTCTGGTGCAGGAAGTTTGGCGGGAAGGCGCGGCCGTTCTCCTGGAGCAGATGGGTCGTCGGTTGTACCGGTCTATGCCGCGGATAGAGCCCGCTTTCCTGCGGCAAGCGGCTGCCCTTCAAGAGATTGCAGCTCGAGCAGGCCGTGACGACATTGTCCCAGGTCGTGCGCCCGCCGCGCGAGCGCGGCACCACATGGTCGAAGGTGAGGTCGTGCGAGGGGAAGGGCTCGCCGCAATACTGGCAGGTGAAGCGGTCGCGCAGGAAGACGTTGAAGCGCGTGAAGGCGGGCCGCCGCGCCGCCGGAATGTACTCCTTGAGCGAGATGACGCTGGGCAGGCGCATCTCGAAGGAGGGGCTGCGCACGACCTCCTCGTATTCCGAGATGATGTTGACGCGTTCCAAGAAGACCGCCTTCACGGTCTCCTGCCAGGACCAGAGCGACAGAGGGAAATAGGAGAGCGGGCGGAAATCCGCGTTCAGCACCAGCGCCGGGCAATTATCCAAGGACATGCTCGCGTCTCACTCTGTCCCGGGAACACCGTTCCGCATCAACCTACCTCGATACTGTGGCAGTTCGATGGCCGATTCACAAGGTCTAGCCTCGCGCCTACAACATCTGGGGAGATCGGCCGATTTCAGCGCGTCGGAACCGGCTTCTCGCCGCGGTAATCGTAGAAGCCCCTCCCCGATTTGCGGCCGAGCCAGCCCGCCTCGACATATTTGACGAGGAGCGGGCATGGCCGGTACTTCGAATCGGCGAGGCCCTCATAGAGCACCTGCATGACCGAGAGGCAGGTATCGAGGCCGATGAAATCGGCGAGCTCCAGCGGCCCCATCGGATGGTTGGCGCCGAGCCGCATCGCCGTGTCGATGGCATCGACCGATCCCACCCCCTCATAGAGCGTGTAGACGGCCTCGTTGATCATCGGCAGCAGGATGCGGTTGACGATGAAGGCCGGGAAATCCTCCGCCGCCACCGGAGTCTTGCCGAGCCGCACCGCAAGATCGCGCACCGTCGCGAAGGTCGACTCCTCGGTCGCGATGCCGCGGATGAGCTCGACGAGGCTCATCACCGGCACCGGGTTCATGAAATGCATGCCGATGAACTTGCCGGGGCGGTCGGTCGTCGAGGCGAGGCGCGTGATCGAGATCGAGGAGGTGTTGCTGGCGACGATCGCGTCCGGGCGCAGCGCCGGCACGAGCTCCTTGAAGATGGCGCGCTTCACCGCCTCCTTCTCGGTCGCCGCCTCGATGACGATCTCGCAATCGCCGAACATCGAGAATTGCGTGCCGGTCGCGATGCGCTTCAGCGCCGCGTCCTTGTCGCTCTCCGCGATCTTGCCGCGCGCCACCTGGCGTTCGAGGTTGTGCGCGATCGTCTGCCGCGCCCGGCTGAGCGCGGCCTCGTCGATGTCGTGCAGCTTCACCTGAAAGCCGGCAAGGGCGCAGACATGCGCGATGCCGCCGCCCATCTGGCCGGCGCCGATGACGCCGACCGTCTTGATCATGTCGGAGCTCACCATCGCGCGCCCGTCACTTGCCCTTGGCGAGCTCGGCGTCGAGCTCGGGCACGATCTTGAAGAGATCGCCGACGAGGCCGTAATCGGCGACCTGGAAGATGGGCGCCTCCTCGTCCTTGTTGATGGCGACGATGACCTTCGAATCCTTCATGCCGGCAAGGTGCTGAATGGCGCCGGAGATGCCGACCGCGATGTAGAGCTCCGGCGCCACGATCTTGCCGGTCTGGCCGACCTGGTAATCGTTCGGCACGAAACCGGCATCGACCGCGGCGCGCGAGGCGCCGACGGCGGCGCCGAGCTTGTCGGCGACGCTTTCGAGCAAGCGGAAATTGTCGCCCGACTGCATGCCGCGGCCGCCGGAGATGACGATTCGCGCGCTCGTCAGCTCCGGCCGCTCCGATTTCGACAGCTCGGCGCCGACATATTCCGAAAGGCCGGGCGAACCGGCACCGGGCGCGCTTTCGATGGCGGCGCTGCCGCCCTCGGCGGGCGCCGCCGGAAAGCCGGTCGCGCGCACGGTGACGACCTTCACGCTGTCCTTCGACTGCACCGTCGCCAGCGCGTTGCCGGCGTAGATCGGCCGCACGAAGGTGTCGGGCGAGACGACCGCGGAAATATCGGAGATCTGCATGACGTCGAGCAGCGCCGCGACGCGCGGCATGATGTTCTTGCCGACGGTCGTCGCCGTCGCCACGACGTGGCTGTAGCCGCCGGCTTTGACGCGCTCGACGATGAGCGCCGCCATGTTCTCGGCGAGGGGATGCGCATAGGCGCCATCCTCGACCAGCACCACCTTGGCGATGCCCGGAACCTTGGCCGCCGCCTCGGCGGCGGCCCGGCAATTCTGGCCGGCGACGAGAAGATGGAGATCGCCGCCCATCGCCGCGGCGGCGGTGACGGCGTGCAGCGTCGCCGCCTTCAGCGCGGCGTTGTCGTGCTCGGAAACGATCAGAATCGCCATGTCAGATCACCCGCGCCTCGTTGCGGAGCTTGTCGACGAGCTCGGCCACGGATGCGACCTTGCGTCCGCCCTGGCGCTTCGGCGGCTCCTCGACTTTGAGCGTCACGAGTCGCGGCGCGACATCGACGCCGAGCTGCTCCGGCGTCAGCGTCTCGATCGGCTTCTTCTTCGCCTTCATGATATTGGGCAGCGAGGCGTAGCGCGGCTCGTTAAGGCGGAGATCGGTCGTCACCACGGCCGGCAGCTTGAGCTTGACGGTCTCGAGCCCGCCATCGACCTCGCGCGTCACGAGAAGGCGGTCGCCCTCGCGCTTCACCTTGGAGGCGAAGGTTCCCTGCGCCCAGCCGAGGAGCGCCGCCAGCATCTGCCCGGTCTGGTTGCAGTCATCGTCGATCGCCTGCTTGCCGAGGATGCAGAGCTCGGGCTTCTCCTTCTCGACGATGGCTTTTAGGAGCTTCGCCACGGCGAGCGGCTGCAGCTCGGCATCGCTCTGCACCAGAATGCCGCGATCGGCACCCATGGCGAGCGCCGTGCGGATCGTCTCCTGGCATTGCGCGACGCCGAGCGAGACGGCGATGATCTCCGTCGCGATCCCTGCCTCCTTGAGGCGGATCGCCTCCTCGACGCCGATCTCGTCGAAGGGGTTCATCGACATCTTGACGTTCGCCGTCTCGACGCCCGTCTTGTCGGCCTTGACGCGGACCTTGACGTTGAAATCGATGACCCGCTTGACGGCGACGAGAACCTTCATCGGCAACCTTGCATGATCAGGTGTTCCAGAAAGGACTGCGGGGCGCCGCTCTCGGCCGCCCGGCGCGAATTTGTGCACGTGCACAAGCGGAAGGCAAGAATTTCATCATCATCGGGGAAAGCGCGGCCACGGGGAGGGTTTGACCGCCCCTTGGCTTGCCGCGTGCCTCTTCGCGGATGCAAGATCGTCGGCTCAGCGCGTCGCCCCGGGCTGCCAGAGCACGTCGCCTGCGCCCTTGTCGTTGACATGGCGGCCGAGCACGAAGAGATGGTCGGAGAGTCGGTTCAGGTATTTGAGCGCCTCGGGATTGAGCGCCTCGCGCGTCTGCAACTCGCCGACGAGGCGCTCGGCGCGGCGCACGATCGTCCGCGCCAGGTGAAGATAGGCGGCGCAAGGCGTGCCGCCCGGCAGCACGAAGGAGGAAAGCGGCTGCAGCTCGGCATTGAGGGCGTCGATCTCGCGCTCCAAGCGCTCGACCTGCGCCGCGAGGATGCGGAGCGCGCCCGCGGCCTTCCGCCCCTCTTCCGGCGTGGCGAGGTCGGCGCCGAGATCGAACAGCTCGTTCTGGATGCGCGCCAGCATGGCGTCCGCCTCGCCCGCGGCATGGAGCCGCGCGAGGCCGATCGCGGCATTCGCCTCCTCGACGGTGCCGTAGGCGGCGACGCGCAGATCGTGCTTGGGGACGCGCCGGCCGTCGCCGAGCGACGTCTCGCCCGCATCGCCGCCACGGGTATAGATGCGCGTCAGGCGCACCACGGGGCGGCGGTCCGGCTCAATGCTTGAACATCATCATGAGCAGCGCGAAGAGCGCGAGGGCAATGCCCTGCAGCAAGACGCGCGACTGCATCAGCTTGTTGGAGCGCCGCGGATCGCCACCGCGGATCATTTGCACGACGCCGAGGCCGAGGACGCCGACCGTCGCCAGCATGGCGATCGGGATGAGGACGACGATAAGGGTTTCCATCGCTAAGATATAGCGCGCCGCGCGGCGCGGCGACAGGGTGATCCGCGGCGGCCGCGATTCGCGTGCGAGCAGGGGAGAAGAGCATGGCAGAGCCGTCGCTCTCGGTCGAATGCTGCGTCGCTGGCGGCGGGCCGGCCGGGATGGTGGCGGGGCTGCTGCTGGCGCGGGCCGGGGTCAGGACCGTCGTCCTCGAGAAGCACGCCGACTTCCTGCGCGATTTCCGTGGCGACACGATCCACCCCTCGACGCTCGAGATCATGCACGAGCTGGGCTTCCTCGAGGATTTCCTGAAGCTGCCGCATCAGAAAGCGGCGACGCTCGCCGCCGAGATCGGCGAGCGCACGATCAGGGTTGCGGATTTCTCGCATCTGCCGACGCGCTGCCGCTTCATCGCCTTCATGCCGCAATGGGATTTCCTCGATTTCCTCGCCGAGCGCGCATCCCGCTTCCCGGGCTTCGGCCTCTTGCGGCGGACGGAGGTGACAGGCCTCCTCATCGAGAACGGGCGTGTCGCCGGCGTCGCCGCCAGGGGGCCCGACGGCCCGATCACCGTGCGGGCGTCCCTCGTCCTCGGCGCCGACGGCCGGCACTCGACGGTGCGCGAGCGGGCCGGCCTTCCCGTCGAGACTCTCGGCGCGCCGATGGACGTGCTGTGGTTCCGCCTAGTGCGGCGGGCCGACGATCCCGTGGAATCGGCCGGGCGCTTCGATTCGGGCCGCATCTTCATCCGCATCAATCGCGGCAAGCATTGGCAATGCGGCTTCGTCATCGCCAAGGGCTCGTTCGCGGCGGTTCACGCCGAGGGCCTGCCGGCGTTCCGCCGCGCCGTCGCCGCGCTGATGCCGTTCGCGGCCGCGCGGCTCGACGAGATCGTCGATTGGGAGAGCGTCAAGCTGCTGACGGTCGGCCTCGACCGGCTGAAAACATGGCACCGCCCGGGCCTCCTCTGCATCGGCGATGCCGCGCACACCATGTCGCCGGTGGGCGGCGTCGGCATCAATCTCGCGATCCAGGACGCCGTCGCCGCCGCCAATATCCTCGCCGGCCCGCTGCTTCGCGGCGAGGTCGGGGAGGCGCATCTTCATCAAGTCCAGCGCCGGCGCGAGCTGCCGACAAGGGCGACGCAGCGCGTCCAGCTCCTCATCCAGAACCGCGTCGTCAGCCGCGTGCTCGCCGGCACGACGGCGCTCCGGCCGCCCCTCGCCCTGCGGCTGCTCGCCGCCTTTCCGCCGCTGCGCCGGCTGCCGGCGCGCCTCATCGGGCTCGGCATTCGGCCGGAGCATGTAAGAACCGCCCCGGCAGACGCGCAAGCCGGGCGAGTCCGAAGCTAGCGCTGCACCAGCACCGCGCATCCTTCAAAGGTGCTTGGCAGACCCGATCGACCGCATCCTGAGGAGCGTCCGAAGGACGCGTCTCGACGGACGCACAACGGAGGTCCGAGCCCCGTTCAATTCCGCCCCCCGAGCAACCCGCGCGCCACGACCTGCGCCTGGATTTCGGCGGCGCCTTCGAAGATGTTGAGGATGCGCGCGTCGCACAGCACCCGGCTCACCTCGTATTCGAGAGCGTAGCCATTGCCGCCGTGAATCTGCAGCGCGGCATCGGCGTTGGACCAGGCGACGCGCGCCGCCAGCAGCTTCGCCATGCCGGCCTCGATGTCGCAGCGCCGACCGCTGTCCTTCTCGCGCGCCGCGAAATAGGCGAGCTGGCGCGCCGCCATGGTCTCGGCGGCCATCCAGGCGAGCTTGCCGTGGACGCGCGGGAAGGCGATGAGGCTCTGCCCGAATTGCCGCCGCTCCCGGGCGTAGCGCCAGCCGAGCTCCAGCGCGGTTTGCGCGACACCGGTCGCCCGCGCCGCGGTCTGGATGCGCGCGCTCTCGAAGGTGGCCATCAATTGCTTGAAGCCCTGCCCCTCGACGCCGCCCAGGAGATTCTCCGCCGGCACGGCGAAGCCGTCGAAGGCGATCTCGTACTCCTTCATCCCGCGGTATCCGAGGACCGGGATCTCGCCGCCGCTCATGCCCGGCGCCGGAAACGGCGCCTCCGCCGTGCCGCGCGGCTTCTCCGCGAGGAACATGCTGAGGCCGCGCCAGCCGCTCTCGGCGGGGCCGGTGCGCGCGAGGAGGGTCATGAGGTCGCTGCGCGCGGCGTGGGTGATCCACGTCTTGTTGCCGGTGATGCGGTAGAGATCCCCTTCCCGCACCGCGCGGGTCTTGAGGCTGCCGAGATCGGAGCCAGTATCGGGCTCGGTGAAAACCGCGGTCGGCAGGATCTCGCCCGAGGCGATGCGCGGCAGCCAGCGCGCCTTCTGCGCCGCGGTGCCGCCGGTGCGAATGAGCTCGGCCGCGATCTCGGAGCGCGTGCCGAGCGAGCCGACGCCGATATAGGCGCGCGACAGCTCCTCGGAGACGACGACCATGGCGAGCTTGCCGAGGCCGAGGCCGCCGAATTCTTCGGGCACGGTGAGGCCGAAGACGCCGAGCGCGGCCATCTCCTCGATGACGGCAAGCGGGATGAGCGCATCGGCAAGGTGCCAGCCCTGCGCGAAGGGCGCGACGCGCTCGGCCGCGAAGCGGCGGAACTGCTCGCGCACCATGTCGAGCGCCTCGTCGCCGAGGCCGCTGCGGCCGAAATCGCCGGTTTCGAGCCCCTCGCGCAGCAGGGAGGCGAGGCGCGCCCGCGCCGCGGCGCTGTTGCCGCCGCCGATCAGCGTCGTGACCTCGGGCCGGCGGAAAGCGGCGAGCGCCGCGCCATCGAGGCCGAGATCGGCGGGCCGCGCGATCTCGGCCTGGCTCAAACCGATGCCGCCTTCGAGCTGCGCCAGATACTCGCCGAAGACCATCTGCAGCATCAGCCGCTCGGCCTCGCGCAGCGCGCCCGCTTCGTCGAGCCGCACGGCCCAGAGCCGCATCTGCCGCAGCGCTTCGACATAAGTCGCCATCCAGGCAAAGCCGTGCGCCGCGAATTGGTGGCGGTCGAGCAGCGCCGGCTCGACCGCCCCCGCAGGCGCCACGCGTTGCGCCACAGCCTGCTTGCCCGCCGCGAGCAGCCCCTCCGCCGCGGCGAGAGCGCGCGCGGTCAGCGGCAGGAGGTCGGGGAGGGGAACCGCTTCGATCACCTCACCTCCGCTGCAATCTCCCTCTCCCCTTTGCGGGAGAGGGCCGGGGTGAGGGGTCTTACCCAAATCCAGCCGCGAAGCGGCGCCAAACCCCTCACCCTCCCATCGCTCCGCGATGGGCCCCCCTGAGCTTTAGTCGAAAGGCTTCTCCCGCAAGGGGAGAGGAGCCGCGCAGCCGGCCCAATCTCATAGGCCGCCATCACGCGTGAATCGCGTCCTCGAGGGTGCGCAGGCCCGGCCGCTTCGCCTGGACCAGCACGGCCATGTTCCCCGGGCGGTGCTCGTTGCGCCACATCTTGGTATGCGCGCGCGGGATGTCGTTCCAGGCGAAGACTTCGGACATGCAGGGGTCGATGCGGCGCTCGACAACGAGATGGTTCGCCTGGCTCGCCTGCAGGAGGTTGGCGAAATGGCTGCCCTGGATGCGCTTCTGCCGCATCCACACGAAGCGCGCATCGAAGGTGATGTTGTAGCCGGTGGTGCCGGCGCAGAAGACGACCATGCCGCCGCGCTTCACGACGAAGCAGGAGACCGGGAAGGTCTGCTCGCCCGGATGCTCGAAGACGAAATCGACGTCGTTGCCCTTGCCGGTGATGTCCCAGATCGCCTTGCCGAATTCCCGGCACTTCTTCATGTACTGGGCGTAGGTCGCCGCGTCGTCGACATCGGGGAGCTGGCCCCAGCAATCGAATTTCTTGCGGTTGATGACGCCCTTGGCGCCGAGCGAAAGGACGAAATCGCGCTTCTCGTCCTCGGAGATGACGGCGATGGCGTTGGCGCCCGCCGTCGCGATGAGCTGGATCGCCATCGAACCGAGCCCGCCGGCGGCGCCCCAGACGAGGACGTTGTGCCCCGGCCGCAGGATGTGCGGACGGTGGCCGAACAGCATGCGGTAGGCGGTCGCCAGAGTGAGCACGTAGCAGCCGCTCTCCTCCCAGGTCAGGTGCCGCGGCCGCGGCATGAGCTGGCGACCCTGGACGCGGGCGAATTGGGCGAAGGAGCCGTCGGGCGTCTCGTAGCCCCAGATGCGCTGCGAGGGCGAGAACATCGGATCGCCCCCGTTGCACTCCTCGTCATCGCCGTCATCCTGGTTGCAGTGGACGACGACCTCGTCGCCGACCTTCCAGCGCTTCACCTTGGAGCCCACCGCCCAGACGATGCCCGAGGCGTCGGAGCCGGCGATATGGAAGGGAGCCTTGTGAATGTCGAACGGCGAGACCGGCTTGCCGAGCGAGGCCCAGACGCCGTTGTAGTTGACGCCCGCCGCCATCACCATGACCAGCACCTCGTCGGGGCCGAGCTCCGGAGTCGGCACGACCTCGACGCGCATCGCCTCCTCGGGCGCGCCATGCCGCTCGCGCCGGATGGCCCAGGCATACATGCGCGCGGGCACATGACCGAGAGGCGGAATCTCGCCCAGCTCGTAAAGGTCCTTCAAAACCGGCGCCGGCGGCGGCGGGTTGCGCAACGGGATGATCTCGGCGGGTTCGCTCATTGCGGGTCTCCACAGATGCGGCGCGCGCTTGCTGCGCCGCAAACGCCATGATGTTGCACCGCGACAAACGCTTTTTGCCAGTGGCAAATTCCCGTAGACGGCTATCTGCCCCGTCGTGCTGGCAAAATTTGCCGGGGATCCGCGGGACGCGGCGCGGGGAACAAGTGTTTGTCAATGTTGCGGCGCAGCAACTATGCTCGGTCGATCGAGGCCGAGGGGAGGGAAAGCGATGCGCGATTCGGGCGAGGCGGCAGCGGTGCGGCGCGAGGAGCCCTGGCTCATCCGGACATATTCCGGCCATTCCTCGGCCGCCGCCTCGAACGCCCTCTTCCGCACCAACCTGGCGCGCGGGCAGACCGGGCTCTCGGTCGCCTTCGACCTGCCGACTCAGACAGGCTACGACAGCGACGATCCCCTTGCCGCCGGCGAGGTCGGCAAGGTCGGCGTGCCGGTCGCACATCTCGGCGACATGCGGGCGCTTTTCGAGGGCATTCCACTGGCGCGCATGAACACCTCCATGACCATCAACGCGCCGGCCGCGTGGCTCCTCGCCCTCTACATCGCCGTCGCCGAGGAGCAGGGCGCGCGCCGCGCCGAGCTCGCCGGCACGACGCAGAACGACATTCTGAAAGAGTATCTCTCGCGCGGCACGCACATCTTCCCGCCGGCGCCGAGCCTGCGCCTCACCGCCGACATCGCCGCCTTCACCTGCCGCGAGATGCCGAAATGGAACCCGGTCAATGTCTGCTCCTACCACCTCCAGGAGGCGGGGGCGACGCCGGTGCAGGAGGTGGCCTACGCGCTCGCCAATGCCGAGGCCATTCTCGATGCGACGATCGCTTCCGGGCAGCTTCCGGCGGCGGAGCTGCCGCGCCTCGTCGGCCGCATCAGCTTCTTCGTCAATGCCGGGCTGCGCTTCATCACCGAGATGTGCAAGATGCGCGCCTTCGCGCGGCTCTGGGAGGAGATCTGCCGCGAGCGCTACGGCGTCACGGAGGAGAAGCACCGCCGCCTGCGCTACGGCGTCCAGGTGAATTCGCTGGGTTTGACCGAGCAGCAGCCGGAAAACAACGTCTACCGCATCCTCCTCGAAATGCTCGCCGTGACCCTCTCGAAGCGGGCGCGGGCGCGGGCCGTGCAGCTCCCGGCCTGGAACGAGGCGCTCGGCTTGCCGCGGCCCTGGGATCAGCAATGGAGCCTTCGCCTCCAGCAGATCGTGGCCTACGAGACCGATCTCCTCGACTACGGCGACATCTTCGACGGCGCCCCCGAGATCGAGCGCAAGGTTGCCGAAATCGCCGAGGCGGCGCGCGCCGAGCTCGACGCCATCCGCGCCATGGGCGGGGCCGTCGCCGCCATCGAGAGCGGCTATACGAAGCAGCGCCTCGTCGAATCGAATGCCCGCCGCCTCGCCGCGATCGAGCGCGGCGAGCAGGTGGTTGTCGGCGTCAACCGCTTCACCGAAAGCGCGCCGTCGCCGCTCCTCGCCGGGGAGGCCGCGGATTTCCTCGTTCCCGACGCCGCCGCCGAGACGGCGCAGATCGAGCGCCTCGTCGCCTGGCGCGCGGCGCGCGATCAGAAGGCCGTCGCCGCCGCTCTCGCCGCGCTCGAACGGGCGGCGCGCGAGGGCGGCAACATCATGGAGCCCTCGCTCGCCTGCGCCCGCGCCGGCGTCACGACGGGCGAATGGGCGGCGCGGCTGCGTCTCGTCTTCGGCGATTACCGCGCGCCGACGGGTCTCGGCCAGGTGGCGCCGCACGGCGAGGGCGAGGCGATCGCGGCGGTGCGGCGGCGCCTTGCCGAAGTCTCGGCGGCGCGCGGGCGGCGCCTCAAGATGCTCGTCGGCAAGCCTGGCCTCGACGGCCATTCGAGCGGCGCCGAGCAGGTGGCGCTGAAGGCGCGCGATGCCGGCTTCGAGGTCGTCTACGAGGGCATCCGCCTGACGCCGGCGCAGATCGTCAACGCCGCCCTCGAGGAAGGCGTCCACGTCATCGGCCTCTCGATTCTCTCGGGCAGCCATCTCGGCCTTGTCGGCGACATTCTGCGCCGCATGGCGGAGGCCGGGATCGGCCATATCCCCATCGTCCTCGGCGGCATCATTCCGGAGGCGGACGCGGCGGCGCTCCGCCGTGCCGGCGTCGCCCGCATCTACACGCCCAAGGACTACGACCTCACCGCCATCATGCGCGACATCGTCGAGCTGCTGGCGGCGGACGGGGTCGCGAAGGCGCCGTCGCTCAGCGCGACGTGACGGTCAGGTCAGAAATTCACCCACCAGAGGATGGCGAAGGCGATGGCGATGGCGGCGAGCGAGATGGCGAGGACATAACGGACGACGCCCTCGCGCGTCGCGCCCCGC
The DNA here is from genome assembly GCA_021325525.1 of Alphaproteobacteria bacterium. Lineage (GTDB taxonomy): Bacteria > Pseudomonadota > Alphaproteobacteria > ATCC43930 > CGMCC-115725 > URHD0088. Next base: position 46,256 of record JAJPHB010000023.1, read on the forward strand.
GCTTCCTTCGCCGGGACCTCGATCCGCCCCCTCTCCTCCGCCGGTCTCTCGTCCATGCCGCGCCTCCTCGGGTGGAAACGCGCCCTGAAGGCATTCGATCCGAGGCAGGGGGCGGCCGTCCGCCGCCTATTCGTTGAGGCGCAGCGGGTTCATATAGTCGTTCTCGGTCTGGAAGACCGAGCGGATGTCCTGGCTGATGCCGAGGAAGGATTGAGTGTCGGCGGCGCCGCCCGGCCCCGCCGAGGCGCAGCCCGCGAGAGCCAGCCCGGCGAGGACGGCCACCGCCCAGTATGTGCGCAGTTTCATGCGAATGCTCCCGTATCGGGTGGAGCGCAGATGCGCCCTATCCTATCGTCGCGCGAGTTTAGCCCCGGTAAACGCCGGCGGCAGTGATGCGTGACACATCCCGACGAAACTTTCCGTGATGAGGATCGACGCCGTACGCGCTCGCATCGCGATTGACGCCGCCGGCTCCCATATCTTAGCCTTTCCCCGTCATGTCGGTGACGCTCCCAGCGGCTCGGACGAGCCGGCGAATTAGCAACCCGGTCCTGCGCAAGGATCGGGTCCATGCCATTCGCCCTCTCGCCCCGCTACAGGAGCCTCGTCGCCATGTCATCCGCCGCCGCGCCAGCGCCGCGCTCTGAGCCAGCCTCCACCGCCTGCTTTGCCGTCCATGCTCGAGCCGAGCCCGGCGTCATGCCGCGCGTCCTCGAACTCTTTGCGAAGCGCGGCCTCGTGCCGTCGAGCTGGCACAGCACCGTCGCCGGCACCGAAAATCGCGAGCTCACCATCGATATCCAGATGCGCGGCATGGAGGCGGCGCTCGCCGATTACGTCGCCGCCTGCCTGCGGCAGATCGTCGGCGTCGATGTCGTCCTGACCTCGCGCAAGCGTTAGCATCGCGCTTGATGCATCCGCACAGGCGGCGGCGAGGGCGGGAATGAGCTTCATCGACCATGTGAAGGCCTGCAACACCTATCGCCCCGACCGCTTCCTGCCGCTGCGCCGCGGCGCCGACCGGATCGGCTTCATCCGCCGCGACAACGCCGCGGCGCTGCGCCGCTTTCCCGGCGTCTTCCGGGTCGGCCATGAGGCGGTCGAGCTCGTCGCCGGCGGCGGCTTCGACGCGCTCACCGCCGCCGTCGACGACGTCGTCGAGGCGCTCGCCGCCGAGGGGCTCGTCGAGAAGTGGCGGCATGAATCCTTTGCCGTCGCGCCGCGCTGGCAGGCGCCGCCGCTCTTCAAGCTGGACCGCGGCGCCCTCGCCTTCTTCGGCGTCACGGCGCAAGGCGTCCACCTCAACGGCTGGCGCCGCGACGCCGGCGGGCTGAGGCTGTGGATCGGCCGGCGGGCGCCTGACAAGAAGGTGGCGCCCGGCAAGCTCGACAATCTCGTCGCCGGCGGCATCGGCTTCGGCCACGGCATCTTCGAGACGCTGGCGAAGGAGGCGGCGGAGGAAGCCGCGATGGAGCGCGCCCTCATCGAGCGCGCGATCCCCGTCGGCGCCATCACCTACCGCATGGAGACGCGCCAGGGTCTGCGCGACGACGTGCTCTTCGTCTACGACCTCGAGACGCCGGCCGCGTTTCTACCGCGCAACACCGATGGCGAGATCAGCGAGTTCCGCCTGATGCCGGCCGAAGAGGTCGTCGAGCGCATCCGGACCGGCGACGACTTCAAGTTCAACGTCAACCTCGTCATCCTCGATTTCGCGCTCCGCCACGGGGTCATCACCCCGGACGAGCCCGAATACCTCGCCCTCGTCACCGGCCTCCGCCGCCCGCTCGATTAAAGGAGGCGAGGGAGCAGGATGGAAGCTTGCACCACGAAGACACCAAGGACACGAAGTCCTTTTCGCGCGCAGCGCAGCAGCTATCGGATTCTGCCCAAATCCGCGACCGCCGGGAGATCGATGGCGCTCCGCGCCGTCTC
>JAJPHB010000147.1 GCA_021325525.1 Alphaproteobacteria bacterium
ATGATCGTGCCGCTTGCGGCCGGGCGCCCGTCAGGCCGAAGGCGACGCCTTTCGCCTCGACGCCGAACCCGGTAAGCGCCGCAATGACGATGGCGACGATCGCGGCGACGACACCCAGCGCCAAGCCGTAATCATTGCCGTAATGCGCCGCGATCGCTGCCTGGATCGTCGCGTTGGCGGAGGCGAGCAGATTGCCGAGCTGGTAGACGAATCCCGGGAAGGTGCCGCGCGCCTCGTCGGGCGAGAGCTCGTTGAGATGCGCCGGAATGACGCCCCAGGCGCCCTGGACCATGAACTGCATGAGGAAAGCGCCGAGCGCGAGCAGCACTGGCGAGCCCACCATCACCCAGAGCGGCAGGGTCGGCAGCGACAGCAGCGCGGCGATGACGATCGCACGGCCGCGGCCGATCCGCTCCGACCACGCGCCGAAGAGGACGCCGCCCAGGATGGCCCCGATGTTGTAGACCACCGCGATGGTGCCGACCGCTTTCGGCGACAGATGAGCTGCACTTCGAGGAAGGTGGGGTAGAGATCCTGCGAGCCATGGCTGAAGAAGTTGAAGGCGGTCATCAGCACGATGGCATAGACCCCGAGCCGCCAATGCGCCCTCAGCACCGCCAGCGTCCCGCCTTCGGCCGCCGGCCGCCGCGACGAGCTCGGCGATTCCGGAACGCTGCGGCGGATGAAGAGGACGAGCAGCGCCGGCAGCACGCCGATCATGAACATGCCGCGCCGCCGGCCGTAACGGTCGGCGGCGCGCCCGAAGAGAAAGGCGCCGACCGGCCGCATGACCAGCGTGAGGAGGATTGCGAATGTGACCTCGGTGATCCGCGTCCCGAACTCCCCGGCGATGTCCGTCAGGACAAAGACCAGGAGGAAGAAATCGAAGGCATCGAGCGTCCCAGCCGAGAAAGCTCGCCGCCACGACATTGCGCTGTTCGCGGGTCCAACCCGACAACGCTGCGATCGGCATGGTCCTGCCTCCACGGCTCCGCTCGCCCGCATCGCAGCGGCGAGGATCCCGCCCGACCCCATGACGGGAACGATTGCGTCGCCGGCACTGCTCCCAGCGCGTGCAGCCCGTCTGCCGATCGAGCGCACGATCCGGCCAACGCGCCGAGGCACCGTCTATTCACCCTTCCCCGATCGTCCTTTGGCTTTGGTCCGAAGGCATCGCATCGGCTATGCTTCGCGAGGGAAGAGCGCCGAGCGCGACAGCCCAGCGGGAGGAAGGACATGCGCATCAATCGCCCCTTCGTCGGCATTCCCTCGTTCCTGCGGGCGCCGATCTGCGCGAGGCCCGAGGAATGCGACGGCGCGATCGCGATCATGGGAGCGCCCTTCGACGAGGGCTCGCCCTTTCTCGCCGGATCGCGCTTCGGCCCGCGGGCGCTGCGCGAGCATTCGCTGCGCTTCGTCTCCGGCGCCGGCGGCTTCTACAATCCCGAGACGCGGAAGAAATACCTCGATTTCGAGCTCCAGCACGAGCTCATCGTCGATGCCGGCGATGCCGACATCGCGCCCACCAATGTCGAGCGCAGCTTCGCCAGCATCACCGAGACGGCGCGCCAGCTCGTTGATCGCGGCGCGCTGCTCGTCGCGCTCGGCGGCGATCATTCCGTCACCTATCCGCTGGTGCGCGCCTTCACGAAGAAGCTGCACGTCATCCATTTCGATGCGCATTCGGACTACGCGCCCTTCATCCACGATCTGCGCTTCACCAACGGCCACGCCTTCCGCCACATCGCGCCGATGCCGCATGTCGAGAGCCTGACGCAAATCGGCATCCGCAGCCTCCGCCATTCCGAGGCGATGGTCGAGGATTCGATCCGCGACGGGAACCGCGTCATCACCATGGCGGAGTTCCGCCGCTTGACGCCAGCCGGCATCGCCCAGCTCGTGCCCAGGGACGCCGCCTGCTACGTCAGCATCGATGTCGACGTCCTCGATCTGTCGCTCATCCCGGGCTGCGTCTCGGCGGAGCCCAACGGCATGAGCTATGCCGAGCTGCGCGACACGCTGAAGGCCATCGCCGAGCACGCCGAGGTCATCGCCTTCGACTTCGTCGAGGTCAATCCCGAGCTCGACGTCCGCACCGGGATCACCTCATATCTCGGCGCGCACACGGTGATCGAGTTCCTGGGTCACATCTGCGACCAGCCGCGCTGGGCGGCCAAGCGCGAAGAGGCGCTCGCGCGGCGTCGCCGCTGAGGGAAGAATACGGGAAGGCTCCTCAAGGCACCTTCGTCGGGAGCTGGCAGCGCCGCGCCCAGTATTCCCAAAGGCGACGAATGCCGGAGGGCGCTGTCTTGCCGCGGATCGCGCTGATCTCGCCGTCGCTGAGGAAGCGGTTCTCGCCGAATGCCATCGCCTCGGTCTGAACCTTGGCGTTCACCTTGAGGTACACGGCGGCGCGTACGGCCAGCGGGAGGGATTCCGCGGTGACGACGCAGCCATGCCCGCGCATCAGCACGACGTCGTTCCTGCCGAGCCGCGCGGCGAGGTCGAGCCCCTGCTCCATCGTGCGCACCAGCATGTCGGTGTCGCCGAACCGGTCGCGGATGTCCCAGACCGGAATCTCGTGCCCGATCACGCCGGCGCTGTGCAGGATCGGCCGCAGCTTCGTCTTCGAGGTGCTGTAGGGGATGACCTCGTAAGCATGGCTGTGCACCACCGCCATGACGTCGGGACGGAGCTTGTAGATCGCGGCGTGGATCGGCAGCTCGGTGTACATCTGCCGATCGCTCGCCTCGATCGGCTTGCAGTCGAGATCGACCTCGACGATGTCGGCGACCTCGACCAGCTCAGGGCTGCGCGAGCAGGAGACGAAGAACCGGTCGGCGCGGCCCGGATGCCGGATGCTGACATGGCCGTAGCCGTCAACCACGTCCTCGCGGGCGAGGATCCGGTTCGCCACCGCCAGATCGTAAACCTGCTCGTCGAGCTTCGTCATGACAGAACGCCCTTCTCCATCACCGCCGCATCGAGGCTGGCATATTCGGCGGTCCGAGGCCACGCCATACGCCGGATCGCGCACCGCCTACAGAGGCGGTCGTTCTGTCACCCATGTCTCCGGGCCGGACAGAGCGCGTCGGCGCCGGCGAGGACCGCGTCGAGGGGGAGTGCCGCGCAAGGCAGCGCGATCTCGATCGGCGAGCGGTTCCAGGCGATGACGCGCATGCCGAACGCGGCCGCGATGCGCGCGATCTCGGCACCGATCGCGCCGAGGCCAACGATGCCGAGCGTCTTTCCAGCCAGCTCGATACCCCTCCTGCTGCGCCCAGATGCCGGCGCGCATCGACGCCAAGCCGCGCGCCGCGGCCAACTGCAACGCGAAAGCATGCTCGGCCACCGTACGGTCGCCGTAATTTTGAACCGTGCGCACGACGATGCCCCGGCGCGAGGCGGCCGCCAGATCGATGTAGCTCGAAGCACTCGTGCCGAGGAAGATGATCGAGCGCAGACGCGGCGCTCCCGCCAGTAGGGCGTCATCGATCATCATGTGGCCGTCAAGGACGATCTGCGCCTCGCGCAGGAGCGCCGCCAGCTCCGCGCGGTCGGCATCGCCATGGCGAATATCGATTCCCTCCGCCAGCGCGCCGCATTCGGGCAGCAACGCGGACATCGAGGGTCCGCAATCGATGTAGCGAATGGTGACGGTCATGCCGAGCCACGCCCCCGAGCGCCTGGCATAGCCAGAGCGCGTCCAGCGTGGCGGCGCAGATGTTGCGGCTAGGCATGGCATCGCCCATCCGCTGCGGCGAGAAGGCGGCGCCCGGCCGCTTGTCGCGCGGCTGCCGCAGCGCGAGCGACGCGCCGCGCAGCGCGGCGGCGCGAAATCCCTATCACCTCGTCCCATCCTGACGGAAGATGCACCGCGACGACCGCCGTTCGACAGACCAGTGCTTTAGCAGGGGGCCGAGGTGGCGAGACTTGAGGAGGGTGGAGATGACCGACTATCCCGACTGGCCAACGATTGCCGGCTCGCACCGCGTGCGCGGACGGAACTTCCCGCGCCTTGCCGAAGACATGCCGAGTTTTCTTGGGGTGCCGATCGCGATCTCGCCGAAGGACCTCAAACAAGCCGATATCGTGATCATTGGCGCTCCCTTCGCCGCCGGCTGGGGAGCCCAGTATTCGGGGGTCGACAAGGAGCTCTGGCTCGCCGGACCGAAGCGCGTGCGCCAACAATCGATTCGTTACGGCGGCTATGTCCAGGATTTCGACCTCGACATCCTGGAAGAGCTCAAGATCGTCGATTACGGCGATGCCGCCATTCCGCCTGAGGCGAACTACGCCGCGACTGTCGAGAACATCCTGCGTGCGCAGGCCGCCGTTGAGGCCAAGGTCAACGATGTGTTGGATGCCGGCGCGATCCCGATCGTGATCGGGCAGAATTCGCCCTGCGGCTCCTATGCGATCGCCAAGCCGATCGCGGAGCGCGCGACGGGCAATGTCGGCGTCATCAGCCTCGATACCCACTGGGATTCTCGGCCAATCGACTGGGCGACCATGGACCCCCGGATCGCCGGCTCGGGGAATTGGAAGGCCAAGCTCTACGAATTCCACAAGAACGTGACGGTCCCCAATCTGGTGGAAATCGGCGAGCGCGGCATGCTCGAGGACAAGTCTTACGTCCGACGGTTCGTCCGCGAGGGCGCCCATTTCGTGCCGATGTGGCGCATACGGGCGGAGTTCGGCCTCGAAGGCGCGCTCGAGTTGCTGGCCAAGGCCTATCATGGGACGAGCGACGTCTACGTCCATTTCGACATGGATGTACTGGGCGGTGCGGGCCCGGCCCCGGGCGACCTGCTCGGCGACCTCGCCGAGCCGATCGGCATGACCGATTACGAAGTGATCCGCATCGCCCACGAGGTCGGACTTCGCGGGTTATCGGGCCTCTCCTTCATCTGCATCCCGCCGGGCTCGGCGGTGACCTATCGCACGATCGTCTATGTGATCACCTATCTCCTCGCCGGATTGGCGCTGAGCCGCCGGCGCAAGCTGACCGGCGCGTGAGCGCGACATCGATAGCACCAGCAGCTAGCCGAGGATTTGGAAGTGAGCCTCCGTCGGCTTCTGATTTCGTCCGTTGACGGGAGTGAGGTCCTGCGGACAGGCGGAGAACGCTATCACCAGATCCATCTCGGCGCGAAAGACCGCATGGCTGCCGGGCGTCGAAACCGGCGGCTCGAAGCTGACCGCCCCATCGGGCGCCACCGGGATATTCATGAACATGTTGAGCGGAGCCGGCGTCGCCTGCTTGCCCATTCCGAGAGCGTCGAGAGCGGCGGCAAGGTTGTCCGTGCAGTTGTCGTGGTATTCCTTGCAGCCGAGCAGCTCATAGCGATAGCGGTCGCAGGCTGCGAGCAGCGTGTCGTGGATACCGCCCGAGGTGTCGTCGACGATCGTCAGGATTGCCCGGCGGCGATTGGTGACGAGCGTGTTCCCCTTGCGCGGGAAGATGGTGCCCATCTGGACGCGGCTGTGCTCCATCGACATGAACTCGGACGGGTCCGCGCGCGAGAAGGCCCAGGTGTCGACCACCTGCTGGCCATGCGTGTTGATGAGCCTGATGCGCTGGCCGCGCTCGACGAAGGCCGCCGCCCCTTTTCGCGCCGGTATCGTGATGAGAGCAGGCTCCGCCATGATCCCTCCCTCCGAAGCATACACCGGAAGACGGCTGATGCTGCCGCAAGCCTAGGCCGCAGACCCGAACGCTTGCAAGCCGCTCGGGGAGCGATCAGCATGCGGGAAAAGAGAGGCTCGGAGGAGGATCGCCGATATGGACGAGGCAAAACAGCGCCTGGTGCAGCGGATCGAGCGGGATCGCGAGCGGCTGCTCGACTTCTTCCGCGGCTTCATCCGCTGCCCGAGCCCCAACCCGCCGGGCGACACGCGGTTGGCGGTGAAACACATCCAGCATCTGCTGGATGAGCACCGCGTCGAGCATCGCGTCATCGCGCCGAACGAGATCATGCCGAATGTCGTTGCAGCTTTCGATGCGGCGAAGCCGGGCCGTCATCTCGCGCTCAATGGGCATATCGACGTCTTTCCCGTCGGCGACGGCGCTGGCTGGACCCGCGATCCCTGGGGTGGCGAGCTGGTGGACGGAAAGATCTATGGTCGAGGCGCGTGCGACATGAAATGCGGCACTACCGCCTCGCTCTTCACCTTCCTCTACTTGCGCGAGATGCGCGAACAGCTCCACGGCCGATTGACGCTCAGCGCCGTGTCGGACGAGGAGACGTTCGGACCGTGGGGTGCACGATATCTCTTCGAGCATCATCCCGAGGTGATCGGCGATTGCTGCCTCAATGGCGAGCCGAGCAGTCCCTACACATTGCGGTTCGGCGAGAAGGGACCGCTTTGGCTCGAATTCAAGGTGCGCACCAAAGGCGCCCATGGCGCCTACACCCATGCCAGCAAAAGCGCGATCGGCATCGCCGCGCAGGTGATCGCCGATCTGGCGGAACTCTCCGAATTGGCGCCGCCCGAGAACAGCAATCTCGCAGCGGCTCTGGACCAGGCCGCAGAGGTCATCGACAAGGCCTATGGCGCAGGCGCTTCGCGCATCGTGCGCCGCGTCACGGTCAATCCCGGCATCGTCAAGGGCGGGCTCAAGGTGAACATGGTGGCCGCCGAGTGCGACTTCGAGGTCGATCTGCGCCTGCCGAACGGTCTCGACGACAAGCGTGTCCTTGCCGAGGTCGAGAAGATCGTCCGGCGCTACCCGGAGGCGAGCTACAAGGTAGCGAACTACAACCCTCCGAGCTGGTGCCCGCCCGATACGGAGATGGCGCGCTACGTCCAGGAGAATGCGCGAGCCGTCTCAGGCATCGAGCCGGTGCCGGTGATCAGCCTCGGCGGCACCGATGCGCGGCTTTGGCGGTACCGCGACGTCCCGGCGATCGTCTATGGTCCCTCCCCGACGGGAATGGGCAGCATCGACGAACACGTCACCGTCGAGGAGTTCTTCCACGTCGTGAAGTCGCATGTGCTCTCGGCCTACGACTATATGAGCCGAGCGAGCTGACGGCCGGCCCGTCACGTCCCTAGCCGGGCCCCGGCGGCGAGGGACGTGACGAAGCCGCCCGACTATTGGGGTACGCCGAAGACCTCGAGCGTCGGTTTCGCGTAGAAGCGGCCCGTCGGACCGTATTTCTCGCTCATCTTCGACCAGCGCCCCGTCGTCAGCAGATAGTCGATCGCGGTGTTCATGAAATTGAGGAGGTCTTCATTGCCGCGCTTTACCGACCACGCGATCGGCAGGACGTTGTAGGGGTGACCCGCGAAGAGGTCCACCACTTCCGGATGCTCCAAGGAGTAGCGGTGGGCTTGCCATGCATCCTCGACGCCGACATCGGCGCGACCGGCCGAGACCTCGACGAAGGGCGCCGTGAGATTTCCCGTCGAGAGCAGAACCAACTGCGCCTTCGGCCAATTCTCCTTGGCGTATTCGACGCTGGCTCCGCCTTGAATGAGGGCGATCTTGATATTGGGATTGTTGAGGTCGGCCGGCGATTTGAAACGCGTCTCGCCTTTCTTTGCGATAGCGCTGTAGCCGAGGTAGGCGATCGGTTTCGTGAATTCGACGGCGCCGGCGCGCTGGATCGTGGCAAACGTGCCCGCGACCGAGAGGTCGAATTGGTTCGAATTGAGCCCCGCCGCAAAATTCGCCCAGGTCGTCTCGACATAGACCGGCTTGACGCCGATCGATTGGGTAATGAGGTTGAGCGCGTCGATGTAAAAGCCGCTGAGCTCGCCGGTTTTCGGATCTTTAATCAGGCTCGGCGGCGACGGGATATAGCCGATCTTGAACTCCTTCTCGCGCAGAATGCGATCGAGCGCTCCTTCGGCACGAGCGATGCTCGCGAGGAAGGGCGAGAGTGCCAGAGCCGCAACTGCAACAAAGGCAAACCGTCTTGGTGCCGTGAATACCATGGACCTCTCCTCCCTGTTTTGCGAGGCGCGCGCTGCGCCTCCTTCGCCTCCTTCAGTGTCGAACCCGCCGCAGGAACTCGGCGGTACGCTCCTGGGCGGGTGCGCCGAAGATCTGTTCCGGACGGCCGGATTCGACGATCATGCCATGGTCGATCATCATGACGCGGTCGGCGATCTCTTGCGCAAAACCCATCTCGTGCGTGGCGACGATCATCGTCATGCCGTCGGCAGCAAGGCCGCGCATTACCTCCAGCACCTCGCCGACGAGCTCCGGATCGAGAGACGAGGTCGGCTCGTCGAAGAGCATGGCCTCGGGCTGCATGGCCAGCGCGCGGGCGATCGCCGCACGCTGTTGCTGCCCGCCCGAGAGCTGGGTCGGATAGGCATGGAGCTTGTCCGAAAGCCCTACCCTGTCGAGCAGCGCCTTCGCGGGCGGAATCGCCTCGTCGCGCTTCTGGCCTTTGACGATGACCGGTCCTTCGATCACGTTCTCGAGGACGGTCTTGTGCGGGAACAGGTTGAAGCTCTGGAACACCATTCCCATACGGGCGCGCACGCGGCTGACCGCCGCATCGCGATCGCGCACGAGGCGTCCTGCGGCATTGCGCCGATAGCCCACGAGATCACGACCGAGCCAAATCTCGCCCTGATCGTATTCTTCGAGAAAATCGATGCATCGGAGCAGTGTGCTCTTCCCCGAGCCGCTGGGGCCGATCAGGACGAGCACCTCTCCGCGCCCGACCACCAGGTCGATCCCGCGCAGCACGTGCAGCCTGCCGAAATATTTGTGCAGACCCCGCACCGTTATTGCCGGCCCGCCGTTCATCCGCGGACCCGCCAATAGCGTTCGAGACGCTGCGACAGGTAAATGAAGGGAAAGATGATCACCGCAAAAACGATTGCGAGAGCCGTATACACTTCGAGCGGACGATAGGTATTGTTGATCAAGTTCTCGGACTCATGAAGCAGCTCGTTGACCGCGAGCACGGAGCCGAGCGTTGTCAGCTTAATCAGCGTCGCAAACTCGTTTATAAAGGGAGGGATCATCCGGCGCACGGCCTGCGGCAGGATGATTCGTCGCATCGCAGCGCTATAGCGCATTCCGATCGATTTCGCGGCATCCATTTGCCCGCGCTCGATCGATTTAATGCCGGCCCGGAAGATCTCCGCGACGTAAGCGGCGGAGTGAAGTCCTATGCCGACCGCTGCCGACAACACGTTCCCCATCTGCACACCGGAAAGGATCGGAAGGGCGTAGTAAATCCAGACCAGCTGGACGAGAATCGGCGTGCTCCGGAACAGCTCGACATAGAGCGCCGCCGGCCAGCGCACGAAGCCGACCCGCGACGACCGGCAGAGCCCGAGCGCCAGTCCCAAGGACAAGGAAATCGCAAGCGCGCCGATCGTCAGCTCCGCGGTGACCTCGGCGCCCCGAAAGAAGACCTCGCGGTAATCCCAGACAATTTGAAAGTACCAGTTATAGCCCATCGCTCGGCGGCGTCCTTGCCGATCAATAGGCGCCCGTCACACCCAGAACCCTGTCGAGCACCCAATTGTCGATCGCGTGAACGAGCGGCTCCATGTGAGCAAGTCGCCCGGGCCGAGCGAAGGGAGAGCTCAAGCCGCGCTGCTGCAGCTCCGAGACGGCGTTGTCTTCAGGGATCGAGATGTCCCATCGCTTGTAGTAATTCTGCACGATCTCGGCGAAATCCGGCCGCTCGACCACCTCTCTCGGGAAGCAGGAGCCGACCACCAGATGCGTGCGGTCCGGTCCCTGCGGGTGGAGCTCCAGCCACCACATGCAGTCGATCGTGCAGCCGAACATCGTGCTCGGATAGATCAGCGGATAGAGCGAGCCCCGTGCCATCTTGCCGTCGAGGCTCTTGATCGGCGGGAAGCCTGCATCGCCGGTGAGCAGAGCGCGGCTTCCCTGGTGTTCCTTGAAAAGCCCGACCCACTGTCCCCTCGTCTGCTGAGCTTCGGGCGGAGCGCCCTTCTGCCGCTGCAAGGTCGAGCGATGGACGGTCGGGACGTGGTACGCTTCCATCGCGTTTTCGACATAAATCTTCCAGTTGCACGCCAGGTCGTATTCCTTGCGGCGCACGCAGACCATGTCCTCGACTCTGTGCGACGCGAGCACCTCGGGCAAATCGCCGAGATGATGCGAGAGTGGCGGCGCGTCATCATCGAAATTGATGAACAGGAAACCCGCCCAGCATTCGAGCCGCAAGGGAATGAGCCCATAGTTCTTGCGATCGAAGCCGGCGCTTGCGTGCATCTCGGGCGCGCTCAGCAATTCGCCCGACAGCGAGTAGGCCCAGGAATGATACGGGCACCTGAAGGCCCTGCAATTTCCCTCGCCTTGCGCAACGAGCGATCCGCGATGGCGGCACGTATTGGCGAAGGCGCGCAGCTCGGTCGCCGAGCTGCGCACGACAAGGATCGGGATGCCGACGAACTCCAGCGTAAAATAGTCGCCCGGCTTGGGGATGCGGTCCTCGCGCCCGATGAAGTTCCACACCTTGGTGAAGATCCGCTCCACCTCACGGCGATAGAATGCCGTCGATGTGTAGCACCATGGCGGCATCGTCTCCGCCTCGGCAAGCGGGCGACGGACGCCGGCATAGAGTTCGGGAGAAAAGATCGAGGAAGCCTCGATTTCCGAGGGTGAAGCCGGTTCATCAAGCATGACGATTGCCTCGCTGATCGATTGACGATAGCAAAGTTGCGCGGAGCCTGCCATCGGCTCCTCAGATCGGGTCGCCTGCACATCAGCGAGGTTTGCGCATGCCCCTCATCGACGCGAAGGAGCTGAGCGCGGCCGACGCCTATCGGCTGCTGGTCGGGATCGTGGTGCCGCGCCCGATTGCCTGGATCACCACGCTCGACGGCTCGGGGCGCGTGAACGCGGCTCCCTTCAGTTGCTACACCTTCGTGTGCAATCGACCGCCGATGCTCGCGATCAATTTGGGCCGGCGCGACGGAACGCTCAAGGACACCGCCCGCAATGTGCGCCAGCGCGGCGATTTCGTGGTCAATGTCGTGACCGAGGCGCTGATCGCGCCCATGCATCAAAGCTCAAGCGACTTCGCCCCCGAGATCAGCGAGCCCAGCCTGCTCGGCATCGAGCTGGCGCCGAGCCGGCTCATCGACCCGCCGCGCATCGCCGCCTCGCCGATCGCCCTCGAATGCCGGCTGGATCGCATCATCGAGCTCGGCGAACAGGCGAACGATCTCGTCATCGGAAGAGTGGTCGCCTTCAACATCAACGATGACATCTACGCCGACGGCCGCGTCGATATGCGCAAGTTCCGCCCGCTCGCGCGCCTTGGCGGACCGCACTACGCGTACCTCGGCGAGATCATCACGATGCCATCGAGCGACAATTTCGGTCCGCGTCCGGTTTTAGCAAATCCGAGCGAGGTGCCGTGATGACGCATATTCACTTCGAGACGAAGTCGGACAAGCCGCCCGTGTTCAAGATGACGCGGCCGCTGGTCGATGCCGCCGCAGCGCGCGCCGGGATCGATGCCGAGCTCCGCCTCACGCTCGGCTCCGACCTTGCCGATTTGGCGCCGCTTCGCACGATGGCCGGGCTCGTGACTTCGAACGACGTGATCCGCGATGCGCGCTTTCCCCTTGCAGAGCTTGCCGCCCGAGCGCCGTCATTGCGTTGGATACACATTATTGGCGCAGGGATCGAGCCGCTTCTGCCGCTCGACTGGCTGCCGCCGCGGGTGACTCTCACCAACAACAGTGGCGTCCACCTGCAGAAGACGCGCGAGTTTGCGGCAATGGCGCTTCTCATGCTGAACGCGCGCGTGCCCCAGATGATGACCAATCAGATGCGCGGATGCTGGGATCAAATCTTCACGCCCTCGATCCGCGGACGGACGCTCGCGATCGTCGGGCTCGGCGATATGGGCGGGGCGGCCGCTCGAGAGGGAAAGCGGTTCGGCATGCGAGTCCTCGGTCTGCGGCGGCAGCCGCGGCCGCACCGGTTCGTCGATGAGATATTTGCACTGGACCAGCTCCACCCAATGTTGGGCCAAGCCGATTTCGTCTATGTCGCGGCTCCGCTCACGCCGCAAACACGCCATCTGATCGACCGAGGGGCGCTCGCGCAGCTCAAGGACGGTGCCGGTCTCGTCAATGTCGGGCGGGCGGGTGTGGTGGATTACGGCGCTCTGGCAGAAGCGCTAACCGCAGGGCGGATGAGCGGTGCCGTTCTCGACGTCTTCGATCCGGAACCGTTGCCCGCCGCTTCGGCGCTTTGGCGGACGCCCAGGCTCTATATCTCTCCGCATTGCTCGTCGGACGATTCCGACGCCTACCTCCCGCAAACGCTCGACCTCGTATTCGATAATATCTCGCGTCTGGTGAAGGGAAAGCGCCTCAAGAACATTGTCGACCGCGAACGCGGCTATTGAAGGCCGTATCCTGGCGCGTGTCAGCGGCTTGGGGCACTATGCCGCCATAACCGAGGGAGGCGACATGTCGGCAGAGAGAGATATCTTCGATCGACGCCACTATGCCGCCGTGCGGCGGCCGCTGCTCGACGCCGAGACGTTGCCGCCCTGGTGCTACACCTCGGACGCGTTCTACGCCCGCGAGGTCGAGCGCATCTTCCGCAAGGTCTGGAACTTCGTCGGCTCCGTCGATCAAGTGCCCAGTCCAGGCGACTATTTCACCCTCGAATTTGCCGGCGTGCCGGTCATCATTCTCCGGGACGAAGAGGGGCGGCTGCGTGCGTTCTCCAATAGCTGCCGCCATCGCGGCTCCGAGCTGCTCTCGGGCAGCGGCAATTGCAAGCTGATCGTCTGCCCCTACCATAGTTGGAGCTACAAGCTGGACGGACGGCTCGACGTCGCCCCCGAGATGCGGCAGACGCACGGCTTCGATCCCGGCCGGTACGGGCTGGTGCCGATCAGGCTGGAAAGCTGGGGCGGGTTTCTGTTCATCAATTTCGACGCCGCAGCCGAGCCTCTGCGTTCGTTCCTGGGCGATCTTCCGGAGCGCTTGGCGCCTTACCGCCTCGAGGACATGTTCTGCGTTAGGCGGCGCGAATACGACATCGCCTGCAACTGGAAGCTCTTCGTCGAGAATGCGAAGGAATCCTATCACATCGCGACAGTGCATCGTTCGACCATCAACCGCTACGCCTCGGCGCGCATGGCTGGCTACTGGGTCGAGGAAGCGCGCGGTGCCTACGTCGTCACCTTCGCGCAGCACGAGGGCAGCATGGCGCTGCTGAAGGGCGATGCGGGGTTCCCGAAGATCGAAAGCCTCGACGGCCGCCGCGAGGCCGGGGGAACCACCGCACCGCTCATCTATCCCAGCACCTATCTCGCCTGCACGATCGATTGCGCATGGTATCTCGAACTGCATCCGCTGGGGCCGGATCGCACGCGCCTCATCCATGGCGCGCTCGTGCCGCGCAGCCGGGCGGGGCGCTCCGATTTCTCCGAGATCATGGCCAACTACTACAAACGCTGGGACCTCACCACCGAGGAGGACATCCTCGCTTCCGAGCGCCAGCAGCGGGGCCTCCGGTCGCCCTTCTGCCCGCCCGGACGCTTTTCCCATCGCGAGCCGCTCGTCCACGCGATCGACAACTGGATTCTCGACCGCGTACTCGACCCACTCTAGCCCAGCGCCCCGAAGCGAGGAGGCGGGAGATGTCCCGGATTCTGATCAAGGACGCCGATTACATCGTCACCGTCGACAAGGATCGGCGCATCATCCGCAACGGCGCGATCGCGATCGACGGCGACCGCATCGCGGCGGTCGGCAAAATCGGCGACATCCCTCCCGCCTTCGCGGCGGACGAGATCCTCGATGCGCGAGGCAAGCTGGTGCTGCCCGGTCTCTTCGACACGCACATCCACAACGCGCAACAGCTCGGACGCGGCCTCGGCGACGAGGCCTATTCCGGGCCCGAGCGACTGTTCCGCCGGCTCTGGGTGGTCGAGGCCAATATGGACGCCGGCGACGCGCTCTGCGCCGCCCGGCTTACCCAGCTCGAGCTCCTCCGCGCCGGCATCACCTGCTTTGCCGATCCCGGCAATTACTTCGCCGCCGAGACCGCCCGTGCCGTTGAGGAGAGCGGGGCGCGCGGCATGATCGCGCGAACCGTCTTCGACATGGGCCAGACCTCGATGGGCAGCCTGCCCCGCAACTTCTTCGAGCCGACGGACGACGCCCTGGCACGCGCCGACGAGATGGTCGCCGAGTATAACGGCGCGCTCGACGGAAGGCTTAAAGCATGGTTCTCGATGCGCGTCCCGGTCGCCTGTTCCGACGACCTGCTGCGCCGCATCGCCGCGCTGGCGCGCAAGCGCAATGTCGGTGTGCTCGGACATGCCTGCGAAAACCGGGATGAAATCGTCGCATCGCATCTCAAATACGGAATGGGCGACATCAGCCGGCTCGACAGGCTGGGAATGCTCGGCCCCAATCTTCTTCTCATGCATATGGGATGGGTCGACACCAAGGAGCTCATGCTGCTCCAGCGGAACGACGTCAAAGTGTCGCTGGCTCCCGGAGCCAGCTTTCATCAAGCGATGGGCAACATCGCCCATGGCAAGGCGCCCGAGATGCACGAGCTCGGGATCACCTTGTCGCTCGGCTCCGATTCTGCGATGTCGGGAAATTTTCTCGACGCGATCCGCCAGACGTTCCTGCTCGTCGGCGGCTACCATGAAGCCCGCCTTGACCCAAAGGTGATCCGACCAGAAACGGCGGTCGAGATGATCACGATCAACGGCGCGCGCTCGATGCTATGGGACGATGACCTTGGTTCGCTCGAGGCCGGGAAAAAAGCGGACATCACCATCCTCGATATCATGAGACCGGAATGGCAGCCGGTTCACAATCCGATAGCGAACCTGGTCTACTGCGCGCATGGCGGCTCTGCGGACACCGTCTTCGTCGACGGCAAATGTCTCATGCGCGACAAGAAGGTGCTCACGCTCAACGAGTTTGACCTTTATGAGGAAGCCCGGGATCGCGCGGCTTCGCTCGCCAAGCGCGCGGGGCTCGCTCAAGTCGCTGCCACTCCGTGGCCGATGACATAGGTTGGAGGCGACGGCCTCGATGATCTCCGTCACCGGCAAAGCGAGGCTCTCGACATCGCCGCGGCTGAGATAGAGCAGTTTGCGGTCCATGCGGCGCACCTCCTCACTGGCGGGGCCGAAAGGTCGGCAACGGATAGCGCGCTGCCTCGGGCCCGGAGACGAGCTCGACAGGGAGTCCGCTGCGGATCGACGAGGCCTCGCGCGCGATAACCCGCGCAATCAACAGCACCTCCTCGTCGAGGCGGATCTCGGCGAGGATGATCGGAACCTCGGCGAAGAATGCGGGGGCGTTGGGGCGATTGACGAGCGAGAAAGAGACGATGGTCCCCCGCCCCGATGCCGCCTTCCAGGACAACTCCGCCGACCAGCAATAGGGACAGAGCGGCCGGGGATAGAAGAAGGTGTGACTGCACCCGCCGCAGACCTGGATCATCAGGCGCCCCTCTCGCCAGCCCTCGATCAACGGATGATTGTCGGCATCCGCGTGCGGCTGCGGATAGGCGCTCATCCCGCCGGTCATTGGGTACGCTCCATGACGATGCTGCTGGTCGACAGGCCATGGCCGTAGCCGACCATGCCGTAACCCGAGACGAGGCCGCGTCGCGCCTTCACCTGCCGCCGGCCCGCCTCCTGACGGAGCTGGCGCACCCCCTCGACGAGGCCGATCATGCCGCCGCCCGCGCCCGCCTGGCCGCAGGAGAGCTGGCCGCCGCCGGTATTGAGCGGCAGGCTGCCGTTCCAGGCAAAGTCGTGCCGGCCGAGGAAGGCGCCGACCTCGCCCTTCGCGCAGAAGCCGAGGTCCTCGAGCTGGATCGCAACCATGATCGGGTAGTCGTCATAGGCCTGCACGAAATCCATGTCGTGCGGCTCGTAGCCGGCGTCGCGCCACAGCGCGTCGCGGAACAGCTCCCAGCCGCCGCGCAGCGGCGCCGGTTCGCCCGGCGGATGGTTGTGCCGCTCGTATCCCGAAAGGATGCGAACGCCCTTGCCCGCCGGCGCCCGGTCGAGGGGCCCGACGATCACCGCCTCGGCGCCGGCGCAGGGCAATACGCAATCATAGAGCCGCAGCGGGTCGGCGATGATGCGGGCCGTCAAATAATCGTCGAGCGTCAGCGGCGTGCGCAGCAGCGCGTTGTCGTTTAGCACCGCGCTCGCCCGCTGCCCGACCGAGATGCGGCCGAGCTGCTCGGGCCTCGTCCCATAGGTCTCCATATGCTTGCGCTGGATGATGCCGAAGAGCCCGTTGGCGCCGCCGAAGCCGTGCGGCGTCGCGTAGTTCTTGAGCGCGCGGTTGAAATTGTCCATCAGCCGGTAATGGCCGCCGACGTCGTAATTGTCGCCGGCAAGGCAGAGCGCGAGTGTCGCCTGACCCGCCTCGATCGCGCGCTTGGCGGCGATCACCGAGGCGACGGGTCCGGCGCCGCCCGCGGTGCCGAGATAGGCCCAGGACACCGAGATGCCGAACTGCTCGGCAAGCGTCACCGCGTTGTCCGGCGGCAGCTCAAAGGAGGAGACCGCAAGCCCGTCAAGCTCCTGCTTGGCGACTCCCGCCGAGGCGAGCGCGTTGCGCGCGGCTTCCGCAAGGAACGAGAGAAGGGTCCGATCGGTGCGCTTCACATAGACCGACTGACCGTACCCGATGATGCCGATATCGCTCGTAGCCACGAACCCGCTCCTTCGACCGATGTGCGGCGTCAGATCACGCCCTGCCGTTCCAGCTCCGTGATGGCGCCACCGTCGAGGCCGAGCAGCTCGCCGAAGACGTAGGCGTTATCGGCGCCCGGGCGACCGCCGGCCCAGCGGACCTCGCCCGGCGTGGAGCTGAGCTTCGGCACCGGCGCCGGCATACGGATGCTTCCCAGGTCGTCATCGGCGACGCTGACGATCGCCGCGCGCGCCGCGACATGCGGATCGCGCATCACCTCGCCTATGTCGTTGACCTTCCCGGCGACGACGCCGCAGGCGTTGAGCGTCCCGAGGGCGGCGCCGGTAGGCTGCCGGGACATCCAATCGGCGACCGTGCGGTCGATCGCGGCGCGGTTCTCGACACGCGCCGCCATCGAGGCGAAACGCGGATCGTCCTTGAGCTCGCGCCGACCGATCGCGTCCATCAGGTTCTCGAAAATGCGCTGCGAGCCGCAGCTCACGGCGATGTACCCGCCGTCGGCCGTCGGATAGACGTTGCGCGGCACGTCTTCTTCCATCTCGTTGCCAAGGCGCGGCTTCTTCTGTCCGGTCTGGTCATAGCGGACGACCGCCGATTCGAGAATCCGCACGAAGGGCTCGAAGAGGCTGACATCGACGACTTGCCCATGCCCGCCGGCGTCGCGCTCGCGCAGGGCGATCAGTGCGCCGAAGGCGCCGAAGACGCCCGCGAGATAGTCGCCGAGCGGGAAGGCGGAGACCATCGGCCCGCGATCGGGAAAGCCGGTGATCGCGGCGAGTCCGGCGAAGCATTCCGCAATCGTCGCGTAGCCGCCTTGCCGGCTGTAGGGGCCGTTCTGCCCGTAGCCGCTGACGCGGACCCAGACGGTTCGTGGGAACGCGCCCTGCAACTGGTTCGGCGCGAGCTGCCAGCGCTCGAGCGTCCCCGGCCGGAAGTTCTCGATGACGACATCGCTGCGCGCGATAAGGCGCAGGACTGCAGCGCGTGCCTGCGGCATCGAGATGTCGAGCGTGACGAGGCGCTTGTTGCGGGCCATCGTCTTCCACCACAGCGGCGTCTCACCCTTATGGGGCGGCCATTCGCGCAGAGGGTCGGTCTTGCCCGGCTTCTCGACCTTGATAACCTCGGCGCCGAAATCGGCGAGCAGCGTCCCGACGAAGGGTCCTGCCAGCATCGAGCCGAGCTCGAGGACGCGGATCTTGCGCAGCGGCCCCCCTCCCGTCATCGCTCGCTCCTCAGCCAATGTGGAATCCGTGCTTCTGCGGATCATCGGGGTCGATCACGAATTGGTGGAAACCGGTCACATAAGCTTTTCCCGCAACCTCAGGGATGAAGGCGTCGAGCTCGCCGACCCGGGTGCGCCGCACCATGCGGCCCTGGAACAGCGATCCCGTAATGCCTTCAGAGACGATTCTCTCGTCGGGATGCATCTCGCCTCGGCCGATCAGCAGCGCCATCATATGCGAAGTGCCGGTGCCGCCCGGCGAACGATCGAAGGAGCCGTTCGCGAAGACGTGGATGTTCTTGTACTTGGCTCCGGGCGCGATGCCGGGCCCATAGATCGTTACCAGATCGACCGAGCGGATATGAGGGACCGTCGGATGCTGGACCGGCGCCTGCCTGTTGGTGGCGTCGCGAATGGCGAGCCCGGCGCGAACGAGCTCGGGGACGCGCTCCGGCCTGACCTCGATTCCGATATCGCTCCCCTTTACCGCGCCGAAGAAGTTGCCCCCGAAAGAGATGTCGACGGGGACCCTTCCATAGCCGGGCACCTCGATCCGCAGATCGCGCCGGTAGAGGAAAGCCGGGACGTTGGTGAAGGCGGCGGAGACGGCGCGTCCGTTCTCAACCGTGACGTCGATCTCGACGAGCCCTGCCGGCATATCGACGCGGACATGCGTCACCGGCTCGACGACGGGGACGAGCCCGCATTCGACCACGGCCATGCCGATGCCGATCGTGCCGTGACCGCACATGTTGAGATAAGAGCCATCGCTGTCGATCCAGATGATGCCGAAATCGACGCCGTCATGTGTCGGCGGCGCCATCACCGCACCGAACATCCCGCGATGGCCGCGCGGCTCACACATCAGCGCCGAGCGCAAATGATCGAGGTTGTCGCGCATGTAGGCGCGCTGTTCGAGCAGCGTCCGCCCGCGGAGCGGGATGCCGCTGACGACGAGCCGCGTCGGCTCGCCGCCGGTATGCGAATCGATGGTGTGGATCACATGTCTCGCCCGCATGCGACGCCCTCTCTCATTCGTTGGAGGCTGCGACCCGGTCGATGCCGACCGTCACGTCGAGAATGGCGACGACGACAATCGCCACATAGATCGTGGCGGCCGAGACGGCGGCGATCATCGGGTCGACGGAGTACTGGATGTAGTTGAAGAGCTTGACCGGGATCGTCATGAGATGCGCGGTCGTGTTGAACATGCTGAGCTCGACGTTGATCCAGGAGATGATGACCGCGAAGAGCGCGCCGGCGATGATTCCCGGTTTGATGATCGGCAGGGTGATGCGGAAGAACGCCCCGGGCCCACTGTCGCCGAGATCGCGCGCCGCCTCCTCGAGCGACGTTTCGAACCCGACGAGAGAGGCGAGCGTCGTGCGCACCACATACGGAATGACGATGACGGTATGGCCGACGAGCATCGCCCCGTAGGTCCGGGCAAAGCCGAGCGCGCCGGCATATTGCAGAATGGCGGCGCCCATCACGATGGGCGGCAGGATAAGGGGCGAGAGGAAGAGCGCGGCGAGGCCCTTCTCGCCGCGGAAATGCGCGCGCGCCAGTACGAGCGCCGTCGGCACGCCAAGGAGGAGGGCGAGCGCGGTCGCGTTAACCGCCAGGACGGCGCTCGTCGAGATCGCGTCGAGGTAGGAGGGGTCGCTGAGGAACTGGGCGTACCATTTAAGGGTGAAGCCGACTGGGGGGAAGCGCAGATAGGCCGTCGTCGTGACCGATACGCCGATGATGACGACCAGCGGAAGGGCAAGGTAGGTCAGGACAATCCAGCCGAAGCCGCCGAGCGCGACCCGGCCGATCCGGAGACCCAGCCGTTCCGTCATCACGCCGAAGCGGCGCCTCATGCCACCTCCCTGCCCGCGCGCGGCCGGCGCTCGATCGCCAGGAGATAACCGGCAACGAGGATGAGAGTCGTGACGAGAAGCGCGACTGCGAGAGTCGCGCCGAAATTGAAGTCGAACACCGAGCCGTATTGCTGGAAGATCAGCATCGACATCACGACCTGCTTGCCGCCGCTCATGATGCTGGGCGTGACATAGGCGCTGACGCTGAGAGTGAAGACGATGAGCGAGCCGGCGATGACGCCCGGTAGGCTGAGCGGAAACGTCACCGTGAGGAAGGTGACGAGCCGGCTCGCCCCGAGATCTTCGGCGGCCTCGGCGAGCGAGCGATCGATGTTCTGCAGGACGCTCGACACGGTGAGCACCATGAACGGCGTCATAATGTAGCTGAGACCGATCACCACCGCTGCCTCGGAGAACATGAGGGGGAGCGGGCGATCGACAAGGCCGCTTGCGACAAGCGCGTCATTGACGAGGCCGCGCCGCCCGAGCAGAACCATCCAGCCGAATGATCTGACGACGCTGCTGGTGAAGAGCGGCGTGACGACGATGATATAGAAAAGCCGGCGGATTGCCCGGTTCTTGACAACTAGCGTGATGTAATAGGCGAGCGGATAACCGATCGCGAAAGCGACCAGCGTCGTCCACAGCGAGATGCGGAAGGTAAGGAGCAGCGTCCGCCAATAGAAGAGGTCGCTCGATGCCCGGGCATAGTTTGCGAGGCTCCATGCGCCGGTTTTGTCCTGGAGGCTCGCGAAGGCGACCATCACGAATGGGGCAATGAAGAAGGCGAGAAGAAAGGCGAGCGAGGGCAGCAACAGCGCCACCATCCATCCGCGAGGAATCCTCATCAGCGATTCTCGCCAGGTGGCACCGGCAGCTCCATGAGAGGGACATGCTGCTGGCAGCCATACATGTCGCTGTCGCCGCGCTCACCCTGCCCGATCGGGCGGATCAGCGTGACCTTGATGGCCCGGCCCTCGGGCACGATGAAGAGAGAGGAGATCTGCGACGGGTTGACGCCATAGGCGAGAGCGACGGTCTCGCGGGTCACGGCATTGCTGTCGCGGACCACGCGGAAGCTCTCCTCGTCGCGGAAGAGAATGTCGAAGGTGAGGCGATAGGGCCCGGCGTTCTTGCTGCGGATGATGGCGGCATAGTCGCGCAGCCGATGTTTGCCGGGCGCCATGTCACAGGTCCTCAAAATTGACAGGGAACAGCTCGAGGGGTGATGCCGCCTTCATCAGGTGGTAGGCCGAGAAACGGTAGACGGGACCGGCGTCGATCTCAGACGGCGAATACGGGAAGGCGAGATTGCCGGAGGTGTTGAACTGCCCCGGATAGTGAAGATGGAGGAGGCTACCGCTGATCTGGTGGCAGACAGCGTGCGCAAGCTCCTGATCAGACGCCACCACATCGATGACGAGGCCGAGCTCTTGCGATGTGATCTCGCGCTGCGGCTCGAGACGGCCCATCACTCCGTCGCGTCCATAGACGTGAAAGGTGAGCTCGAAGCTCGCCGGCGCGAAGTAATCGATGGCCTGGGCGCGCACCTCGTCAAGGATGTCGTCGATGCGGGCGAGCATCGTCGGGCAGCGGATGCCGGCGATGCAGATCGTGCGATATCCGGCGCGGCGCGCTCCTTCGAGCTTCACCCAGTAGTCGCCGCTCTTGATGAAGCGCGATCCCGAAACCCTGACGCGCCGCTCCGTTACCTGCTCGAAGCGGCAGTCCGAGAGATCCACCTCGTGGCCCGGCCCTGCCTGGCGGATCGGATTCTCGCGCTCGTAGAGCGAGTGCGCCGCGACCGAGGTGAGCGAGGCGCGCCGGTTGCGACTGCCGGGTTCGAGGAGAAAGTGGTCCTCGGCGACGGTTCCGACCATCACGTCCATGCCGAAGGGCTCCGCGGAGAAGGCGCCGCATTCGAGAATTTTCCCCATATGCATCGCGAGCCCCGGATCCGCGCCGCGCGCGATCGGAAAGGCGGCGATCGTCGAATCATCGCAGGCCCGACCCGCGACGACGATGTCCGCCCCTCCATCGAGCGCTGCGGCAATCGGTTCGTGTCCCATTTGCGCGACCAGCGTCACGGTGTCGTCCAGCATCGCTTCGGTGAGCAGGAACCCTGCCTCGAAATCCTGCACCTCGTTCTGCCGAACAGCACGTCGGGCACGCTCGATCGGGATGTCTGCGTAAATCCATGCGATCTTGGCGTGAAGCCCCCGCTCGCGGGCGATCTCGCGCACGATGTCGACCGTCCAGTCGACATGCCGGCGGGAACCTGCGCCTCCAGCGCTGCCGACGACCAGGGGGATGCCGGCGCCGCGCGCCGCCGACAGGAGATCACTCAGCTCGCGCTTGGTGCTGAACCGCGAGACGAGCGTCTCGCCCGAACCGAGGTAGTGCGGTCCGGGATCGGTCGAGCCTGCGTCGACGGCAATAACATCCGGCCGCAGCGCCATGCCTCCTTCGAGCGCTTCCGCGCCGAAGCCGTAGCCCAAGGTTCCGGTCGGCGTCAGCACCGTGATGGCACCCATTCTGCCTTGACTCCTATCCCTAGCGGACCAGGACGCAGCCGGCAGAGCGCCGCCAGCGCGCAACGATGGGGCGGCCCGGCTCGAGCCGTTCGGCGCCGCTCCGTGGTGCGCTCAGCATGAGCTCCGAGCCGGTCTGGGTTCGTACATAAATACGCGTTGCGTTGCCGACGAAGACGACGTCGTGCACCACGGCGGGGAGCGAGACGCAATCCGTCTCGCCGGTGTCGTTTTCGTAATAGATGTCCTCTGGTCGGATGAGCAGGGTCGCGCTGCCGCCGGCCGCCTCCCGCGCCTCGTACGGGAGGGAGACGCCGCCGGGTTCGAGGCGCAGGGCGCCGTCTGCATCGACGGCGCAGGGCAGCAGGTTCGCTTCACCGATGAAATCGGCAACGTAGCGGCAGCTCGGCCGGCGATAGATCTCCTCGCCGGTTCCGAGCTGCACGATCCGACCGGCATCCATGACGGCAATGCGGTCGGCCATCACCAAGGCCTCTTCCTGATCATGGGTGACGTAGAGAAAGGTGATTCCGAGCCTTTCGTGCAGGCGCTTCAGCTCGATCTGCATCCGCTTGCGCAGCTTGAGATCGAGCGCACCGAGCGGTTCGTCGAGCAGCAGTACCTTAGGCCGGTTGATGATCGCGCGGGCGAGCGCGACGCGCTGCTGCTGGCCGCCCGAAAGCTGCGCCGGGTAGCGGTCTGCGTAGCTCTCCATCCCGACCATGGCGAGCGCCTCGCCAACTTGGGCGCGGATGACGGCCGGCTTCACGCCGCGTCGGCGAGGCCCGTAAGCGATGTTGTCGCGCACGGTATAGTGCGGAAACAGCGCATAGCTCTGGAAGACCGTATTGACGGGCCGCCGGTTGGGCGGAAGGCGGGTGACCTCGCGCCCGTCAATCCACACCTCGCCCGCCGACGGCTCGACAAAGCCGGCAATGGTGCGTAGCAATGTCGTCTTGCCGCATCCGCTGGGGCCGAGCAGGGCAATGAACTCGCCCTGCCGGACCCGCAGCGAGACCACGTCAAGCGCCGTGACGGCGCCGTACCGCTTGGTCACCGCCTCCAGTTGAATGAGGGCTGTCATCGCCGCACCGTAGGTCGGGCCCCGATCGCTACCGGCCGACGACGTCGCGATTGAACATCTCCGTGATCTTCGCGCGCGCCGCGTTTATTTTGTTCCAGTCGGAAAGGGCCAGATTCTTCACCGAGCCGTTGGGCCCCCAAGGTAGGCGCTGGCGCGCTTTCTCGGTCGGCGCGACGCCCTTGGTCGCCGGCCCGACATAGAGGAAATCCGTCATGCAGGTGGCGGCATCCTTGCTTACGGCGTAGTTCATGAATTTTTCGGCTTCCGCGAGCTTGCTCGTACCCTTGACGATATGGATGCGGATATCGCCGCCGAGCGCCCCTTCCTTAGGCACCGCATAGCCGATCGGCAGGCCCTTATCGGCGAGCGCCCAGCCGGCCTGGGCATAATGGGCGCCGATGATCGCCTCGCCGCTCTGGAAGCTGTTGTCGGCCCCGCCGGACGTATCGAAGAATGAGGAGACCTTCAGCGTCTTGAGCTTCTTCATCGCCGGATCGACGTTATCGACGCCGCCGCCTGACAGCTTTGCGATCTCGACGATGAAGGGAACGCCCATCGCGTTGGTTGGCGAGGGCACCGTGACGGCGCCGGAGTAGTCGCTGTTCCACAGATCCCACCACGAGGAAGGTGGGTTCTTCACCTCCTTCGTGTTGTAGATGATGCCCAGCGCGTAAAAGCCCGTGCTGAGCGCATAGATGCTGCCATCGGGCTTGTGATAGACGCCTTCCGGAATCATGTCGGCAACGTTCGGAACCGCCTTCGGATCGACAGGGGCAACGAGGTCCTCCGCCGCAGCGAGCTCCGAGATGCCACCGTCCATCCATGCCACATCGATGGCCGGATGCCCCTTCTGCTGCTGCAGTTTGGCAATGGTGACCGACGACACTCCCGGCTCCGGCGTTACGGCAATGCCGGCTTGCTTCGTGAAGGGCTCGACGATGCATTTGTGGATGGCCTCGCCCCACGAGCCGCCGTAATAGGCCGCCGTCAAGCCTTGCGCAGCGGCCGGTGCGACGCCTGGCACCATCACAGCTACCCCGAGGAGAACCGCAAATCCCATCCGACCGATCATTTCTTCCTCCCTCATTCGCTGTGACTGCTGAGCTCGGCCGCTAATCCGGGAAGAGCTTCATAACGTATTGAAACTGCGCGACGTCGTAGAGCGAGATGGCGAACTCGACGAGCTGGCCATCCGCCCGCTTATAGGCCCGCGTCGCCTTGAGCATTGGGGCACGCAGCCGAATCCCGAGATGCCGGGCGACAACGGCCGGCGCCGGGACGGCCGTGATGGTCTGCTCGACCTCGGTGATCTTGATGCCGTTCGCCGCCTCCAGAAGGCTGAAGAGCGTCGCGTTCCCCAGCCTGCTGTTGTCGAGATCGCGACCCAGCGCCTCGGGGATGTAGACCGCCTCGAATCCGAACTTGCCGCTCGATGGCCAGCCCCGCAGCCCACGAAACCGCATCAGCCGTCCGAGCCGCATGCCGAACGCGGCAGCGACTTCCGCCGGCGGCTTCACCGCCTCGCGGTCGAGCGGCTCATAACGTGTTCCGGCGGCGTAGTAGATGAGATCCCGCATCGACCCCGACACGCTCATCGAGCGCGCGTCGGCGCCGGAGAAACGGACAACGGTGCCGAGACCCGATTGCGATACAAGAATTCCGCGCCGCTTCAGCAAGCCGAGGGCCTGACGGACCGTAATCCGGCTTACCTTGAATTCCTCCTCGAGGGCGGGCTCCGGCGGCAACTGCGTCCCGACCGCGTAGACGCCCTTGGCGATCCGCGTCTCGATCTGATCCGCCACCACCCGATAGAGCGGTCGTTCCATGCCGTCATAATATCGTTATAACGTTATGAAGCAAGAACTCCGTGCCGAAGGCGCGGTGCGCTTCCGGGTCGAGGGGCAGATCGGCCGACGCGAGCGACATGATCGACGTTACCAGGACGGGCCATCGTCAACCATCGTCAGGCGCGAATCGCTCCCATGTCAGACGAGCATTGGCTGCGCCGGTGCTGGCGGTGCGGCCCAAACCGGAC
>JAJPHB010000018.1 GCA_021325525.1 Alphaproteobacteria bacterium
GCCGATCCTCGCCCTCGACATGTACGAGCACGCCTATCACATGGATTACGGCGCCAAGGCGGCCGCCTATGTCGATGCCTTCATGAAGGCGATCCGCTGGGAGAACGCGGCGGCGCTCTACGACAAATATAGCCGGCAAGCATGACGGCGCGACGGAGCCGCGGAGCGGGAGCGCTCGCGGCGGCGCTGCTGCTGGCGGCCCTCGCCTCCCAGCCGCCACCGCCTCTTCATCGCCGAGCTCGGCAATGACAGCCTCGGCATCGTCGATCTGGAGCGGTGCCGCGTCGAGCGGCGCATCGCCGGCCTCGCCGAGCCGCAAGGCGTCGGCTACGAGCCGGGCAGCGATACGGTCTATGTCGCCAATGCGCGCGACGGCTCGGTTCGGCTCTTCACGGGCCACGATCTGGCGCCCGCCGGGCGAATCGAGCTCGGCGAGGATGCCGACGATGTGCGCGTCGATGCGCCTCGGCAGGAGGTCTTCATCGGATATGGCGCGGGCGGGCTCGCCGTCATCGACGCGGCGCGCCGGCAACGCATCGCCGACATCCCGCTGCCGGCCCATCCCGAGGGATTCGAACTGGGGCCGGAGGGCGGGCGGATTTTCGTCAACCTGCCCGAGGCGCGGCAGATCGCCGTCATCGACGGCGCCGCGCGGCGTCGCGTCGCGCACTGGACGGTGCCGAACGCTCGCGCCAACTTCCCGATGGCTGTCGATGCCGCGGCACGGCGCGTCGTCGCCGTCTTCCGCGCGCCGCCTCGCCTCGTCGCCTTCGACGCGGTGAGCGGCGATGTTCGCGCCGATCTTCCGACTTGCGGCGATGCCGACGACGTCTTCGTCGATGTGAAGCGCGGGCGGCTCTATGTGAGCTGCGGCGAAGGCGCCATCGAGGTCTTCGAGCGCCGCCCCGAGGGCTATGCGGCGCTGGCTCGGATCGCGACGGCGCGCGGCGCTCGGACCGCGCTCTTCGCGCCGGAGCGCGACCGCCTCTATCTCGCCGTGCCCGCTCGCGGCGGCGAGGACGCTGCCATCTGGATCTTCCGCCCGCTCCCCTGAGGAGCTATGTCGCTGACAGGGCGATGCTATTGCGCCGGCGCGCCGCCCGCCGCCGGGGCGATCTTGGAGAGGCGGTCGGCCTCGGTCTCGAGAGACGTCCCCTTCCAGTCATAGGCGATCGCGATGAGCCCGGCGACGGCCATCCAGGCCGCCGCGGAGAGAAGAAGCCAGGCGGCGATGGCTCGCCGCGCGGAATACCGGCCGTCCCAGCGGCGCATCCAGCGGTGCCACATCGGAAAGCGTCCGCTAACCCGCCGCCGCGCCCGTCACCCGGCGCCATGTCGCGTGGCCGCCAACGGTCCAGCCCATCCATTCCCCCCGAGACCCGACCGACGCCTACTCGCCGCTCGATTTGTTGAACCGCGCAACGCGCCGGGCGGCGAGCGCGATGGCGAGAATACCGACGCCCATCGCGGCCGCTCCTGCCGCCGAAGGCGCCGCCCAGCCTCCGAGGTAGCCGACGGCGTGCAGGAGCCAGAGGCTCGCCGGTCCAATGGCGCAATTCGCGCCGAAGAAACCGACCGCATGCGCGACCGCGAGCTCGGGAGCGATGCCGCCCGGTGGCGCGGATAGAGCGTAAGTAGCCATTGGGTCCTCCGCCTCTACAAGAGATAGCGCCAATGACCGCAGCACTGTATTGGGTTCTGCAAGAGCAGCTTCCGCAAGTTTTCGCCAATTCTACGCTAAAACCCGGCGTTAGTAACTAGCTAAGGTGATCGTCATAGAACGAGCTGTTTGGTCGATCTGCCGGCGTCGCCGCCTTGCGGAGACGCCGCCGCCTCCATTGCTTCCGCGAGGTCGAATGATGCAGACATCGCCGCTGACGCTCGATCAGGCGGGCCTCCAGTCCCTCGAAGTGCTGGCCGCCGTCACCGAGCAGGTGCTGGGCCCGCGGACCATGGCGGTCCGCGAACTCCAGAAGGTCATCGACGAGCGCTCCTTCGGCGCCTATTGGCGTGCGAGCACCGCGTTCAATGCCCTTTCCGGGGTGACCCGCTCCAAGATCGCCGACCGGGCGACCACCATTGCCCGCCGCTTCCACGATCCGAGCGCCGATATGCGCAGCCAGTTCCCGGAGCTGTTCAAGGGAGTGCCGGCTTCGACCGCACGGGTCTGGCACTGAGGCTTCCGCTCCCGCATCCTCGAATCCTCGCGCCGCCTTCTCTATAGTGGCGTGCCGAAACAGCGGGAGAGAGGCAGATGGCGGCGCGTAGGCTGGCGGCGGCGGAGGTCGGGCATCCGCGCTTTGCCTTCACGCCCGCTGACGGCATCGAAGTCTTCGATCTCGACAGCCACTCCCGCGCCCGCGAGGCGCTCGATTTCGGCCTCAAAGTCGCAGGGCTCGGCTTCAACATCTTCGTCATCGGCGAGGACCGCGCCGGCCGGCTGACCGCGACCGTGGCGTATCTCGACGAGGCGCTGGCAAAGCGGCCGCCGCCGAGCGACTGGGTCTATCTCAACAATTTCCGCCATCCGGAAAATCCCCGGCCGCACCGTCTGCCGGCGGGGATGGGCCGGCGCCTCAGGGACCGCGTCGCGGCGATGATCCCGAAGCTACGCGAGGCGCTCGCCGCCGCCTTCGCCTCGGAAGCCTATCAGGCGCGGCTGCTCACGCTGCGCGAGGCGGCGCAGAAGGGCATGGGCAGCGATCTCGAAGAATTGCGGCAATCGGCGCGGGCGCAGGGGTTTCAGCTCGTGCAGGGCGAGGATGGGGCGCTGCGTCTGCGGCGCGCCGAGGAAGCCGCGTCCCGCACGGCGTCCGGGGCGGAGGAAGAGGCGGCCGAGCGCGAGCTGGCGGCGGCGCTCACGCGCTTCCAGCGGCACGCGGTCGCCGCGCAAATGCAGCTCCGCGATCAAATCCGCGATTTGAATCGGAGCGTCGCCGACGAGGTGGCGAGCGGCGCCCTCGAAGAGCTCGTCGCCGAGTTCTCCGGTTTCCGCGGCCTTGCCCGCTGGCTCACCGAAATTCGCGTCGACATCATCGAGAACCCGACGCAATTCACAGCGAGCTCGGAGGATAGCGAGAGCGGCGAGGGAAGCGATCCACCGGAGCGGCGCTTTGCCGTCAACCTCCTCGTCGATCACGGCGATGAGGCCCATCCCGCCGTCGTGCTGGAAAGCAATCCGACTCACGAGAACCTCTTCGGCCGGATCGAGTACCGCCAGGCCCAGGGCACGGTCGAGACCGATTTCACTCTCATCCGCGCCGGCGCCCTCCATCGCGCCAATGGCGGCATCCTGGTGCTGCGCGCCGAGGCGCTCGCCGCCAACCCGGCGAGCTGGACCTTCCTGAAGGCGGCGCTGCGCGACGGCGTCATCCGCATCGAGGAGCCGCAGCGGGCGGGAGCGCCGCCGATCGCGGGCGCGCCGAAGCCGGGCCCCATCCCGCTCGAGCTCAAAGTCGTCCTCATCGGCGCGCCGCGCTGGTACGCGACCTTCTTCGAGGGCGATCCCGATTTCGCGATCTATTTCAAGGTGAAAGCCGATATCGACTCCGACATGCCGGCTTCGCCCCGCAACCTCGACATCTATGCGGCGCTCGTCGACGGAATGGCCCGGGCGCGCAAGCTCGACGGGATCGAGGAGGCGGCGATGCGCCGCCTTCTCGGCATCGCCGCGCGCTGGGCCGACCGCCGCGACCGTCTGACCGCGCGCTTCGAGCTCATCGAGGATCTGGTGACCGAAGGCGCGGTCCGCGCGGCGCAACGCAAGGAGCGGCTGCTGACCGACGCGGCGCTCCTCGCCGCCCTGGACGCCCGCCATCGCCGCAACGCCCGGATCGAGGACCGCGTTCGCCGCTCCATTCTCGAAGGCGCCGTCATGATCGACACGGCGGGCGGCGCCATCGGGCAGGTGAACGGCCTCACCGTGCAGGATATCGGCGACCGCCGCTTCGGAACGCCGGTGCGCATCACGGCGCGCGCCTCGGTGGGCCGCGCCGGCGTCGTCAATATCGAGCGCGACGTCGAGCTCGGCGGCCCCATCCAGCAGAAGGGCGCGATGGTGCTGCAAGGCTTCCTCGCCGGACGCTTCGCGCAGAGCCGGCCGCTCTCCTTCACCTGCTCCATCACCTTCGAGCAGAGCTATGGCGGCGTCGAGGGCGACAGCGCCTCGCTCGCCGAGCTGGTGGCGATCCTCTCCGACCTGGCGCAGCTTCCGGTGCGGCAGGACATCGCCATGACCGGCTCCGTCAACCAGGCGGGGCGGGCCCAGGCGATCGGCGGGGCGCGCTGGAAGGTCGAAGGCTTCTACCGCCTCTGCCGGGAGAAGCCGGGCGGGCTCACCGGAACGCAAGGCGTCATCGTGCCCGAGGCGAACCGCGTCAACCTCGTCCTTCATGACGAGATCGCCGAGGCGGTCGCGGCCGGCCGCTTCCATCTCTGGTCGGCGGCTACGGTGGAGGACGCGCTCGAGCTCCTGCTCGGCCTGCCGGTCGGCGAGGCGGACGAGTCGGGTCGCTATCCCGCGGACAGCATCTTCGGCCGCGTCGCGGCGCGGCTCGACGCCTTCGACCGCATTCTCGCCGAGCGCGAAGCGGCGCGCGGGCGGTGAACACGACCTCTCCCCTCGCCGGCTACGGCATTCACATTTCTCGAAAGCGGTATGCGCTTGTAGCTCCTCTCCGCCCCGGGGGGCGGAGAGGTCAGGGTGAGGTGGGGGATTCCAGGGCGATTGCCGAGCAAGCGGCGAGACCACCTCACCCCGCCTCTCCCCCACTTCGTGGCGGAGAGGGGCTCGCTGTGCCTCGGGTGAGATGCGTGAATGTCGTAGCCCGCAAGGGGAGAGGAACCACGTTCACGCGACGGCAATCACGGTGCCCTGGGTCAGCCTCTGAAGCTCGGCGGGAGTGAGCGGGAAAACGGCGTGCGGGTGGCCTGCCGCCGCCCAGATCGTCTCGTGCTTGCCGAGATCGGCGTCGATGAAGATGCGGACGCCGCCCTCGTGCCCGACGGGCGCCACGCCGCCGATCGCATAGCCCGTGCGCTCGCGGACGAAATCGGCATCGGCCTTGCCGATGGGCTCGCCCAAGGCCGCCGCGACCTTCTTCTCGTCGACGCGGTTGACGCCGCTGGCGATGACGAGGACGGGCTTGCCGCTCTTCGCGCGGAAGACGAGGGACTTGGCGATCTGCGCCACCGTGCAGCCGATCGCGGCCGCAGCCTCGGCGGCGCTGCGCGCCGTCGCCGGCATCATCTGCACGCGGCAATCGGAGCCGGCGGCACGCAGCAGCTCCTGGACGCGCTGCGCCGCGGGCGCCAGTCTCTGCTCCTCCATGACGGCCTCAATCCGCCAATTCGCGCGAGCGCCGCGCCGCCGCGGCGACGGCGGCGCGGAGGAGCGAGGCGAGGCCATCGGGCGCCATCAGCACGTCGAGCGCGGCCTGCGTCGTGCCGCCCGGGCTCGTGACGTTGCGCCGCAGCGTCGCTGCCGACTCGCCCGAACGCCGCGCCAGCTCGCCCGCGCCCGCGACGGTCGCGCGCGCCAGGCGCGTCGCCAGCTCCTCCGGCAGGCCCGCGGCGGCGCCCGCCGCGGCGAGGCATTCGATAAGGAGAAAGACATAGGCGGGGCCGCTGCCCGAGACGGCGGTCACCGCGTCGATCAGCCCCTCATCCTCGACCCAGGCGACCTCGCCGACGGCCGAGAGGAGGGCATCGCAGCGCGCGATCTCGGCGGCGCCGGCACGGCGATTGGCGCAGGCGACGGTGATGCCGCGGCCGATCGCCGCCGGCGTGTTCGGCATGGCGCGGACGAGCTTCGCCTCGCCGCCGAGATGCCGGGCGAAATAGCCGAGGGTCTTGCCCGCGGCGATCGAGAGGGCGACCGTCTCGGGGCCGAGCAGCCCCGCATAGTGCGGGACGACATCGCCCATCACCTGCGGCTTCACCGCGAAGACGATGACGGCGGGCGGTCGGCGGCCGGCGAGCGCTGCGGCATCGGCCACCCATTCGATGCCGCTCCTCCCGGCGAAGGCGGGGGCGGGCCCGGCCGGCTCGACGACCGTGAAGCGCTCGGCGCTGCCGCGTTCGAGCCAGCCCTCGAGGAGCGCCCCGCCCATCTTGCCGCAGCCGACGAGGAGCACCTCGCCGGCGATCGCCGCGCCGGCGCTCACGCTTCGCCGACCGGATCGATCATCGCGGCGGTCATCGCCTCCTCGGCGTTCTTGCCGCCCCAGAGGACGAGCTGAAAGGCGGGGTAGAAGCGCTCGCTCTCATTGAGGGCGATGTCGACCAGATCCTCGATCTGCTCGACGCTGGCGCCAAGCGCGCCGCGCAGCAGCACGGCGTGGCGAAAGGCCGGGGCGTTGTCGTCGGAGGCGAGATCGAAATGGCCGAGCCAGAGCTTCTCGTTGACGAGGGCGAGCAGCTCGTAGACGGCGCTGCGCCGCCCCTTCGGCACCTTCATGTCGAAGCCGCAGGAGAAATGGAGCGCGCTGATCTCCTCCTGCCAGACGAAATAGAGGCGGTAGTCGCACCAGCGGCCCTTGATCTCGACGACCATCTCCTCATCGCTGGCGCGGTCATGCGCCCATTCATTCGCGAGAACGATCTCCTCGACGAGATCGATGGGGTTGGTTGCGGGCGTCGCCGTCTCGGTGTGGACAGAGGTCATCCCGCCCTCCTTTTGCGCGCAGCCGAGGTTCGGTCGCTCAACACGCCAGACCTAGTGCGATGCACCGCAACATGACACAAAAGATAGCCTGCCAAAGACGATCGCATGCCGCAAGCCCGTTTCTCCGCTCCTTCCGCAGATTGCCCGGCGGGCGCGCCGTTGCAAGAGGTGCGGGCCCTCAGGGAGCGGAGAGAGGGCGCAGTGAGGCCATGGCCATATGCCCAACGCTCAACCCGTCTCACTCTCATCGGCCGCCGCGGGCCGCTCGCCGCCACGGCGCTTCGGCTTCTCGGCCGCGGGCTTCTCGGCCGCCGCCGCTTCGGCAACCGCCCTCTCGCCCGCCGCCGCCTCCAGCGCCTGGAGGCGGGCTTCGATCGCGAGAAGCCGCTGCTCAAGCCTCTCCTGCTCGCCCCGCGCCTTGGCGGCCATGGCCTGCACCGCGGCGAACTCCTCGCGCGTCACGAGGTCCATGCGCGAGAGCAGGCGCTCCATCTGGTCGCGGAGGCGCGCCTCCACTTCGGCGCGCATGCCCGTGAAGGCGCCGAGCGCGCCCGTCGCGACGCGCGCCAGATCGTCGAAAAAGCGATTCTCGGTCTGCATGACATTGGCTCCTGCGCCAGCCCCGATAAGGTCAACGCCCGGAGCCGCCGCTCCCATCCCCGCTACCACGGCCGGCCTCGCAGCGAAACCGGAATTTCGCGAGCGCGCCGTTGCGGCTTCCGGTCCTCGGGGCCTCGGCCTATAACACCGGCCGATGGACGCACCGAGCTGGACCCTCCCGCGATGATCCTTGTGACCGGCGGCGCCGGCTTCATCGGCTCGAACCTCGTCGCCGCCTTGAATGAGGCCGGCCGGCACGACCTCGCCGTCTGCGACCGCCTGGGCCGCGGCGAGAAATGGCGGAACCTCGCCAAGCGCGAGCTGGCGGCGCTCATCGCCCCGGAAGAGCTCGAGGGCTTCCTCGCCGCCAAATCCGGCGAGATCGAGACGGTCTTTCATCTGGGCGCCGTCTCCTCGACGACCGAGGACGACGCCGACCTCGTGCTCCGCGCCAATTTCGCCCTGACGATGCGGCTCTGGGACTGGTGCGCGGCGGCCGGCGTGCCCTTCCTCTATGCTTCCTCGGCCGCCACATACGGCGACGGCGAGGCCGGGTTCGACGATGACGGGTCGAGCGCCGGCCTCGCCCGCCTCAAGCCGCTCAACGTCTATGGCTGGTCGAAGCACCTCGCCGACCGGCGCATCGCCCGCCTCGTCGAATCGGGCGCGCCCCGCCCGCCGCATTGGGCCGGCCTCAAATTCTTCAATGTCTACGGCCCCAATGAGGGACACAAGGGCGAGATGATGAGCCTCGTCGCCAAACTCGTGCCGCGGCTTCGCCGCGGCGAGCCGGCGCGGCTCTTCCGCTCGCACCGCGCCGACTATCCCGATGGCGGCCAGCGCCGCGACTTCGTCTATGTGCGCGACTGCGTCGACATGGTGCTGTGGCTGTGGCGCAACGAGCGGGTCAACGGGCTCTTCAACATCGGCACGGGAAGGGCGCGCAGCTTCGCCGAGCTCGCCGCCGCCACCTGCCGGGCTCTTGGCCGCGAGCCCGCCATCGAATTCATCGACACGCCTGAGGCGATCCGCGAGAAATACCAGTATTTCACCGAGGCGCGCATGGACCGCCTGCGCGCCGCCGGCTACAACGGCCCCGTCACCTCTCTCGAGGATGGCGTCGCCGACTACGTCGCCACCTATCTGACGGCGTCCGATCCCTATCGCTGAGTGCGAGCGCCTTCTCCACATGCCGCTCTTCGCCATTCCCTACCCGGTCATTGACCCGGTCCTCGTCCAGTTCGGGCCTTTCGCCATTCGCTGGTACGCCTTGGCCTATATCGCCGGGCTGGTCATCGGCTGGCGCTGGTCCCTTGCCATCGCCAAGCGCCCGCCGCTCAGCGTCAAGCCGATCGACATCGACGATTTCCTCTCCTGGGCGACGATCGGCGTCGTGCTGGGCGGCCGCCTCGGCTATGTCCTCTTTTACCAGCCGAGCCATTACTTCGCGCATCCCGTGGAGATCGTCGAGGTCTGGCACGGCGGCATGTCGTTTCACGGCGGCGCCCTCGGCGTCATCATCGCCATCCTGCTCTTCACCTGGAAGCGCGGGCTCGATGTCCTCGCCTTCGCCGACATCATCGTCTGCGCCGTGCCGATCGGCCTCTTCTTCGGCCGCATCGCCAATTTCATCAATGACGAGCTGTGGGGGCGCATCACCGACGTGCCCTGGGCGATGGTCTTCCCGACAGGCGGCCCCTATCCGCGCCATCCGAGCCAGCTCTA
>JAJPHB010000025.1 GCA_021325525.1 Alphaproteobacteria bacterium
GGGCGCGCCAACCGAGCGGCCCCGCAGCAAGCAGCAGCAGCGAGATCAGAGCGAGCCCTGCCGCGAGCGCCGGCAGGCGCGATGCTAATCCCGCATACCGAGTGCCGGCCGCCACCGACGATGCCGGCATACTTCCTCCTTGACCCGCGAAGATTCCCCAACACCGGCCGCTGCCTGCCACAACCTTTGCTGGCCGGCCAGCGCGGCGCTTCTCGCCAGCGCGAGCGGCGACGCCTTGGTCTCGGCGCGCCGCACGCATTAGGATCGACCCAGCCCCAGCCCGAAGGAGCTTCGATATGACGGACAGTGCAGCCTTCCACTCGGCGAGCCGGATGGCGGCAACGCTGCGCGAGCAGCGCGGCGGCGCGCTCGATCTCCTGGAGCAGCACTTCGCGCGCATCGAGGCGCAGGATGGCCGCGTCAACGCCGTCGTCGTGCGCGATTTCGCCCGGGCGCGAGAGCGGGCGCGCGCCGCAGATGCCGCGCTCGCGCGCTACGACATCTGGGGCCCGCTCCACGGCGTGCCCATGACCGTCAAGGAATCCTACGACATCGCCGGCCTGCCCACCTGTTGGGGATCGCCGGCGCTGAGGGACAACATGGCGCGGCATGACGCCGTCGTCGTCGAGCGCCTGAAGCGCGCCGGCGCCATCATCTTCGGCAAGACCAACGTCCCCGTCATGCTCGCCGATTTCCAGGCCTACAACCCCGTCTACGGCACGACGCGCAATCCGTGGGACCCGGACCGCGTTCCGGGCGGCTCCTCGGGCGGCTCGGCGGCGGCGCTGGCCGCTGGCTTCGCCGCGCTCGAAGCCGGCAGCGACATCGGCGGCTCTATCCGCTTTCCCGCGCATTACTGCGGCGTCTACGGCCACAAGCCCAGCTGGGGCATCGTGCCGCCGCGCGGCCATTCCCTGCCCGGCAGCTATGCCCCGACCGACATCTCCGTCGTGGGTCCCCTCGCCCGCAGCGCCGAGGACCTCGCCCTCGCCCTCGAAGTGATGGCGGGCGCCGACGAGAAGCTGGCCGCGGGCTGGCGCCTCGAATTGCCGCTGCCGCGGCGGAGCGCGCTGCGCGACTTCCGCGTCGCCGTCTGGCGCGACGATGCGAGCTGCCCCGTCGGCAGCGAGGTGGCCGAGCGGCTGGAGGCCGTCATCGCCGCCCTCGCCCGCGCCGGCGCCCGGATCGACGACAAGGCGCGTCCCGAGATCGACGCCGCGCAGGCGCATGCGCTCTTCATCCGCCTTCTCTGGTCGGTGATGGCGGCGCGCAGCCCGATCGAAGAGTATGAAAGGATGCGTGCCGAGGTGGCGGCGCTCGCCCCCGAGGACGAGAGCCGCGCGGCCCAGCACAAGCGCGCCAGCGTGCTCTCGCACCGCGACTGGCTCGCCGCCCATCACGAGCGCACGCGCCTGCGCCACGCCTGGCGCGCATTCTTCGAGAATTGGGACGTGCTCCTCTGCCCGGTGGCGCCGACCCCGGCCTTCCCGCACGACCACTCCGAAGATCGCGACGCCCGCCAGCTCCTCGTCGATGGCGAGAAGCGGCCTTATTGGGACCAGCTCTTCTGGTCCGGCATCGCCGGGCTCTGCTACCTTCCCGCGACCGTGGCGCCCGCCGGCCGCACCGCCGCGGGCCTTCCCGTCGGCATCCAGATCATCGGCCCCGAATTCGGCGACCGCACCACGATCGAGTTCGCACGGCTCCTGGGCGAGGCGATCGGCGGCTTCACGCCGCCGCCGGGCTTCGGCTAAGAGGAGCGAGGAAATCGTGCGGCGACCGACCTACCCCGCCTTCCCGGCCGCGACCAGCGCCTTCTGCGCCGGGAGGTCGTCGGCGATGAAGGCCTCGATGATCTCGTCCATGCTGTTGTCGGCGCGGATGCCGAGCCGCTCGGCGCGGCGCCCGTCGATGCCACGCGGCCAGCCATCGACGATCTTCTGGATGACGGGATCGGGCCGCCATTGGATGCGGCGGACGACCTCGTCGCCGGCGACGCGGCGCAGCGCCTCGACCATCTCGGCGACGGTCGGGCTGATGCCCGGAAGCTGCAGGGCGCGGTTGTAGCCGAAGGCGCTCGCCGGCAAATCGTGCGCCTTCTCGAAGGCTTCGGCGACGCGGCGCGGCGAGAGCGCCGGCATCACCGTGTCGCGGCTGACCGGGCAGACGACATCGACGCCCGACAGCGGCTCGCGGATGATCGAGGAGGCGAAGGTCGATGCGGCGCGGTTGGGGCGGCCCGGCCGCACGATGATCGTCGGCAGCCGCAGCGAGCGCCCGTCGATATAGCCCTTGCGGCTGTAATCATTGACGAGGAGCTCGCCGATCGCCTTCTGGCTGCCGTAGGAAGTCTGCGGCGTCAGCGGTACCGCCTCGGAGACGGAGGGCGGCAGATCGCCGCCATAGACGGCGAGCGAGCTCGCGAAGACGAGGCGCGGCACCGTGCCGAGGGCGCGGCAGGCTTCGAGGACGGCGCGCGTGCCGTCGAGATTGACGCGCAGGCCGATATCGGTGTCCTCCTCGGCCTGGGCGCTGACGATCGCGGCGAGGTGGAAGACCGAGCCCGTTCCCGGCGCGATCACCCGGCGCATGAGGCCGGGCTCGGCGATGTCGCCGCTGACGAGCTTCAGCCGCTTGTCCTCCGGCAAGGCGAGCTGCGGCGGCGCATTGTCGAAGAGCACGAGCTCCTCGATCGGAGCGTCGCGCCCATCAGCGCCGGCGAGCGCGCCGCGCGCCAAGAGGCGCATGGCGATGCGGCGGCCGATGAAGCCGGCGCCGCCAGTGATGACCACTTTCATTTCGGCCTCATCTCCTATTCACAATCCTCATTTTCGCGCCCCTCTCCCGCTTGCGGGAGAGGGTCGGGGTGAGGGCGCCTTGCGGCGATACCCCCTCACCTTACCTCTCCCCAA
>JAJPHB010000163.1 GCA_021325525.1 Alphaproteobacteria bacterium
GCCGCCTGCCGCTCCAGCGCCGAGCGCAGCGCACCGGCGCCGGCGATCCAGAGATGGAGGCCCGGCACCTGCGCCAGGGCGTCGATGAGGAGGTCGAAACCCTTGTTCGGATGGAGGCGGCCGAGCGCCAGAGCGAGCGGGACGCCTTCGGGCGTCCCCACGGAGCTGCGCTCTGCCGCGGCGGCTCCGGGTTCCTCGACGAAATTCGGCAGGTAATGGGCGCGATGCTGCGGCCAGCCCTCGGCGATGAAATAGGCGACGAGATCGCGCGTGTTGCCGATGAGGTGGTCGCAGTTCCGATAGTGCTTCAAATCGTAATAGCCTCCGAGCCGGGCAACATGCACGAATTCGCCGCGCGGGCAAAGCCGGCTCGCCCGGCTCATCCAGGTCAAAATGATGTCCGGCCGGTAGGCGGCGATGGCGCGGCGGAAGCCGCGGCCGGTGCGCCAGTCGAGGGCGCCGCCGAAAGGCAGCTCATGGACGGCGACGCCCGCCGCGCGCAGATGCGCCGCATGCGCCGCATGGCGGACGAGGGCGAGCTGGTCCTGACCCGCACGGTGGAGGGCCGCGACGAGGCGAAGGAAGAACTGCTCGGCGCCGCCATGCCGCGCGCCCCCCAAGGCTTGCAGGACCCGCATCGCGCCGTCACTCGCGGTCGAGCCGCGCCTTCAGATAAGAGAGGATCGGATAAAGCCCGGCGCAGAGAGCGATCATGAAGCCGTAGGGCCCTTCGCGATAGCCGCGCCGCCCGACATAGCATTTCCAGAAGCGCGAGGCGATCCGCCGCAGATTGGCGCCGTAGGAGCCGATGTCGCCGCTCTCGCGCAGATCCTTGGCGCGCGCCGAGCTGTAGCGGTCGAGGCGCTGGATCATGTCCGAGAGGTCGCGGTCGACATAGTGGTCGAGGCGGTTCTCGAGACGCGGCCCCTTGTGGCCGCGAAGCTGGAGCGCCGGATGGACGCGCTGCGGGCCCCAATGCTTGAACCCCTTGCGGAAGAGCCCCGGATAGGCCGAGCGGCCGAAGGCGGCGCCCCAGCCCCAGCGGACGAGCCGGTCGCCGATGTAGTTGTCGACCGGAATCTCGTGCCAATCGAAGCGCGAAGTCTCGGCGGTGCGGCGGAGCTCGGCCGCGAGCATCGGCGAGACGCGCTCGTCGGCGTCGATCTCAACGATCCATTGCCCCCGGCAGGCGGCGATGCCGGTGTTGCGCCGCTCGCCCTCGCGCTCCCACGCGCCTTCGACGAGCCGTTCCGTGAAGCGCCCCGCGATGGCGCGCGAAGCGTCGGTGCAGCGGTCGAGAACGACGACGATCTCGTCGGCGAAGGAAAGGCGTTCGAGGCAGTCCGCGAGCTGCCGCTCCTCGTTGTGGACGACGACGAGAGCCGAGAGCACCGGCAAGGGAATGCTCACGCCGCGGCGCCCCCGATTTGCTGCCAGAGCCGCGCCGCCGCCGCCTCGACCTCCGCGACTTCGAGCGAATCCATCATCGTCCCCGTCCGGCGGTGGTCGAAGTCGGGCCCGTAGAGCGCCTCCGGCGGGATCGGCGTCTGCGCCACCGCCGTGCGCGTGCCCCAGGGCGCGTATTGCGCCGCCTGGGTCGGGCCGAAGAGGCCGAGGGTCGGCGCACCCGCAGCGGCGGCGATGTGCATGAGCCCGGTATCGTTGCCGATGAAGAGCGCGGCGCGGCTGAGCACCGCGGCCGCCGTCAGGAGATCGACGCGGCCCACGAGATCGATGAGGCGCTCGGCGGGCACGGCGGCGAGGAGCGGCGCCGCCTGCCCGCGCTCATGCGCCGCCGCCAGCACGGCGACGCGCGCCCCCGCCAGCAGCCCGCCCGGCGCGGTGAGGCGCAGCGCCAGCTCGGCGAAGCGCTCGCCGCGCCACTGCTTGCCGCGCCAATTGGCGGCGGGGCCGATAGCGAGGACGGCGCCGCCGGGCGGCACCAGCGCCGCGGCGGCGCGCTCGTGCCGGGCCGCGAGCCAGAGCCGCGGCGCCGGCGGCGGGTCGAGGCCGAAGAGCCGCCCGAGCTGGGCGACGCGGTGCTCCGCCGGGCCGTTCTTGCCGGCGACGCGGCGCGCCCGGGCGAAGAGCAGATAAGCGAGGGCCGAGCCGCGCAGATCGACGACGAGATCCCAGGCGCGGCCCGCGACCGCGCCATAGAGCGCAAGCCAATGCCGGGCGAAGCGCCGCTTCTCGACGACGATGACGCGGTCGAGCCTCGGCACCGCGGCAAAAAGCGGCGCCGCCGCCGGCCCTGCGGCGATCGTGACCCGCGCCTGCGGATGGCGCTCGAGCAGGTGCCCCAGCACGCCCGTCGAGAGTACGGCATCGCCGATCCGCGTCGCGGTGACGAAGAGAATGCGCATGGCGCGGCAGTGATACAGAGCCGATGGGTGGTTGTGAAGCCGAAGGAGCGGCCTTGTCC
Source organism: Alphaproteobacteria bacterium (assembly GCA_021325525.1). Lineage (GTDB taxonomy): Bacteria > Pseudomonadota > Alphaproteobacteria > ATCC43930 > CGMCC-115725 > URHD0088. The sequence continues at coordinate 2,426 of JAJPHB010000163.1, forward strand.
GATCGGTGGGACCGCGATCCTGCGCTGCAATGGAGCAATGCCGGCGCTTGCGCCGCGGCGCGCCGTCCCCTACCTCATGGCCCTGGCATATCGGAGGCGTTCTCGATGGCGGAGAGATCGTTCGTGGCCCTGCCGCAGCGCGCGCTGCTCGCCGTAAGCGGCGCGGATCGGCGCGCCTTTCTCCAGGGGCTCGTGTCGAACGATGTCGAGAAAGTCTCGCCGTCGCGCACCGTCCATGCGGCGCTGCTGACGGCGCAGGGCAAGTATCTGCACGACTTCTTCATCATCGAGCGCGGCGACGCCTTCCTTCTCGAGGCTGAGGCGGCGCGGCTTGCCGATCTCCAGCGCCGCCTCTCGATCTATCGGCTGCGCGCCAAGGTGGCGATCGCGCCCGCCGAAGCCGGGCTCGCCGTCGCAGCGGCGTTCGGCGAAGGCGCGCTCGCCGCGCTGGGTCTGCGCGAGGAGGCGGGTGCGGCCGCTCCCTTCGCCGGCGGCCTCGCCTATGTCGATCCGCGGCTCGCCGCGCTCGGCGCGCGCCTTATCGTTCCGCCGGAGAGCGGCTTCGCCGGTTTGCGCGCGGCGGGGTTCGCGGAGGCCGGCGCCGCCGCTTATGATCGGATGCGCATCGGCCTCGGCGTGCCGGACGGCAGCCGCGATCTCGCCGTCGAGAAGGCGATCCTGCTCGAAGCCGGCTTCGACGAGCTCAACGGCGTCGACTGGCAGAAGGGCTGCTATGTCGGGCAGGAGCTGACGGCGCGCACCAAATATCGCGGCCTCATCAAGAAGCGGCTGATGCCGGTGCGCGTCGAAGGACCGCTGCCCGAGCCGGGCACGCCGGTCCGGCGCGGCGGCGAGGAGGTGGGCGAGATCCGCTCCGGCGCGGGCGACACGGCGCTGGCGCTGCTGCGGCTCGAAGCCATCGCCGAGCCCGGCCTCGAAGCCGGCGGCGCCCGC
>JAJPHB010000066.1 GCA_021325525.1 Alphaproteobacteria bacterium
ATCTTGCCCGCCGTGCTGATGTAGCCCTCGAGGGGGCCGAGGATGAGGAGACGCATCGTGCTTTAATCCGCTCTGAGGAAATGCGGCGTCAGGACCGCTCGGCCTTGACGATTTCCGTCATGGTGACGCCGAGCCGCTCGTCGACGACGACGACCTCGCCGCGGGCGACGAGGCGGTTGTTGACATAGATATCGATCGCCTCGCCCACCTTGCGGTCGAGCTCGACGACGGCGCCGCGGCCGAGCTTCAGGAGCTGGCTCACCTGCATGGTGGCCCGCCCCAGCACCGCCGAGATCTGCACCGGCACGTCGTAGACGGCTTCGAGGTCCTTGGCGTTCGACGCCGCGCGCTGCTCCGTGGCGCCGGCGGCGCGCGCGTCGCCTTCGAGCTCGGCGAGCTGGAGATTCTCGTTCTCATCCATTGACCGTCTCCTCATTGCCGCCGGCGGCGGCCTCCGGGGTGTCGTTCGTCTGGCTCAGCCCGGCGATGGCGCGGGCCATCGCCGCCTCGATCTCGCGCAGCGTGCGCGCGGTGTCCCGCTCGGCGCCGCCATCGGCCCATTCGACGCGGCAATCGGCGCCGGTCAGCGCCTCGTCGGCGAGAATGACGAGCTTGCCGGCGAAGCCGCCATTGGCGGCGAGCGGGGCGATGCGGCGCTGCGCCTCCTCGAAGAGGGCGTCGGGCAGGCGCAGCGCCAAGCGCGGCTCGTCGATGCATTCGGCGAGGCATTCCTTGAGGAGCGCCGCGATCTCGGTGAAGCCGTCGCGCCGCGTCAGCGCCGGGAAGAGCTTGGCAATGGCGAGGCGGGTCAGCTCGATCGTCTGCTTCTCGCTTTCGCGCCGCAGCGAAGCCCGCTCTTCGAGGAGCGCGGAGAGGCGTTCGGCAATGGCCGCGAGGGCGGCGGCGAGGCGCTCCTCATGCGCGCTCACGGCCTCGGCGCGCCCTTTCGCATGGCCGGCGGCGTAGCCTTCCTCCCGGCTCTTGGCTTCGGCCGCCGCGAGCTCGGCGCGGGTGAGGACGGGCTCGGCCGCGCCTTTGCCGGGCCGCGCGGTGAGCGCGCCGGCGGCGGGGCCGTCGAAGCAATTGTCGAAGAGGAATTTCTGCGCGACCGCCATGGCCGATCCTAATAGACCAGCTCGTCATCGCCCTTGCTGTCGGCGATGACGATCTCGCCGCTGGCGGCGAGATCCTTGGCGAGGGCGACCATATAGCCCTGCGCCTCCTCCACGTCGCGCAGGCGCACCGGCCCCATCGCCTGCATTTCCTCGCGCAGGAGCTTGCCGGCGCGCTCGGACATGTTCGAGAAGAAGAGATCGCGCAGCGATTCCGAGGCGCCTTTCAGCGCGATCGGCACCTTGACCTTGTCGGCGTTGCGCAGGATCGCCTGGATGGCGGTGGCATCGAGCTTGCTCAGATCCTCGAAGGTGAACATGAGCGCCTTGATGCGCTCGGCCGAGTCCCGGTTGCGCTCCTCGAGCGCGGTGATGAAGCGGCTCTCCGTGTTGCGGTCGAGGCTGTTGAAGATTTCGGCGATGAGCTCGTGCGCATCGCGCCGGTTCGTGCGCGCGAGATTGGTGAAGAACTCGGTGCGCAGCGTGCGCTCGACGTCGTCCAGCACCTCCTTCTGCACCGCCTCCATGCGCAGCATGCGCATGACGACTTCCATGGCGAAGCTCTCGGGAAGCTGCGCCAGGACGCGGGCGGCGTGCTCGGACTTGATCTTGGAGAGGACGACGGCGACCGTCTGCGGGTACTCGTTCTTGAGGTAGTTCGCCAGCACCACCTCGTTGACGTTGCCGAGCTTGTCCCACATGGTGCGGCCGGCGGGGCCGCGTATTTCCTCCATGATGGTGTTGACGCGCTCTTTGCCGAGAACCTTCGTCAGCAGGCGCTCGGTGCTCTCATAGGTGCCGATGAGCGAGCCCGTCGCCGAGATCTGGTCGGCGAAGTCGATGAAGAGGCGCTCGACGATGTTCGAGCTGACGGTGCCGAGATTGGCCATCGTCTGGGAGATCTCCTTGATCTCCTCGTCATCCATGAGGCTGAAGAGCTTCGCCGTGTGCTCATCGCCCAGCGACAGGATGAGGATCGCCGCCTTCTCGGGGCCCGTGAGCGAGCGGATGTCCTCGCGCATGCGCATGGCTCAGCCGCTCCCTCAGGCGTTCTGGTACATCCAGGAGCGGACGATCGCGACCGCCTCCTCGGGATGCTTGTCGACGATCTCGCCGATCTTCTTGATGCTCGAAGCGCGGACGCGGCCTTCGACCTGGCTGATGTCGATCATCTGCTCGATATTGTCGAGCGGACCGCCGGCGGGGGCGGCGGTGGCGGGAACGCCGGCCGCGGCGACGGCGGTGGGCGGCGGCAGCGCGCCGGCGACGGCGGCGGGCGGCGGCGTCAGCAGGCGCTGCCCCTCGGGTCCCGGCAGCGCGGCGGCGCCGCCGCCGGGCGGCGCCTCCAGCATGCGCGTCACCACCGGCTTGACGACGAGCAGCAGGACGAGGACGCCGAGAAGGGCGAGGGCGAGAGGCTCGGCCGTCTTCAAGAGGTCGCTCTTGCTGAAGCCGAGCAAGCCGTCGGCGCTCGCCGCGGCCGCCGGCTCGTCGGGCGTGATGAAGCGCAGGTTGACCACCTTGACGCTGTCGCCGCGCTTCTCATCGAAGCCGATGGCGGTGCGGACCAGCGTCTCCAGCTCCTTCAGCTCCTCGGGCGAGCGCGGCTGATACGTCTTCTTGCCATCGGCGCCGCTCGTATAGGTGCCGTCGACGAGGACGGCGACGGAGAGGCGCTTGACGACGCCGCCCTCGCGGACCTGGCTCTTCACCGTCTTGCTGATCTCGTAATTCGTCGTCTCCTCGTTGCGGCCGTTCTTCGACTGGCCGCCGGTGGCGGCCTTGTTGGCCTGCGCGTCGGGGAGGTTGTTGGCGACGGTGACGGGCTGGTCGCCGCCGTCGCTGCTGCTGCTGGTCTCGCTCACCGTCTGGGTCGAGCGCACGACCTGGCCGTCGGGATCGAAGCTCTCGGTGCTGGTCGTCAGCTTGTCGAAATCCATATCGGCGTGGACCTCGACCCGCGCCTTGCCGGGGCCGACCGAGCGCTCCAGCATGTCCTCGACGCTGCGCGAGAGCCGGTTCTCGTAATTGGCGCGCATCTCCTCCGTCGTAAGGCCGCCGGTCCCAGGATCGCTGCCGTCATCGGTGCCGCGCGCCAGGAGATTGCCCTCGCTGTCGACGATCGAGATGCGGCCGGGGCGCAGGCCCGGCACCGCCGCGGCCACCAGGTGCTGGATCGCCGAGACCTGCATCTTGCCGAGGCGGTCGCTGCCGCGGGTCTTGATGACGATCGACGCGCTCGGCTCCTGCTTCTCGCGCGAGAAAAGCTCGCGCTCCGGCAGGACGAGGTGCACGCGCGCCGCCTGGACGAGGTCGATCGATGAGATGGTGCGGGCGAGCTCGCCTTCGAGCGCGCGCAGGTGATTGACGTTCTGGACGAAGCTCGAGGTGCCGAGAGCCTCGCCCTTGTCGAAGATCTCGTAGCCGACCGAGCCGCCATGCGGCAGGCCGGATTCGGCCATGGCGATGCGCAGCCGCGCCACCTGGTCCGTCGGAACCAGGATCTCGGTCCCGTTGCCGCGAAGCTGGTAGGGGACGTTGAGCGCTTCGAGCTTCTGCACGATCTGGCCGCTGTCGCGCGTATCGAGGTCGCTGTAGAGCAGCCCGTAGCTCGGCGTCGCGATTCGGGTGCTGATGAAGACGAAAAAGCCGATGGTGGCGGCGAGGACACCGGCGATGGCGGCAAGGCGAACGGGACCGAGATTGCGCAGGTTGAGAAGGAGCCCGTTCACGTTCTCGCTCATGGCTTCAACCGCGGGGCGTGCGGCGCGGTTCCGACCCTATCGAGACGCGGGTAAAAAGCCGGTTAATGCTAGGCAGCTTTTGCCTAGGAGCGGCAAATCTTGCCGAGGCGCGGGGCGGCTGGTGCCGAAACCCGCGGCCGCGCCGTTGGCTTCTCGCCATGCCGCGAGGAGACGCAAGCGCTGCGACGGATCGCGCGAGCCGCGCCTTGGCGCGCGCCCGCGCCGCTCTCGATCGGCGCCGCATCGGCGCCGCCATGGCGGCGTACCGCAGCGCGCTGCGGCACGGCATCGCGCTCATCGACATCGCCGAGGAATACTGGAAATGCCTGATGCTCGCGGGGCGCTTCGCGGCGGCCTGGACGGTGAGCGATGCCGTACTGCGCCGCCGCGCCGGGCTGCCCGAAAGCGGCCTTCCCTATCATGTGCGGCAAGTCTGGGACGGAACGCCGCTCGCCGGACGCAAGGTGCTGCTGCGCTGCTTTCACGGCCTCGGCGACACTCTCCAGTTCATCCGCTTCGTGCCGCGCCTGCGGCGGCTTGCCGCCGACCTCGTCGTCGAGGCGCAACCGGAGCTGATCGGGCTGCTGCGCTCGGTACCGGGCATCGGCCGGATCGTCCCGCTCGGCGCCGGCGATGCCGAGCCGCACGAGGTCGCGATCGAATCGATGGAAGTCCCCCACGCTCTCCGCCTCAGGCTCGCCGAGCTGCCGGGACCTTACCCTACCTGTGGGTCGAGCGGCGGCGCGGCACAGCGCTGCCGAGAGACGGTCGGCGCCGCGTCGGGCTCGTCTGGGAAGCCGGGGGCTGGGACCCGCGCCGGTCGCTGCCGGTCTCGAGCTTCCGGCCGCTCGCCGAGATGCCCGGCCTCGCGCTCTTCCGCCTCCAGCGCGGTCCGGCGCTCGGCGCCTTCGAAAGCGGCGCGTCGGCCGCGCCGCGCTTCGATGCGGGGGGCACGACGAGCGACGACGTGGTCGCGACCGCGGCCGCCATCCTCCAGCTCGACCTTGTCATCACCGTCGATACGGCGGCGACGCATCTGGCGGGCGCGCTCGGCGCCCGGGTCTGGACGCTGCTGCCCTTCGCGGCCGATTGGCGCTGGCTCGCGGCCGGGCGGCGGTCGCCCTGGTATCCGAGCATGCGGCTCTTCCGCCAGGAGCGGCCGGGCGATTGGCAGGCGCCGCTCGCCGAACTCTTCCGCCGGCTCCGGAGCGGCGAGGCGTGGGGGAGAGCCCCCGGGATTCAGCGGCTGCGATCGAGGCTGCGGTAGTCTTGCAAGCGGGTGACGCGCAGCCCGGCGAGGCCGTGGCTGTCAATGAGGCGCTGCCAGGACAGGAACTCTTCGAGCGACAGCTTGTAGCGACTGCAGGCATCCTCCAAAGTGAGGACGCCGGAGCGGACGGCGGCCACCACTTCCGCCTTGCGGCGGATGACCCAACGCTTGGTGTTGGGGGGCGGCAGCTCGGCAAGGCGGAGCGCCCGCGCATCTTCGCGGAGCGGTGCGCCGGCCGAGGCGTTGCCGGTCCCGGTTGCCTGGGTTCTCTCTTGCATAACCCGGACGCTAATCCGGCGGCTTTTAAAAAAGCGCTAAAGCCGCCGACCCTGTTCGACCCTTCCGTTTGTCGGGCAGGATTTGCGAGGTTTGACAAGGGGATGGTGCTCGCCGATCATTCCCCGTCTCGGCAGCGAGGGAGGAGCGCATGGCGGAGGGCAGCGGGGTGCGGCGGGTCGCGGTGATCGGCGCCGGCACCATCGGCGCGAGCTGGGCGGCATACTTCCTCGCCCGCGGCCTCGCGGTCACTGCGAGCGATCCCGCCCCGGAGGGTGAGGCCTTTCTCGGCCGCTATATCGCCAATGCCTGGCCGGCGCTGCGGCGCCTCGGCCTCGCCGCGGGGGCGGAGCCCGCCTTCCGCTTCGAGCGCGATCCCGTCGCCGCCGTCGCCGGCGCGGATTTCGTCCAGGAGAGCGGTCCCGAGCGCGAGGAGGTGAAGACCGCGCTCTTCGCCCGGCTCGATGCGGCGCTTCCGCCCGAAGTCGTCATCGCGTCGAGCTCCTCGGGACTGCTTATGAGCCGGATTCAGGAGGGTTGCCGGCATCCGGAGCGCTGCGTCATCGGCCATCCCTTCAACCCGCCGCATCTCGTTCCGCTCGTCGAGGTGGTGGGCGGCGCGAAAACCGCTCCCGCCGCGATCGAGCGGGCGATGGCGTTCTACGCCGCGATCGGCAAGAAGCCGATCCGCATCCGCAAGGAGGTGAAGGGCCACCTCGCCAACCGCCTTCAGGCGGCGCTCTGGCGCGAGGCCATCCACCTCGTCGCCGAAGGTGTCGCGAGCGTCGCCGATGTCGATGCCGCGATCGCCCACGGGCCGGGGCTGCGCTGGGCGATCATGGGACCCAACCTCACCTTCCATCTCGCCGGCGGCGAGGGCGGGATCGAGCATTTCATGCGCCACCTCGCCGTCCCGCTCGAAGGCTGGTGGGACGATCTCGGGACGCCGAAGCTGGACCCCGCGGTTCAGGGCAAGATCATCGAGGGCGTCCACGCAGAGGCGGGCGGCCGCAGCATCGCCGAGCTCGCGGCGGAGCGCGACCGCATCCTGCTCGACATTCTGGAAGCGGTGCAGCGGAAAGCGGCGAAATAGGAGACGTAGCTCGACAATCGCCGCAGGTCTGAGGCCGTGATGGATATCGTTCCCTCTCCGCCCCGTCGGGGCGGAGAAAGGATGACTTCAGACCCGCAATGTGAAAGCGACAGCCCACAAGGGGAGGGCGGCGGCCGCTCAGCCCTTGCCCGTCCCGCCCTTGTCGCCGGGCGCCGGCCAGTCGCGCCAGCCCTTGCCGACCTTGCGCCCGAGATGGCCGGCCCGGACTTTCTGCTTCAGGAGGGCCGGCGGGCGGAAGCGCTCGCCATAGGCTTCGTGCAGGATTTCCTGGACCTGGAGCGAGAGGCTGGTCGTCGTCGCGTCCATGAGCTCGAAGGGGCCCATCGGATGGCCGAGACCGAGCCGGCAGGCGGTGTCGATGTCCTCGGGCGAGGCGACGCCCTCTTCGACGAGCCGGATCGCCTCGATGATGAAGGCGTGGAGGACGCGATTGACGGCGAAACCCACCACGTCCTTGACGCGGATCGGCGTCTTGCCGGCGGCGCGGCAGAGCCGGATGGCGCTTTCCACCGTGTCCTCGGCAGTGTCGAAGCCGGGGATGATCTCGACGAGCTTCATGCGCGAGACCGGCGAGAAATAATGCGTCCCGAGAAACCGCCGGCGCCGCGCCGGCGCGAGGCAGGAGGCCAGCGTCGAGATGGCGATGCTCGATGTGTTGGTGGCGAAGAGGCAATGAGGCGCGCAGATCCCGTCGAGCTGACGCCAGAGCTCCGTCTTCACCGCCTCGTCCTCGAACACCGCCTCGATGACGAGGTCGCGATCGGCGAAATCGGCGAGCTCGGTCGTGCCGACGATCCGCGAGAGCGCCGCCGGCCGCTCTTCCGCGCGATAGAAGCCGCGGCCGATCCCCTTGACGAGAATGCCGTCGAGGCGCTGCGAGGCGGCGGCGAGAATCGCCTCGCTCGTGTCGCCGAGCAGGACCTCGTGACCGGCGAGCGCATAGACGAGGGCGATCTCGGCGCCCATCAGCCCGGCACCGAGGACCCCGATCTTCTCCGCCGCCACGCTCAGCCGCGCAGCTTGATGGCCGCGAGCGCGGCGGGCCGCGCATAGCAGCGCTCGAGCCAGCCCTTGACCTTGGCCTGGCCGGCGAGGTCGAAGCCGCGCACGCGGAACATGATCGAAGCGAGGTTGAGGTCGGCGACGGTGAAGGCGCCGCCCAGCAGGTAGTCGCGCCCGGCGAGCGACTTCTCCAGGACGGCGAGCGGCGTCGCCAGCGCCTTCAGCGCCTCCGCCGCCTTCGCCGCATCGCGCTGCTCGGGCGGCAGGATGATTGTGTTGTAAGCCCAGGTGGTGAGGGACGGCTCCACTTCGCTCATTCCCCAGAAGCTCCATTGCCAGGTCTTCGCCTCCTCCTCGATCGCCGTCGGATAGAGGCCGCGCCCGTAGCGCTTGGCGAGGTAGAGGTTGATCGCGAGGCTCTCCCACAGGGTGAAATCGCCGTCCTTGATCGCCGGAATGCGGCCATTGGGATTGATGGCGAGGAAGCTTTCCTGCTTGACGCCGCCATCGGCGAAGCCGACCCGGACATGCTCGTAGGCGAGGCCGAGCTCCTGCGCCATCCAGAGCGTGCGGAACGTCCGCGATTGGGCGATGCCGTAGATGCTGAGCGTCATGGAGCCTCCGAACGGAGTGGATGAAAGGGCGCGGCCACCACGCTTCTCGATAGATCATCCAAGCCGCCGAGACAATCCGCCTCGAACGGCGCTTCGAGGGGCGCTTGGGCCAGGCGGCGAATTGCGCGTCTTCGGCTTTTCGCCCATGATCGGAGCAAACGCCGATAAGGGCGTGACGAACAGAGGAAGCGCCATGCGCGGGATGATGATGGATCGGCCCCTCTTGGTCTCGGGGCTGATCGAGTATGCGGCGCGCTATCACGGCGACACCGAGATCGTGTCGCGGACGATCGAGGGCGGGATCCATCGCGCCACCTATGCCGGGCTGGAGGCACGGGCGAAGCGCCTTGCCAAGGCGCTGGCGCGGCTCGGGATCGGCTCCGGCGACCGCGTCGCGACGCTCGCCTGGAACGGCTACCGCCATCTCGAACTCTATTTCGGCGTCTCCGGCATGGGGGCGGTCTGCCATACCGTCAATCCGCGCCTCTTCCACGACCAGCTCCGCTACATCGTCAATCATGCCGAGGATGCCGCGCTCTTCTTCGACCTCACCTTCCTGCCGCTGGTCGAGGCGCTGGCCCCCGACTTCCGCAGCGTGCGCCACTTCGTCGTCATGACCGACCGCGCGCATATGCCGGCGGCAAACGTGCCGAACCTCCTTTGCTACGAGGAGCTGATCGCCGGCGAAGACGCCGACTACGTCTGGCCGCTTCTCGACGAGAACACCGCCTCCTCGCTCTGCTACACCTCGGGGACGACGGGCAATCCCAAGGGCTCGCTCTATTCGCACCGCTCGACGGTGCTGCATGCCTTCGGCTCCTGCATGGCCGATGCCTGCGCCGTCTCGATGTTCGACACGGTTTGCCCGGCCGTGCCCATGTTCCACGCCAATGCCTGGGGCGTCCCCTACGCCGCGGCGATGTGCGGGGCCAAGCTCGCGCTCCCGGGCGCCCAGCTCGACGGCAAGAGCCTCTTCGAGCTCTTCGAGAGCGAGCGCGTCACCCTCAGCCTCGGCGTGCCGACGGTCTGGCTGGGTCTCCTCAAATATCTCGACGACAATCGATTGCGCTTGACGACGCTGAAGCGCACCCTCATCGGCGGCTCGGCCGTTCCGCTCGCCATGATCGAGGCGTTCGAGGAGCGCTACAAGGTCGAGGTGCTGCACGGCTGGGGCATGACCGAGATGAGCCCGATCGGCACCATCGGCACCCTGAAGCCGGCGGTCGCCGCGCGCCCCGCCGCCGAGCGCTACCGCTACAAGGTGAAGCAGGGGCGCGGGATCTTCGGCGTCGATCTCAAAGTCGTCGACGCCGCCGGCCGCGAGCTGCCGCGCGACGGCGTCTCGCGCGGCGAGCTCCTGGTGCGCGGGCCCTGGGTCATTTCCGGCTACTACAACGATGCGGCGGCGAGCGCCGCCGCCTTCGACAAGGACGGGTGGTTCCGCACCGGCGACGTCGTCACGATCGATGCCGAGGGTTACATCCAGGTCGTCGATCGCAGCAAGGACGTCATCAAGTCGGGCGGCGAATGGATCAGCTCGATCGACGTCGAGAATGCGGCGATCGGTCATCCCGATATCGCCGAGGCGGCGGTGATCGGGATTCCGCATCCGCGCTGGGGCGAGCGTCCGCTCCTCATCATCGCGGCGCGCGAGGGCAGCCGGCCGGACAAGAAAGACATCCTGCGCTATCTCGCCGGCAAGCTCGCCAAGTGGCAGCTTCCCGACGACATCGTCATCGCGCCCGAGATTCCTCACACCGCGACGGGCAAGATCCTGAAGACGCGGCTGCGCGAGATCTATCGGCACCGCAGGCCGCCCGCCGCGGAGTAGGGTGATGGGCCGCCTCGCGGGCAAGGCCGCCTTCGTCACCGGCGCCGCCTCCGGCCTCGGCCGCGCCATCGCCCGGCTGTTCGCGGCTGAAGGCGCGCGCGTCGCGCTCGCCGACACCGACAGCGCCGGCGGCCAGGCGCTTGCCGCCGAACTCGGCGAGCGCGCCCTCTTCCTCGCTCACGACGTGAGCGAGGAAGCGGCCTGGATCGCCAATCTAGGCGCCGCGGCCGCCGCCTTCGGCCGGCTCGACATTCTCGTCAACAACGCCGGGATCGGCCCGACCGGGACAATCGAGAAGCTGTCGCTCGAGGATTGGCGGCGCGTCCACCGCGTCAACCTCGACGGCGTCTTCCTCGGCTGCAAGCACGCGCTGCCGCATCTGCGCGCGGCGGGCGGCGGCGCGATCATCAACATGTCCTCGGTGGCGGGCCTCATCGGGACGCCGACCCTCTTCGCCTATGGATCGAGCAAGGCGGCGGTGCGCCAACTGACGAAATCGGTGGCGCTCCACTGCGCCGCCAGGGGCGACGGCATTCGCTGCAACTCGATCCATCCCGCCTTCATCGCGACGCCGATGGTCGACCGCATGGTGGCGACGGCGCGCGCCCCGGCCGAGGCGCGGCAGGCTCTGGCCGATCAGGTGCCGCTCGGCCGACTGGGCGAGGCCGAGGAGGTAGCTCGCCTCGCGCTCTACCTCGCCGGCGACGAGTCGCGCTTCGTCACCGGCGCCGAGTTCGTCATCGATGGCGGGCTGACGGCGCGCTGAGCTGCAGCGGGATGCGACATTTTGCCGTCGTCGGTCTCAAGCGGCACGGATGTTCGGCCCCGGCGCGGCCGAATGACGAGACCGCCGGCGGCGCGGATTGGCGCAGCGCCGAGGACAGCGTCAGCGCATCGTGAATTTGCGCGGCATCGGCCCGCGTGTATACTCCCGGTGGGTATCGCGAGCGAGGCATGCTCGGGCGAGGGGCTGCGGCCGGCGCCGCGGCTCGCGCATGGAATAGCTGCGGACGTCAGCCGTTCACAAAGGGCGGACGGCGACCGGCAAGGGACCTGCCTCTGTGGTGTTCGAGAGGATAGAAAGGTCGTTCGGTGTCAGAGGTGATACAGGCCGAGACATGCCGATGCGCCGCACGCGATCAAGCAAGCACCTGATCTTGCCACAACTTTGCCTGAATGCCGTGTCATAACTGGCATGTAAGACGCTTCTCTTGTCACGCGTTTGCGGAGCATTGAGTGCGTGTTTAAACGAAAAATAACCATTTGAAGCGCATCCTTTATTTCGCAAGACGCGTTTACACCAGAAGTAGCGGCTCTTTCCCATTCGAGGTGCGTGATGCCTTCGGAAGACGGACTTTTCGGTCTTTTTTCAAGACTGTATGAAAGCCAGCGGGAAGTGGAAATGTCCCTGGAGGACTATCTCCGGGGCTGCGCCGATGACCCGAAGATGATGGCGAGCGCGGCCGAGCGCATGCTCGACGCGATCGGCGAGCCGCAGGTGGTGGACACGAGTCTCGATTCGCGACTCGGCCGCATCTTCATGAACCGCACGATCAAGGTGTATCCCGCCTTCGCCGACTTCTTCGGTATGGAGGAGACGATCGAGCGGATCGTCGGTTTCTTCCGTCACGCCGCGCAGGGCCTCGAAGAGCGCAAGCAGGTGCTCTACCTGCTGGGACCGGTCGGCGGCGGCAAGTCCTCGCTCGCCGAGCGTCTGAAGCTGCTGATGGAGAAATGCCCGGTCTATGTGCTGAAGGCGGGCGACACCGTGAGTCCCGTCTTCGAGAGCCCGCTCGGCCTCTTCGATCCGAATGCGATGGGCGAGGCGCTGGAGAAGCGCTACGGCATCCCGATGCGGCGCTTGCCGGGCGTCATGTCGCCCTGGGCGGTGAAACGCCTCCAGGAGTTCGGCGGCGACATCACGAAATTCCGCGTCGCGCGCCTCATGCCCTCGCGCCTCAAGCAGATCTGCATCTCCAAGACCGAGCCCGGCGACGAGAACAACCAGGACGTTTCGAGCCTCGTCGGCAAGGTCGACATCCGCAAGCTCGAATTCTTCAGCCAGAACGATCCCGACGCCTACTCCTATTCGGGCGGCCTCAACCGCACGACGCAGGGCATCCTCGAATTCGTCGAGATGTTCAAGGCGCCGATCAAGATGCTGCATCCGCTGCTCACGGCGACGCAGGAGGGCAACTACGTCGGCACCGAGAATATCGGCGGCCTGCCCTACCAGGGCATCATCCTCGCCCATTCGAACGAGGCGGAGTGGCAGAGCTTCAAGAACAACAAGAACAACGAGGCGTTCATCGACCGCATCAGCGTCATTAAGGTGCCCTACTGCCTGCGCGTCACCGAGGAGCGGAAGATCTACGAGAAGCTGCTGCAGACGAGCGAACTCGCCAATGCGCCCTGCGCGCCGGGCACGCTCGAGATGCTGGCGCGCTTCGCCGTGCTGTCGCGCCTGAAGCCGCACGAGAACTCGAATCTCTACTCGAAGATGCGCGCCTATGACGGCGAGAGCCTCAAGGACACCGACCCGCGCACCAAATCCGTGCAGGAATATCGCGACGCCGCCGGTGTCGACGAGGGCATGGAGGGCATCTCGACGCGCTTTTCCTTCAAGGTGCTGTCGGGCACCTTCAACTTCGACACGCTCGAAGTCGCCGCCGATCCCGTCCACCTCATGTATGTGCTGGAGCAGGCGATCTGGCGCGAGCAGTTTCCCGAGGAGACCGAGAAGAAGTATCTCAACTTCATCAAGAGCGAGCTGGCGCCGCGCTACGCCGAGTTCATCGGCCACGAGATCCAGAAGGCCTATCTCGAATCCTATGCCGATTACGGGCAGAACCTGTTCGACCGCTACGTCGCCTATGCCGATGCCTGGATCGAGGATCAGGACTACAAGGATCCGGATACGGGCCAGCTCATGAACCGCGAGCTGCTGAACCAGGAGCTGTCCAAGATCGAGAAGCCGGCGGGCATCGCCAACCCCAAGGACTTCCGCAACGAGGTGGTGAAGTTCGCGCTGCGCGCCCGCGCCAACAATGCCGGCCGCAACCCCGCCTGGACCTCCTACGAGAAGCTGCGCGAAGTCATCGAGCGGCGTATGTTCAGCCAGGTCGAGGACCTGCTCCCCGTCATCAGCTTCGGCTCGAAGAAGGATTCCGAGACCGAGAAGAAGCACACCGACTTCCTGCAGCGCATGGTCTCGCGCGGCTACACCGAACGGCAGGTCCGCCGTCTCGTCGAGTGGTATATGCGGGTCAACAAGGCCGGGTGAGGCCGCCCAAGGAGGCGCCGAGGTGAACATCGTCGACCGCCGTCCCAACCCGAAGGGCAAGAGTCTCGGCAATCGCCAGCGCTTCATCGCGCGTGCCAAGGCCGAGATCAAAGGGGCGGTGCAGGAGGCGCTGCGCAAGCGCAAGGTCGCCGATGTCGGCAGCGGCGAGAAGGTGGCGATCCCGACCAAGGGCATTAGCGAGCCGACCTTCCGCCATTCGCGCCGCACCGGGCGCAGCGAGTACATCGTCCCCGGCAACAAGGAATATGTCGTCGGCGACGAGATTCCGCGGCCCTCGGGCGGCAGCGGCGGCGGCTCGGAAGGCAGCCCCGACGGCGAGGGCGAGGATGCCTTCGAGTTCACGCTGTCGCGCGAGGAGTTCCTCGACCTCTTCTTCGAGGATCTGGAGCTGCCCGACCTCGTCAAGAAGACGCTCAAGGAATCGACCGCGACCGACCTGTCGCGCGCCGGCTACACCGTGAGCGGCACGCCCGCCAATCTCAGCGTCGCGCGCACCATGCGCAACAGCATGGCCCGCCGCATCTCGCTGCGCCGGCCGAAGCAGGCCGAGGTCGAGGCGCTCGAGCGCGAGCTCGACGAGTTCGAGGAGGCGGGCGACACGGAGGCTGCGGCGCGCGTGAAGCGGGCGCTCGAGGAGCTGTTCCGCCGCACCAAGCTCATCCCCTACATCGACCCGGTCGATGTCCGCTACAAGCGCTTCGAGCGCATTCCGCGCCCAATACCCAGGCGGTGATGTTCTGCCTCATGGACGTCTCGGGCTCGATGACGGAGGCGATGAAGGATCTGGCGAAGCGCTTCTTCATGCTGCTCCACATCTTCCTGGAGCGGCGCTACCGCACGGTCGACGTCGTCTTCATCCGCCACACGAGCACGGCCGAGGAGGTGGACGAGGAGACGTTCTTCTACAGCCGCGAGACGGGCGGCACGGTCGTTTCGACCGCGCTCGAGAAGATGCTGGAGATCGCCCGCGCCCGCTATCCGCTCGACACCTGGAACATCTACGCGGCGCAGGCCTCGGACGGCGACAATTACGGCGCCGACAGCGGCCATTGCGTCGAGCTGCTCGGCGGCGAGGTGCTGCCGATCTGCCAGTATTTCGCCTATATCGAAGTGGGCGAGGGGGGCGAAGCGATCCTCGGGCGCGAGAGCGACCTCTGGCGCTCCTATGCGCAGGTGGCGCCGACACACCCGCATTTCGCCATGAAGCGCGTCGCCGACCGCACCCAGATCTTCCCGGTGTTCCATGAGCTTTTCGCCAAAGAACGCGCCCGTGCTTGAGCCGAGGGACCGCTCGTCTCCGGCCTTGATCCGCGAGCGCAAGCCGCTCTTCGACGGGCCGAACTGGGACTTTCCGACGCTGCAGCGCGTCCATGCCGCGATCGAGGAGATCGCCTTGGGCGAGCTCGGCCTCGATGTCTATCCCAATCAGATCGAGGTGATCACCTCGGAGCAGATGCTCGACGCCTACGCCTCGGTCGGGCTGCCGCTCATGTACCGGCACTGGAGCTTCGGCAAGCGCTTCGCCCATCACGAGGCGCTCTACCGCAAGGGCCTGCAAGGGCTGGCCTACGAGATCGTCATCAATTCGAGCCCCTGCATCAGCTACATCATGGAGGAGAACTCCATGACGATGCAGACCCTCGTCATCGCGCATGCGGCGTTCGGGCACAACCATTTCTTCAAGAACAACTACCTCTTCCGCCAGTGGACCGACGCTGAAGGCATCCTCGACTACCTCGCCTTCGCCCGGGACTACACGGCGAAATGCGAGGAGCGCTACGGGCTCGACGCGGTCGAGCGGGTCATCGACGCGGCGCATGCGCTGCGCGACCACGGCGTCAACCGCTACGCGCATCGCGGCAAGCCCAATCTCGGCGAGGAGCGGCGGCGCGAGGAAGAGCGGCGCGCCCATGACGAGGCCAATTACAACGACCTCTGGCGCACGGTGCCGAGCGCGGGCGCGCGCGGTGATTCCGCCGACGAGGCGGCGCGCAGCACGGCCGAGCGGCGCGCCAAGCTTGGCCTTCCCGAGGAGAACATCCTCTACTTCATCGAGAAGCGGGCGCCGAAGCTTGAAGGCTGGCAGCGCGAGCTCGTCCGCATCGTGCGCAACGTGTCGCAGTATTTCTATCCGCAGAAGCAGACGCAGCTCATGAACGAGGGCTGCGCCACCTTCTGCCATTACGAGATCATGAACCGCCTGCACGAGACGGGGCTCATCACCGAGGGCTCGATGCTGGAATTCCTCCATTCGCATTCGAGCGTCGTCTTCCAGCCGGCCTTCGACGACCCGCGCTACAGCGGCATCAACCCCTACGCGCTCGGCTTCGCGATGATGGAGGACATCAAGCGGATCTGCGTCGATCCGACCGAGGAGGACCGCGCTTGGTTCCCCGAGATCGCCGGCAATGGCGAT
The DNA here is from genome assembly GCA_021325525.1 of Alphaproteobacteria bacterium. Lineage (GTDB taxonomy): Bacteria > Pseudomonadota > Alphaproteobacteria > ATCC43930 > CGMCC-115725 > URHD0088. The sequence continues at coordinate 15,684 of JAJPHB010000066.1, forward strand.
CCCTACGGCACGCTCCGCCATGCCTGGGCGAATTTCCGCGACGAAAGCTTCGTGCTGCAGTATCTGAGCCCGCGCCTCATCCGTCAGTTCCGCCTTTTCCAGGTCACCGACGACAGCGAGGAGCCGACGATGCGGGTCGATGCGATCCATGACGAGGTCGGCTATCGCAAGGTCCGCAGCGCCCTGTCGCGGCAATACGACCTGGCGCGGCGCGAGCCCGACATCCAGGTCATCGATGTCGACCTTGCCGGCGACCGCTGCCTCGTCCTGGCGCACACCGTCTACAACGGCGTGCTGCTCGAAGAGAAGACCTGCCAGTCGGTGCTGAGCTACGTGGCGGCCCTCTGGGGCTACAATGTGCGCCTCCTCGAGCGCGATTCGGTGACGGACGAGACGCTGAAGACGCACGAGATGAGCGCGCCGGAGTAGCGGCCCGGCGCGGCGCTTGCCCCGCGCCTCGACTTCCGTCACCTTCAGCGCGGGGACGGGGGCACATCGCGCGGGAGCGACCCATGAGCTCGGGCATCAAGGCCTGCGTCTTCGACGCCTACGGCACTCTCTTCGACGTGCATTCGGCGGTGGCGCGCCATGCCGCCGCCATCGGCCCCGGGGCCGAGGCGATGTCGCGGAGCTGGCGCCTCAAGCAGCTCGAATACACCTGGATCCGCAGCCTCATGCACCGCCACGCCGATTTCTGGGCGGTGACCGGGGAGGCGCTCGATTTCGCTATGGCGAGCGCCGGCCTCGCCGATCCGGCGCTGCGCGAGCGTCTGATGGACGCCTATCTGATGCTCGATGCCTATCCCGAGGTTCCGTCCGTGCTCGACCGGCTGAAAGCCGCCGGCATCCGCAGCGCCATCCTCTCGAACGGCTCGCCGCGCATGCTCGACGCGGCGGTCCGCTCGGCCCGTCTCGAAGATCGGCTGGAGGCCGTCTTCTCAATCGAGGAGGTCGGGATCTACAAGCCCGATCCGCGCGTCTATCGGCTCGCCGTCGACCGGCTCGGCCTGTCGCCCGCCGAGATCTCGTTCCAGTCCTCCAATGTCTGGGACGCCGCCGGCGCCGCCGCCTTCGGCTTCCATGTCGTCTGGATCAACCGGAGCAGGCAGCCGCCCGAATATGGCTGGGTGCTGCGGGCCCGCGAGATCGCGAGCTTGGACGCGCTCCCGGAGATCGTCGCGCCCGCCTGATCTCCCCGCCTATAGCGGGCTCACCTCGTGGAACCGGCTATAATCGACGGCGCGGCGGCCGTCGGGCAGGGTCGAGAGGATGTCGACGAAGCGGCTGTCCCAGCGAAGATCGTCGGCGATGAAGGAGTGGCGCGCATGAATCGTCTGAGCGAAGGTCTCGTCGATGCCGTTCAGCGTCACGATGATCTCGGCTTCGGCGGCGCGCAGGCTGTCCTGCGTCGCCCCGCGCAGCGGCGACTCGCCGTCGATCGGATGCATGATGGTCCAGGTCAGCGCGAAGAGCGGGCTCCGCGACCGTGAAAGCCGCAGATCGTAGAAGCGGCGCATCGCGTGGCCTTCGCGCGTGGTTTCGCTGCGCGCCAGCGTGAGCTGCACCTGCGCCGCGAGGATCTGGTTGCGGCGCTGGTTGGCGGCGCGCAGCATCAGGGTCGGGACGCCGTCATAGGGCATGATGACCGCATGCCGGCTGAACAGCACCCGGGCGGTGGGCCGCGAGACGCGGGCGAAGACGAGCCCGGCGCCGATCGCGACGGCGATCATCCCGAGCAGAGACTCGCCGGTCATGAGGAGGTTCGCATAGAGCGTCTGCGGGTACATGACGCCGTAGCCGATCGTCGCCATGGTCTGGACGCTGAAGAAGAAAGCGTCGGCGAAGGAGCCCGGCCGCGCATTGGCGATGCTCTTCCCGCCGGCGAGATAGAGCAGCGCGAAGACGACATTCGCGCCGATATAGGCCGCCGCCATGCCGCCCAGGAAGGTCGGCCAGCGCATCGTCAGCAAAGCGTGGTAGAGGTCACGCAGATCGCGGGTCTGGCCCAGTCGGACGACGCTCGCGACCGAGGGGCCGACGAGGCGCGGGGGACCCGATGCTATGCGTCCCCCCCTCTTTTCGCGTAGCACGGCTCGCATGCGGCGCTCCTCGCGGCACTGCCGCCAGCTTAGCCATGGCGGGAAAGGGGTTGGAAGGCCAAAACCGCACCTGCCCCGCGGCTCACGCCGGGGTTGACAAACGGGCAAACTGGCGAAACTTTCAGCTAGTTCGCCAAATGGCGGGGCGGTAATATCCGCCCGCAATTGACCCATACAAACAGGAACGCAAGATGAAATTCAAAATTCTATCGGCAGCGCTGCTCGCCCTCATGCTCAGCGGTTGCAGCGGCAAGTTCGTCGGCTTCACCGAATGCGCCAAGGACGGCTCGCCCGTCTGGTGGGAGTATCCCAACAGCCATGGCAGCTTCGAGGGGATCGACGTCAACGCCGCGAACTGCAAGAAGCACTGACGATCCTCGATGGTGGGCCTGACGGTGACGGGCCCATCATCGCCAGGGACGGCGGTGGCGGGCGGCGCGGCGCCTCCTAGCGGCCGCTCGCCGTCGCCCGGCTGCCGCTGAGGGCGCGGGCCAGCTGGCTGAATGCCTCTTGGTGCCGCTGGTTCTGGATCTCGGCGAAATTCCGGGCCAGTTCGAGCATCATCTGTTCGCGATGGTTGTCGAGCGGCGGCGTGCTGGCCGGCGGCACCTCCACCCCCTCATAGAAGAACCCGATCGGTACTTTGAGCACGTGCGCGATCTCGTAGAGCCGCCCGGCCGAGACGCGGTTGATGCCGCGCTCGTATTTGTGCGCCTGCTGATATGTGACGCCGATGAGATCCGCCAATTGCTGCTGTGTCAGGCCCAGCATCACCCGCCGCTCGCGGATGCGCGTTCCGACGTAGCTGTCGATATTCTGGGTTGTGCTGCTTGACTTCATGAGCGCTCGTCCCTCCCGCAAGGCGATCATCGCCGAAGAGCGGTCACCCGAAATAGGTTCCGCGGGTATGAACAGGCGAGTGCCCGAAATATTCATGCTCGGGACGAATAGGCGAACTGGGCGAGAGAAGTGCGAGGGATACGGGAGCGGAGCGGGCGCGAGAAGCGCCGCATCTTTTTCGCGCCGGCGGCGGGGAGGCGCGCGGCCGCGGGTGCATAGAATGCAAGACGCGCCACGCGTCGCGCCGCCGAAAGGGCCCTCCTCCGATGAGCAAGATCCCGATGGTCAAGCTTCTGTTCTGGTTCGGCGTCGCGACGGTGATCGGCTGGGCCGCCTTCTCGGCCTATGCCTCGATCGCGATGCTCTGAGTACAGCGCCGCGAGCGCCGCCGACCCCGCCTCGAGCGAGATTAGACCAGCACGCCGCCGCCGCGGCGACTGCGCAGAGAGGGGGCATGCAGGTGCCCAACTCGCGCTTGTCACCCCATGAGGCCGCCGGCCCCCACCACCGTGCCGCTCCGTAGCAACAGAGCCACCAGCTCCGCTTGACTATGAGTTTCGGTCTTCTCTTGTGCGCGCTTCAGAAGCGTGCGCGCGGTATGGACCGAAATTCCGGCCCGCGTAGGCGGACAGCGAACGGCCATCGCAAAGCGCGGCGGCAACGCGGCTCTCCGCCCGCGTCAAGCCGAAGAGCCGGGCGAGCTCGAGCGCCCAATCCGTTCGCTCTTTCGACTGGTCATTGACGACGACAAGGCTCAGCGGGAGATGATCGCCATCCGGGTCAGTCCATTCCATGGCGGAGACGAACACGGTTGCCGATGATCAGTCGCTCTCCGGCCCGGCGACGCGCAGCATCCGCCCGGTCTCTCTCTCAGCATGGTCCAGGCTCGCCGCGCAATCGCGGATTGCCGCCCGAAGCGCATCACGAGAGCTCCTGTCGTGCACGACGAGACGGCCGCCGACGGCCGTGAACAGATCGCCATCGCGGAGGAGTTGCTCTGCGGCTGCGGTCATGTGACGGATCGCGCCGGTTCGATCCGTGAGAAAGGCGGCAACGCCCAGCCTCTCGAGCACGACGCTGAAGTCCTTGGTCCTATCTCCGGCGGCACTCATCTTTGCGAGAATGCGGTCGGCGTTGGAGAGGTGGCTGCCAAGACGAATAAGACGCTGTATCGAACCCTTATCGTAGAATCCGACCGTACTGCTCCGCCGCAGCACGAGGGCCTTCTCCTCGACGCGATTCCGACTTAGCGCCAGAAAATGAAATGGTCCGCTTGCAACGGCCGAAAGAGGTCGTTGTAGATTTCCCTCCGCAGATAGGCGTCGTAATCCCTATGTGATCTGTCGGTGAAGACCTTGCCGACCGCAAAGCCGTCCCGGTCGAAGAAGGACCGGGGGCGCAATCGAGCATAATAGGTTTCATAGGCGCGCAGCCGCTCCGACGGCAGGACATCGGATCACCGACCAAGTGGAATCGAAGGCGCGCGTCAGCCGCGTAAGCAGCCTCGACCACGGTTCCTCTTCCAGGACGGAGTCATAGATTACGCGGGTGATTTGCGCGACGGATTGAAGCCTTTCCCGCAGCGGCTTGGAGTCGCTCCTCATCGCTGCGCCCTTGCCTTCAGCGATCACCCCGGCATGCAGCAGGTTGCCATTTTCGCGCCCGCGTACACCATATGGCGCATGCGCGGGTGATGTACGCAAGTTTGTGTCAGGGCTGTGAGAGGGGGTACTCCGCGGATTGCTGACGTCCGCAAGATGGAGCACCCCCAATGCCACAGGCTGCGACGATCAAGAGCTTACCGCATGCGTTCCGGATGATGAAGGCCATGCAAGCCCAGGGCATCGAATGGGGTGAGGACTACCGCCGGGCGGCGGGCGATGCGCTCAAGACGGTTGCCAAGGTCGAGCTGGAGATGGATGGCGCGATAGCCGTTCTTGCCGGGGTCGAGGAAGTCGTCGCTGTCGATGACGCGGCCGGTCCGGCGGAGGCGCTCGATGACTTGGTTCAGCGCCTGCGGCGTGTCGAGCGAGAGGCGGCCGCCTAGCACGTCGGGGATCGTCTGCGCCGGCCGCGCGACGGTTTTCTCTTCGAGCTGGCCGAACTCCTTGACGCGGGACGGGTGGACATGCGCGCCCTCGATGCCGTCGGCGATGCGGTATAGTGCGGCGGTGAGCTGCGGGGCGAGCTCGATCGCCTTCTGGTGGAGGGCCTTCAAATCGGCGCTCCCCTGCATTACCTTTCTGTTGGAGGCTGCATCAATGGAACCCACGGAAAAATCGCTGAAGGTGGTGTCGCTGGTGGCCGGGCCGAGCAAGATCGCCGGCGCCGTGTCGCGCCTCGCCGAGCTCGAGGACGGCTCCGCCCGCGTTGAGACCTGGTCGCCCTCGGCGCGCGCCTGGCTGGAGGGCGGCGCGTTCGTCTCCGAATTCTTCGAGGCGCCGCCGGCGCGGCCGGAGTTCATGCGCTCGCTCGGCATCCCCGAGGAAGACATCCCCTCAGAATGACCCGCCGCGGCGGCCGGAAGGCCGCTGGATGGGCTCTCGCCTTCGCCGGGTAGGGAACCTCTGGCGGGTCGGATGAATGCCGCGATCGATCATCACCTCGCCGCCATGGCGGCGCGTGAGCTGGCCGACCGCCGCAATGGCTCCTATACACGCCATCTCCTGACCGAACTCGGCGACATCGAGCCCGCGGTGGCTTTTCGACGAAGGAGAGCGGCATAAGCGTCGATCCGGGAGATGCCCACGGTTTTGCGCTTCGGTACGATTCTTGCCGCCAGCCGACGCGTCGCTGCGCGCCGTTTTCGCGCTGACCTTTTTCGACAAGACACGTATCATGGGTGTCGGCGGTCCCGGCGCCGACGAGCCGGCCGGCATACTCGATATTGGCGGCTCCGTCGCCCTCTCCGAATCCACGCTCATTGACGTATCAGTGGGCGCCGGCCTCACATCGAGCGCGCCCGACTTCCGCGTTCTTCTCGCGCTCCCATACCGATTTTAGTCTAGGGGCGAGAGGTCGCCAGCGAGGATCCGGCCTGGGCCCGCTCCAATATGGCATCGCCGAGCAGGCGGCCGATGCAACCATAGCTCAGATCGTTCATATGCAGCCCGTCCGGGGCCAGCATCGTCGCCGGGGTGAGCTGGCCAGCCTCGACCCAGTGCTGCATCAGCGCGAACCGGCGAAACACCGGGATTCCCTCCTGCTTGCCGATCTCGGCGAGGCCCTGCTCCATGGCGCGGTAGCGGGCATGCGCCGTCACCATCGGGGCGAATTGCATATCCATGAGCACGACATCCGCGCCGGCCGTTTTCAGCCGCTCGACGCCGCGGCGGATCATGTCCTGGTCGGCCGCGACATCGTGGTCGCGCAGCACCGCGTTCGTCCCGACCTGCCAGATGACGAGATCGGGGCGGAAGGCGAGGACGTCGCGGTCGAAGCGGGCCAGCATCTGCGCCGCCGTCTCGCCGTTGACGCCTTCATTCATCACGGCGATCCGCTCGCCCGGCAGGCGCCGGCGGAGCTCCGCCGCGAGCTGGCTCGGATAGGTGCGGGCCGGGTCGCTTGCCCCGAAGCCGGTGGTCGAGGAGGAGCCGACGGCGACGATGGTGATCGCCTCGTGGCGGGCGAGGCGCAGTGCCGTGCGCGCCAAGCTGCCATGCAGGCGGACCAGCGCCGCCGGCGCGGCGCAGCTCTCGGCCAAGGACGCTGCCATCGCCGGCGCGGCGAGGCAGAGGAGGAGCAGCGCGCCGGCGAGCCCCCGCCTCACGGCAGCGCCTCCGCGATGGCGTCGGCGAGCTGGCGCGCGAGGCAGTCATAGACTTTGGTCGCCAGACTCGGGCGATCGGCCTTCGGCACGGTTTCGAAATCGAAAATGCCGTTGTCGCTCCAGAATTTCATGATCTCGAAGCGGGGGAAGAGATAGGCGTCGTTGAGGTCGGCGACGCGGCGCATGGTGTCGAGATAGGGATCGAAATCGATGACGGCCGCCGTCTTGTGCGAATACTGCATGTTGACGAGGATGGCGTCGATGTGCTGCGCGTACAGCAGCGCGAGCCCCTCATCGAGCGTCGTGGCGAAGCTCTCGACATCCATGCGGCGCACCGCCTCGATCGTCCCGGTCTCCCAAATGGCGAGATCGGGGTTCTCCGCCACGACGTCGCGGGGAAAGCGCGCGAGCACCTGCTGCGCGTCCTCGTGCGGAGCCCCCTTGTTGAGGACGCGTATGGGCACGCCCGGATAGCGCTTCGTCAGCGCCGCCTCGAGGCGCGCGGGATAGGCCTGCGCCGGCGAGGGCACGGCGTTGCCGGCGGTCGACGAGCCGCCGATGGCGACGATCGTCACGGGCTTGCGCTCCTTGAGGTGCTGGGCAAGGCGCGGCAGCTTGGCTTCGCTGGCGAGCAGCTCCGGCGGCGCCTGGCATTGCGTCTCTTCGGCCGTCGCCGCGCCGGCGAAGAAGAGAAGGCCGAGGGCAACCGCGCCGGCGAGGGGAGAGGGGGACGGCCGCGCCATGGCTAACGCGAACCGAGCGGGCCGGCGGCCTGCGCCGGCGGAGGCTCGGGTTTGGCGCTCGCCATCGCGGCCGCTGCCCTCGCCGGCCCGCGGTCCATCTCGCGGTACCAGGTGATGAGCGCCGCCGTCCCGATCATGAGCGCCATTCCGGCGATATTGACGGCGGCCTGCATGGCGAGGCCGTCGCTCCACTCGCTGAGCACGAAATGGCTGAGGACGGAGAGCAGGATGCTGAGGCAGAAGACCTGCAGCGATTGCTGGCCGCAAAGGATGATGGGTCGGGCGAAGCCCTGGCGCAGGAACTTGCTCTCGGCCGGCACGAGATAGGCGACGAGCGCCGCGAGCGCGAGGAAGTGCACGATCCGCACCGGCGCCAGATTGCTTTTGTTGATGGGCCAGATCTGCTTCAGGAAGAGCGCCGGAATGCTGTCGGAAAGCCCGTGCAGGGTCCAGCTCAGCTTGACGACGAAGGAAGCGAGGACGATGGCGGCGGCGACGGCCATGGGCCAGGCGGCGGCGGGCAGAACGGGGCGATCCGTGACGCGGGCGAAGCCGAAGGCGGCGCCGAGGGCAAAGAGGAGCTGCCAGGCGAGCGGGTTGAAGTACCAGACATGATCCTGCGGATAGGCCGAGAGGGCGAGGCCGAAGAGATGGGCCGCGACGTAGAGCGCGAGCGACGGCAACAGCGCCGCCAGCAGGTTCTGGCGGAGCAGGAGCAGGACGATCGGGAAGGTGGCGAGCAGAACGATGTAGAGCGGCAGAATGTCGAGGAAGGTCGGCTGAAATTGCAGAAGCAGGGCCTTGATGATGGCGATATGCGGCTGGGCGAGGAAGTCGCCGACGCGCAGCTCGTCGCTGTACATGGGATTGTTGAAGGTCCACACGGTGTAGGAGACCTCGGCCGTGAAGATCATGAAGAGAAAGATATGGGCGACGTAGAGCTGCCAGACGCGACGATAGATCTGCGCGGCCGCGAACAACGTTCCCTGCCGCAGCATGGTCCGGCCATAGACCATCGCCGCCGTATAGCCCGAGATGAAGATGAAGACTTCGGCGGCATCGGAGAATCCCACGGAGGTCAGGGTGAAATAGCTCAGCGTGTTGTCGGGGATATGATCGATGAAAATGAAGAAAAGTGCTAGTCCCCGGAAGAAATCAAGGCGAAGGTCGCGGCCCCTGCCTGTTTTGCTCGCCGGCGCCTCGGCCTGGACATCGTGCTGCGGCAAGCTCGTTCACCGATCCTGAGGGGCCAAATCCTGCTTGTTGAGGCGGCTCCGACACCTAGCGCGGCGGGCCGCCATCCTCGGCGATTTCGTGCAATTCGACGCGCGCGGCGTTGATGAGGCGCTTGCCGGCGTGCTCGAAATTGACCGTGACGCGGTCTCCGACCACCGATTGCACCTGGCCCGCGCCCCAATCCGGCTCTCCGGGGTGCCGGACGCGCATGCCGGGCACGAGGCGACGTGCCATCCCGTCCTCCTGTCGATTGTACGCGCGCCCGCCGGCGACTATAGATAGCGCTCGCATCGCCACAGGTGAAGCCGTATCGAGAGGACGGGACGCGTCATGGATGTCGCAGTCGATCTGCGGATCGTGGAATTGCTCTCGGCGCGGCTCTGCCACGAGCTGGTGAGCCCGACGGGGGCCATCGCCAATGGCGTCGAGCTCCTCGGCGAGGACGATCCGGAATTCGCCCGCGAGGCGGTGGCGCTCATCGGCGAGAGCGCGCGCAAGGCCGGGCGGAGGCTGCAGTTCTACCGCTTCGCCTACGGCACCCTCTCGGGCGGCGGCACGGCCGGGCCGCCGCCGCGCGATCTCATCGCCGGCTTCCTCGCCGACGGCAAAGCGTCCTGCGTCTGGAGCGAGGCGGCGCTCGGCTTGCCGCTCGATTGGCTGAAGCTCGGCTGCAACATGCTGGTCCTCGCCGCCGAGGCGCTGCCGCGCGGCGGTGAGCTGCGCGTCGCCGTGCCGGAAGCGGGCGGCATCGCCGTGAGCGCGAGCGGCACCATCAACCTGACCGCCGAGGCGCGATCCGCGGTGGCGATGGAGACGCCGGTCGAGGCGCTCACCTCGCGCACCGTCCAGGGATATTTCACCGCTCTCCTGGCGCGCCGGCTCGGCGCCGTCCTCGCGGCGACGAGCGCCGGCGACGAGCTCGTCCTCAGCGCCGCCGCGGGCTGAGCCCGGCTCCGGCGAAGCTGCGCAAACCAATGGGTTGCGCAGCCTTAGCGCTAACTGCTTCTTAATCGGTTCAGCCGCATTTTTCCTGGGTCCAGCGGCATCGTTTCTGCTGGTTGCGCATAACATCGCGGTACCCAGGGTCGGCCATGGACGATCTTCTCAGCGAGTTCCTCACGGAAACGACCGAGAACCTGTCGGTTCTCGATCTCGAACTGGTCAAGCTCGAGCAGAATCCGGACGATCCGGCGCTCCTCGGCAACATCTTCCGCCTGGTCCACACGATCAAGGGCACCTGCGGCTTCCTCGGCCTGCCGCGGCTCGAATCGGTCGCCCACGCGGCCGAGAACGTGCTCGGCAAGATCCGGGACGGCGAGCTCGGCGTCAGCGCCCAGGCGATCAGCCTCATCCTCGAATCGCTCGACCGCGTCAAGACGATCATGGCGGCGCTCGAGGCGACCGAGACGGAGCCGGCGGGCGATGATGCCGATCTGATCGGCCGCCTCAACGATCTCGCGGCCGGCCGCGCCGCCGCCCCGGCCAGCGCGGCGCCGCCCGCGGCGGCGGCCCCCTCGGAAGCCGCGGCGGCCCCTGCCGCCGACATCGCCGCAGCCGCGCCCGCCGCCGAAAGCATCGAGTCCGAGCTGCCGAACGAGGAGAGCGAGGAGGCGCCGGCAGGAGCCGCCCGCCCATCCGAGGCCGGCAAGGAGCCGTCGGTCGCCGGGCAGACGATCCGCGTCAATGTCGACCTGCTCGAAAATCTCATGACGATGGTGAGCGAGCTCGTGCTCACCCGCAACCAGCTCATGCAGATCCTGCGCTCGCAGAAGGACAGCGAGTTCACGGCGCCGCTGCAGCGCCTCAGCCACGTCACGACCGAGCTGCAGGAGGGCGTCATGAAGACGCGCATGCAGCCGATCGGCAACGCCTGGGCGAAGCTGCCGCGCCTCGTCCGCGACCTCGCCCTCGAGCTCGGCAAGAAGCTCGATTTGCGCATGCTCGGGGCCGAGACCGAGCTCGACCGCCAGGTCCTCGAGATGATCAAGGACCCGCTGACGCATATGGTGCGCAACTCCGCCGATCACGGGATCGAGACGCCGGCCGAGCGCCTCAAGGCGGGCAAGCCCGAGCAGGGGACGATCACCCTCAACGCCTATCACGAGGGCGGCCATATCGTCATCGAGATCTCCGATGACGGGCGCGGCCTCGCCCTCGACAAGATCAGGAAGAAGGCGCTTTCCGCCGGCCTTGCGACGGAAGCCGAGCTGGCGGCCATGACCGACCAGCAGATTCAGCAATTCATCTTCCGCGCCGGCTTCTCGACGGCAAGCCAGGTGACGAGCGTCTCGGGGCGCGGCGTCGGCATGGATGTCGTGCGCACCAACATCGAGAAGATCGGCGGCACGATCGAGCTGAAGAGCGTCGCCGGCAAGGGCTCGTCCTTCATCATCAAGATTCCGCTCACCCTCGCCATCGTCTCGGCGCTCATCGTCGAATGCGCGGGCGAGCGCTTCGCCATCCCGCAGATCAGCGTCGTCGAGCTGGTGCGCGCCGCCGAGAACTCCGAGAACCGCATCGAGCGCCTGCACGACACGCCGGTGCTGCGCCTGCGCAACCGCCTGCTGCCGCTGGTGTCGCTGCAGGACCTCCTGCGCCTCGGCGCGCCCAGGGAGGCGAGCAGCGAGACTTTCATCGTCGTGGCACAGGTCGGCACCTACAGCTTCGGCATCATCGTCGACCGCGTCTTCGACACGGAGGAGATCGTCGTCAAGCCGGTCGCGCCCATCCTGCGCGACATCACCATGTTCTCGGGCAACACCATCCTCGGCGACGGCAGCGTCATCATGATCCTCGACCCGAACGGCATCGCCGCCGCGAGCGGCGAGAAGACGGTGGAGGAGGGCGGCGTCCGCGAGCAGGTGGCGGCGCGCGCCGAGAAGGGCGGCGAGAAGACGAGCCTTCTGCTCTTCCGCGCCGGAGGCGAGGGCCCCAAGGCGGTGCCGCTCGCCCTCGTCGCCCGGCTCGAAGAGGTCGAGCTGCAGAAGATCGAGGAGTCGAACGGCAAGCCGGTCGTGCAGTATCGCGGCAAGCTCATGCCGCTCGTCACCATCGACCCCGGCTATCGGCTCGGCAAGGAGGGCCGCCAGCCGGTTCTCGTTTTCGCCGATGGCGAGCGCAACATGGGCCTCGTCGTCGACGAAATTCTCGACATCGTCGAGGAGCAGCTCACGGTCGAGCTCGCGGCCGAGCGGCAGGGCTATATCGGCAGCGCCATCGTCGCCGGCAAGGCGACCGATGTCATCGATGCCGGCTATTTCCTCACCCTCGCCTTCGAGGATTGGTTCAGCCCCGAGGCGGAAGCCGAGGACGGCGGCAAGCGCGTCCTCGTCGTCGACGACTCGCCGTTCTTCCGCAACCTGCTGGCGCCGCTCCTCTCCGTCGCCGGCTATCGGGTGACAACAGTCGAATCGGCGGACCGCGCGCTCGGGCTCTGCGAGGCGGGCGAGGATTTCGACGTCATCATCAGCGACATCGAGATGCCGGGCATGAACGGCTTCCAATTCGCCGAGACGGTGCGCGGCTCGACGCGCTGGCAGAACACGCCCATCGTCGCCCTGTCCTCGCATACGACGCCGAAGGATCTGCATCGCGGCCGCGAGGCGGGCTTCGCCGACTATGTCGCGAAATTCGATCGCGATGCGCTGCTCAATACGCTCTCCGAGACTCTGAGCCTGCAAAAAGGTGCCGCATGACCCACGATCTCGCCGATCCGCGCCGGACGAAAGCGGCGAATTCGAGCGAGGGAAGCGATTTCGTCTCGATCGTCATCGCCGATCAGCTCTTCGGCATCCCGGTCCTGCAGGTGCAGGACGTGCTGGGACCGCAGCGCATCACCCGCGTGCCGCTGGCGCCGCCCGAGGTGGCGGGCTCGCTCAACCTGCGCGGCCGCATTGTCACCGCGATCGACATCCGCACCCGCCTCGGCCTGCCCGAGCTCGCCGACGGTAAGTCGCGCATGAGCGTCGTCGTCGATCACGGCGGCGAGCTCTACAGCCTCATGGTCGACCAGGTCGGCGAGGTGCTGAGCCTCTCGCCCAGCGCCTTCGAACGCAATCCGGCGACGCTCGACCCGCGCTGGCGCGAGGTGTCGGCCGGCATCTACCGGCTCGACGGCTCGCTGCTCGTCGTCCTCGACGTCGCCCGCCTCCTCCTTCTCACCTCGCGTGCGGAAGCGGCTTGAGGAGCGCGCCGGGCGCAATCAGAGGGAGCCTCGGGTCATGAAATCCTGTCTCATCGTCGACGACTCCCGCGTCGTCCGCAAGGTGGCCCGCCGCATCCTCGAAGATCTCGCCTTCACCATCGAGGAGGCCGAAGACGGCAAGCTCGCGATGGAGGCGTGCCAGCGCAAGATGCCGGACGCCATCCTGCTCGACTGGAACATGCCGGTGATGAACGGCATCGATTTCCTGCGGGAATTGCGCCGCACGCCCGGCGGCGACGCGCCTGTCGTCGTCTTCTGCACGACCGAGAACGACATCAAGCACATCCAGGAGGCGGTCGGAGCCGGGGCCAACGAGTACATCATGAAGCCCTTCGACATCGACATCATCCAGGCGAAGTTCCAGCAGGTGGGCTTGCTGTGATGGGTCCTTCGGCGCCGGCCGCCCCCGCCGCCTCGGCGGAGGGACGGGCCGGCCAACCCTACCGGGTGATGGTGGTCGACGACAGCGCGGTCATCCGCGGCCTGCTGACGCGCGCCCTCGAGACCGATCCGCAGGTTCAGGTCGTGGCCTCGGTCAGCGACGGGCGCATGGCGCTCAACGCGCTGAAGCGCTACGACATCGAGGTCACGGTCCTCGATATCGAGATGCCGGTCATGGACGGGCTGACGGCGCTGCCGCAGCTCATCGCCGCCAAGCCGGACCTCAAAGTGATCATGGCGTCGACGCTGACGCGCCGCAACGCCGATATCAGCATGCGGGCGCTGGCCGCCGGCGCCGCCGATTACGTGACGAAGCCCGGCTCCTCGGCGCTGACGACGGCCGACGATTTCAAGCGCGAGCTGGTCGGGCAGGTGAAGGCGCTGGGCGAGGCGCGCCGGCGCGCCGCGGGCGGCGCCTTGCCGGCGCGACCCGCGCCCAACACGCCGGCGGCGCGGCCCTCATCGCCGCGCCCGATCACGCTGCGCAGCGATGCGGGCGCGCCCTTCGAGGCGCTCGCCATCGGCTCCTCGACCGGCGGTCCGCAGGCGCTCTTCCGCCTCCTCAGCGGCCTCAAAGGGCGGATCGCGGGGCCGATCTTCATCACCCAGCACATGCCGCCCACCTTCACGACAATCCTCGCCGAGCACATCACGCGCTCGACCGGCTGGCCGGCGGCCGAGGCGGTGGACCATGAGACCGTGCGGCCGGGCCGCGCCTATATCGCGCCCGGCGACTACCACATGGTCGTCGAAGGCACGGCCGGCGGCGACAAAACCGTTCGCCTCAGCAAGGAGCCGCCGGAGAATTTCTGCCGCCCCTCGGTCGATCCGATGCTGCGCAGCCTGGCCCGGCTCTACGGCCGCCGCCTGACCTGCGTCATCCTCACCGGCATGGGGCAGGACGGCCTCAAAGGCGGCCAGGCGGTCGCCGCCGCCGGCGGCACGATGCTGGCGCAGGACGAGGCGACGAGCATCGTCTGGGGCATGCCGGGCGCCGTCGCCCATGCCGGCCTCTGCAGCGCGGTCCTGCCGATCGGCGAGATCGCTCCCTATCTCTGCAAGCTCGCGATGCGGCCCGCGGCATGACCGGCGACGATTTCAACCTCATCAGCGGACTCCTCAAGGAGCGCTCGGGCCTCGTCCTCACGCCCGACAAGGCCTATCTGCTGGAGAGCCGCCTGCTGCCGGTGGCGCGGAAATGGAACCGCAAATCGCTGGCCGAGCTGGCGATGGCGCTGCGCGGCCGGCCTGAGCCGGCGCTGGTGCGCGACATCGTCGAGGCGATGACCACCAACGAATCCTTCTTCTTTCGCGACATCAAGCCGTTCGAGCAGTTCAAGGCCTTCGTCCTGCCGCAGCTCCTGCGCACGCGCGCCGCGACGCGCAGCATCCGCATCTGGAGCGCTGCCTGCTCGAGCGGGCAGGAGCCCTACTCGCTCGCCATGATCCTCGCCGAGCAGCGCGCCCAGCTTCAGGGCTGGCGCGTCGAGATCGTGGCGACGGATCTCTCGACCGAAATCCTCGACAAGGCGCAGACCGGGCTCTATTCGCAATTCGAGGTGCAGCGCGGGCTGCCCATCCAGCTCCTCGTGAAGTACTTCAAGCAGCAGGGCGACCGCTGGCAGATCGACGAGGCGATCCGCGCCATGGTTCAGTTCCGGCCCTTCAACCTGCTCGACGACATGGCGCCGCTCGGCCGCTTCGACGTCGTCTTCTGCCGCAACGTGCTCATCTATTTCGACCAGCGGACGAAGGCGCTCGTGCTCGACCGCTTGAGCCGGCAGATGGCGGCCGACGGCTATCTCTATCTCGGCGGCGCCGAGACCGTGCTCGGCATCACCGACAAGCTGGTGCCGCTGACCGAAAACCGCGGCATCTACGCCCTGGCGAGCGCGATGGCCCCGGCGGCGAAGCTGGCGGTGGGGTGAAGGGACCCCCGAGATTTCTGGAAAGGGAACATCGTCGCTGCGCGCGTAGCGAAGCAGTCCAGGCGTCTCCCTGGATCGCTTCGCCGGAGCCTGTCCTCGGGCCGGCCTTCGGCCGGACCCGGGGGGCTCGCGATGACGATCTGGTCCCGAAAGAGGCCCTCAGGCCCGCATCGCCTGCTTGCCCTGCGCCATCTCGCCGGGCGCCGGGTCGCGCAGCACGTAGCCGCGGCCCCACACCGTCTCGATGTAGTTCTCGCCATTGGTGGCAACGGCGAGCTTCTTGCGCAGCTTGCAGACGAAGACGTCGATGATCTTGAGCTCGGGCTCGTCCATGCCGCCATAGAGATGGTTGAGGAACATCTCCTTGGTGAGCGTCGTGCCCTTGCGCAGGCTCAGGAGCTCGAGAATGCCGTATTCCTTGCCGGTGAGGTGGAGCGGCTGCCCGTCCACCTCGACGACGCGGCTGTCGAGATTGACCAGCAGCTTGCCGGTGCGGATCACCGATTCCGAATGGCCCTTGGCGCGCCGCACGATGGCCTGGATGCGGGCGATGAGCTCGCGGCGGTCGAAGGGCTTCGTCAGGAAGTCGTCGGCGCCGAAGCCAAGCCCCTTGATCTTGTGGTCGAGCTCGCCGAGACCCGAGAGGATGAGGATCGGCGTCCGGACGCGCGCGGCGCGCAGCCGGCGCAGCACTTCGTAGCCGTCGATATCCGGCAGCATCAAATCGAGAATGATGATGTCGTAATCATAGAGCTTGCCGATCTCGAGCCCGTCCTCGCCGAGATCGGTCGTGTCACAAATGAAACCCTCCGAACGGAGCATCAATTCGATGCTGGCCGCAGTGGCCGAATCATCCTCGACAAGAAGAACACGCATACCGACCTCCGCGTTTTACGGGAAGATCCCCAGCCGATCTTGCCGCGCTTTTAACCAGTGTTACTACGCCTGGTTAACAAGCAGTTAAGTCGGCCGCAGAAGATGCGGCCAATCGCCACGGGTCGCGAGCGCGCCGCTCGAGGCGGGCGCCCGCCGCTCGGGTCGCGGGGCTCCCCGCCAAGGCCTTGGCTTAACCCACCTTTAAGCGCCGCTGCCGATGATGGCGGGGCGTCTCGCGGCTCGCCGCGATGCGCATGACATCTAAGTATCGATCGGCGCAAAGCAAGCGTCAGCACCCCCTCGGAGCCGTCGTTGAGTCTGCCGAACCTTCTGAGCGAGCTGGCGCAGATCCCCGACTGCCGGCGCTACGGCCGCGTCACCGCCGTGCTCGGCATGCTGCTCGAGCTGGGGGGCGCACCCGAGACCCTCGCCGTCGGCGGCCGCTGCGACGTTCTCGCCCGCTACGGCGGCAGGCTCCCTTGCGAAGTGATCGGCTTCCGCAACGGCCGCGCCCTGCTCATGCCCTTCGGCTCGACCGAGGGCGTCGGCCTCGGCTGCAAGGCCGAGGTCGCCAACACCATTCCCGCCGTCTATCCGCATCCGGGCTGGCTCGGCCGCGTCGTCAACGCGCTCGGCGAGCCCATCGACGGCAAGGGGCCGCTGCCGCTGGGCAACGTCGCCTGCCCCCTGCGCAACCAGCCGCCGCCCGCCCACAGGCGCCAGCGCGTCCAGGGCAAGCTCGATCTCGGCGTCCGCGCCATCAACACCTTCCTCACCTGCTGCCGCGGCCAGCGCATGGGCATCTTCGCCGGCTCCGGCGTCGGCAAGTCGGTGCTGCTCTCGATGCTGGCGCGCTACACCGCTTCCGACGTCACGGTCATCGGCCTCATCGGCGAGCGCGGCCGCGAGGTGCAGGAGTTCATCGCCGACGACCTCGGCCCCGAAGGCCTCGCGCACAGCGTCGTCGTCGTCGCCACCTCGGATGAATCGCCGCTGCTGCGGCGGCAGGCCGCCTATCTGACGCTCACCCTGTCGGAGTTCTTCCCGACGAGGGGCGCGACGTCCTCTGCCTCATGGACAGCGTCACGCGCTTTGCCATGGCGCAGCGCGAGATCGGCCTCTCGGCCGGGGAGCCGCCGGCGAGCAAGGGCTATACCCCGACGGTCTTCGCCGAGCTGCCGCGCCTTCTCGAACGCGCCGGCCCCGGATGCGGGGCGGGCAGCATCACCGGGCTCTTCACGGTGCTCGTCGAGGGCGACGACCACAACGAGCCGATCGCCGATGCCGTACGCGGCATCCTCGATGGTCACATCGTGCTGGAGCGCGCCATCGCCGAGCGCGGCCGCTACCCGGCGATCAATGTGCTGCGCTCGATCTCGCGCACCATGCCCGGCTGCAACAGCGCCGAGGAGACGGCGCTGGTGACGGCGGCGCGGCGCCACCTCTCGACTTACGAGGACATGGCCGAGCTCATCCGCCTCGGCGCCTATCGCAAGGGCAGCGATGCCCAGGTCGACGAGGCGATCCAGCGCTATCCGGCCCTCGAAGCCTTCCTCGGCCAGCGCAAGGACGAGCGCGCCGAGCTCGCGAGCGGCTATGGCGAGCTCGCGAAAATTCTCGAGGCGTCCTCGTGAGCGCGCTCGACAGCCTCATCCGCGTCAACCGCTGGAAGATCGACGAGCAGCGGCGCCAGCTGAGCGAGCTCGAGCGCCTCGCCGAGCGGCTGCGCGGCGAGGCGACGCGCCTCGAGCAGGAGCTGACGAGCGAGCAGCAGGTGGCCGCCGCCTCGCACGAAGCCGGTTATTCCTATGCCGGCTATGCGCGGGAGCTCATCGAGCGCCGGCGCAAGCTCGCCGATTCCCTGGCCGGGGTCGAAGGACAGATGGCGGCGGCGCGCGAGGCGCTCGCCGAGGCCTTCCGCGATATGAAGCGCTACGAGATCACGGCCGCCAACCGGGCGCGGCGCGAGCGCGGCGCCGCCGAACGGCGGCAGCGCATCGCCCAGGACGAGGTGGCTCTCCAGATCCATCGCCGCCGCGCCGCGCCGCCGGGCGGCTGAGCGCCGCGCCGCCGCTTCAAACCGCTGTAAGATGCGGAGGAGGTTAGGTTGGAAAGTGCTGACAGAGCGGCGCTTTCCGCCCTCCGAGCCGCATTGGCGGCCTCCCTGTCGCAGGCGCGTGACCCCTAAAAGCCCCTTTTGTCAAGTGCAATCGCTGCGGGGGCGCTCCTAGTTTCTGCTTGGGCGGCGGCGTAAAATCGGGTAAGAGTCAAATTCTGTTACAGATCGGCAACAACGACTAACAAGAACGACGCCTGAGCCGATGCGAATCGGTCGGGCAAACGGGGAGGGTGGCCGTCGACACATCGTCCCGGCACTGTCGGGCGCAAGCGTGTGCGAGCCGAGCTCTCCTCGTCATACCCAACCATCGGGAGAGGAGGAGGTTACGTGACGTCCAAGACTGTATCGCTCAGGACCCTGCTCGGCGCGGCTGTCGCCGCAGGCGTTCTCAGCATGGGGGCCATGGCCTCCCATGCGGCCGACAAGACCGTCACCGTCGGCATCACCCTGCCGCTCACGGGCGCCGATGCGCAGTCGGCAACGCTCATCAAGGACGGCGCGCAGCTCGCCATCGACGAGGCGAATGAGAGGGGCGGCGTCGCCGGCTACAAGATCGAGACGATCACGCTCGACAGCGGCACGGCGACGGCGGGTCAGTACGACCCGGCGCAGGCGGCGACCAACACCAAGAAGCTCGCCTCCAATCCCAAGGTGGTCGCCAATATCGGGCCGCAAATGAGCGGCGAGGGCAAGGCGATGTCGCCGATCCTCAGCGCCGCCGATCTCGCGACGATCACGCCGAGCTCGACCAATCCCGACATCACCAGCCCTGATCCCAAATTCGTGTCGCAATTCCGTCCGAACAAGAAGGCGGTCTACTTCCGGACGGTGACGACCGACGCCTATCAGGGCCCCAATATGGCGAACTACTTCCATGACGTCCTGCATGTGAAGAGCGTCTACATCCTGGATGATTCGGGCGCCTATGGCGTCGGCATCGCCGATTCCTTCCAGAAGCAGGCCGAGAAGCTCGGCATGAAGGTGATGGGGCGCGACCAGCTCAATCCCAAGGAGGCCGACTACACGGCCATCCTCACCAAGATCAAGCAGCTCAACCCCGACGCCATCTACTATGGCGGCGTGGCGCAGGCGGGCGTCAAGCTGGTGAAGCAGTCCTATGACATCGTGCCGAAGATGATCAAGGGCGGCGGCGACGGCATGTACGGCCCCGAATATCTGAAGGGCGCCGGCTTCCCCGCGGCCGAGGGCTGGTATGCGACGATCGCCTCGCCGCACCTCATCGACGACAGCGGGGCGAAGGCGATGGTCGAGGCCTTCAAGAAGAAGTACGGCACCTCGCCCGATGACTACGCCATCACCGCCTACGATGCGGCGCAGGTGATCATCGACGCGATCAAGCGGGTCGCCGAAAGCGGCAAGGAGGTCAACCGCTCCAACATCCGCGACGCCATCCAGACCTCGCATGTGAAGACTCTGCAGGGCGAGATCTCGTTCGACGAGAACGGCGACCTCGTCAACAAGGTGATCAGCGTCTTCCAGATCCATAAGGACGACAGTCACCCGCTCGACGATGTCGGGTTCCAGTACAAGTATGTCGGCGTTGCGCCGGCCAGCTCGTAATCGGCCTCGCAACGGTTAGTTGGGATCTGGCAGCATGAGCTTCCAGGACGTCCTGCTGCAGCAGATCATCAACGGTCTGAGCCTCGGCGCGATGTACTCGCTACTCGCGCTGGGGTTCACGATGATCTACGGCATCATCGAGCTGATCAACTTCGCCCACTTCAACGTCTTCATGGTGGGCTCCTTCGTCGCCCTGTGGGTCCTGCAGGCGACCGGGATCGTCGGTCAGCAGACCATTCTGACCGGGCTCCCCCTGGTGGGCGTCCTCGCGCTGGCTTTCCTCGGCACGATGCTCTTCTCGGGGGTGCTCGGCGTCACCATCGAACGCATCGCGCTGCGCCCCTTGCGCAACGTGCGCGGCACCTCGGCGATGATCAGCACCATCGGCGTCTCCTATATTCTCTTCAACCTCATCCTGCTCGGCGTCGGCGCCGACACGCAGAACTACCCGAACCCGATCCCGCGCCATAATTGGGC